>NZ_JAAKEI010000062.1 GCF_011039085.1 Desulfovibrio sp. ZJ369 | reverse complement strand
GGAGCAAAGTGAAACAATTACTTCGGGGTATGAAAGCAAAAACATGTGATGAACTATACAAATCCATTGGAAAAGCATTAAGTTGTATCACACAAAAAGACGCTGAAGGATGGTTTAAATCCTGTGGCTATGTAAAAAGTTAAAAGCAAAATGTTCTAATGAAATTAGCAAACCGCTCTAAGTGCAATAATTTGCTATGTTACCATAATCACTGGTAAGAGCCGCTTCGGCGGCGGAGCCGCGCTTCGCTCCCGCGAAGCCTGCAGCAGGCCAGCGCCGGGCAGATTTTCCGGCACGCGAGGGCGAGCGCTCGTGCAGGGCGGAATACGGCCAAAGCTCAGGCCGGCTCAATGGGCATGGGGCTCATTGCCCAGAGGATGCACATGCATGTGCGCGTGAGCAACGGAGGGCGCGCAGCTGTTCAGCCGACCGTGTACAATGGTCAGATACTCAGTGGAAGTCTGGGCCAAAAATTCCCAATCGTGCGAAATAATGATCCGGGCCGTGGGAAGAGCGCGCAAAATGTCGATGATCCGCTGGCGCGCGTCAGTATCCAGGCCGTTGGTGGGCTCATCCAGCAAAAGTGCTTCAGGGCGCATGGCCAGTACCGTGGCCAGGGAGATCAGCTTTTTTTCCCCGCCGGAAAGGCGATGGGTCAGGCGCTGCTCAAAACCCCGGAGCCCGATGTATTCCAGGGTTTCCAGGGCCCGTTGCCGGGCTGCCTGCGGCGCAAGCCCCAGGTTCAGCGGGCCGAAAGCCACATCTTCAAGCACTGTGGGGAAAAAGAGCTGATCCTCCGCATGCTGGAGCACAAAACCCACTTTGCAGCGCAGCTCGTAAAAGTCCTTTTCGCCGTGCAAGACCTTTCCATGAAAGCGGATCCGACCCTGTTGCGGCCGCGCCAGGCCTGTAATGCAGCGGAAAAAGGTGGTCTTGCCGCTGCCGTTGGGGCCATAGAGGCCGACCTTTTGGCCCGCGGCAAGCGCAAAGCTTACGTCGCGCAGCACGTCCCGCGTTTCCTCGTCCTGGACATAGCTGAAGTGAACGTGCTCCACGCTGAAAATATCCGTTTCAGACATGCGGGCCCCCGGCTGAAAGCTCCGCCCAGACGATGCCGCAGAGGCAAAGCGCCAGGCAGATCACGAAGAGCGCGTCCACAGGCCGCGCATGAAACTCGGCCACGGAGCGGAAGCGCCCCTGAAAACCGCGCAGCAGCATTGCCTCGCGCACGCGCAGGGAACGTTCGTAACTGCGCACCAGCAACAGGCCCAGAAGCGAGGCCAGCGTGCGGTAGGTATGCAGATTGCTGCGCGGCCTGAACCCCCGCAGCCGGGCAGCCACGCTGAGCGTCTGCCATTCATGGGCGATCACATGCACATAACGGCCCGTGAACAGAAAAAGAAAGACCAGTTTGGGCGGGCAGCGCAGGCGTTCCAGAGCGTATCCCGCAGTGGGCGAATCCATGCTGGCCACAAGGGCCAGAAAAACGCAGAGGATGGCGTTGGATTTGATGCTGACCAGCAAGGAGAGGCGCACGCCCTCGGCGCTGATCGAGAACATGCCCCAGCGCGCCAGGCTTTCGCCGGGCATGGTCAGGGGCGTCACGCACCAGAGAAAAAGCACAAAGAGATTCACTGCCGCCACGCGCCGCGCCAGCGGCAGCAGGGGCGGCCGGGCGGCTGCCAGCAAAAGCGCGCCGAGCAGCAGCCCCAGCAGGGCGGCCGTCACGCTGTGCAGCAGGGCCAGGCATACGACGGTGGCTGCTGCCAGGGCCAGGCGCACACGCGGATCAATCCGCTGGATGGGGGAAGCGCGGACAAAGGGTTGATCGAACACTGTCTGCCTTTAGAGCATTTTGCTTTTGGAATTATTCAATTTCAAAAGCGGCGCTGCCATCATTTCCCCGCAAGCGGGACAAGCGCCTGAAAAGCGTGGCTTTCAGGCTCATTGCTTCAGCCGTTGCGACGAAGGAAGCTACGGATGAAGACAGCAACTGGTTACTGCGACGCCAGCCAACGCAACCGCTGTCGCTATCCGTGCTCCAGCCGTTGCGACGAAGGAAGCTACGGATGGAGACAGCAATTAGTTACCACAAAAAACATTCAACGAAACCGCTGTCGCCATCCGTAAGGCTCGCAGACTCGCCAACGGCTGGCGCAAGCAAGCAAAGCTTGCTAACGGCTACCGCCGGCGCGGGCGTCCGCTCCCGCGGCCGCCAGAGCGGTTGCCGTTTTCAACAGCAAACCGCTCTATCCCCGCCGTCCCCTGAAGTACAGGCCCAGGCCCGCCAGTCCCAGCAGCCAGCCCAGGCCGCCGATGATTTCCGTCAGGCCCGGCCCGGCGCTGCGCTGCGCGGCCAGGTCGCGTTTGAGGGGCGCGAGCTTGGCGTCCAGGGCGGCGTTGACGATGCGCCGCACGTCGGCGGGCGTGGCGCAAGGGCCGGGCAAAGCGCCCGCGCCCTGGGCGGAAGAGGGAGCAACGGCAACATCCGCGCTGCCCGGCGCGGGAGAAAACGAGGCGGCGGCCGTGGGTGCGGCGTTGAATTCCGAGGCTTCCACGATCCATTGATTCTGGTGGCCCTCTCCGGCATTGATCTGGATGCGCAGGTCATGCCCGGCCGCGCGGGCCTCATCGGGCACGGCAAAGCGGAATTGGCCCTGGGCGTCGGTGATGCCTTGCAGCAATTCCTTTCCGTCCACCGCGTCGTAGACGGCAATACGGCCGCCATTGACTTTGGAGCTGCCGTTAAAGGCACATTCCACCACGATCTGATCTCCTTCGGTCCAGGCGAAAATATTGACCCGGTGGGCCAGGGCCAGGGCGGGCAGCAAAGCCAGCGTCAGGGCCAGCAGCGGCGGAATTGTTTTCAGCAGCCGGGAAAACACAAAAAAACGTGCGGCAGGCATGGCATGTTCCTCCCTAGGGTGTGTTAGCACTATCCTGCGTATTCTCAACTATTTTAAATGGTTCAACGAAAATTCTTTCCCCGGCAGAATTACGAGGCAGTGTCCCGAAAAAACAAGGTTTTTTCTGATAAGCGTGAACAGGCCCTAGAGCATTTTTTGATTGAAAATATTCATTTTCAATCACTTCGCCGCCATCATTTCCCCGCAAGCGGGACAAGCGCCTGAAAAGCGTGGTTTTCAGGCTCATTGCTTCAGCCGTTGCGACGAAGGAAGCTACGGATGAAGACAGCAACTGGTTACTGCGACAGCCAGCCAACGCAACCGCTGTCGCTATCCGTAAGCAAGCAAAGCTTGCTAACGGCTACCGCCGGCGCGGGCGTCCGCTCCCGCGGCCGCCAGAGCGGTTGCCGTTTTCAACAGCAAACCGCTCTAATAACGGCAAACATGTTCATACCCCGGATGCGCGCAGCAGTTCCGGGCGCACGCGGGCGATGAAGGAAACCGTAAACATGGTGATCAGGCCTTCAACCAGCATCACGGGCACATGCGCCAGCAGGAGCAGTTGCGCCGCGGCCAGAAATCCTTCGTTGGTGAAAGCCAGGGCAAGGGCCGTAAAAATGCCGGCTCCGGCCACGCCCAGCGCGCCGCCGCAGAAAGCGGCAACGCGCAGGCCGTTCCGGCCGGGCCAGGCGCGCGCAATGGCGCGGTAGCAATACCAGGCGAGCACCCCGGAAAAGCTCATGGTAAAGGCGTTCACGCCCAGGACCGTGAGCCCGCCATACTGAAAAAGCAGGGCTTGCAGGGCCAGGGCCGCGAGAATGGCCGGAAAGGCGGCCCAGCCGAGCAAAACGCCCAGCAGCCCGTTGAGAATCAGATGCGCGCTGGCCGGGCCCACGGGCACATGGATCAAGGAAGCCACAAAAAAGGCGGCGGCAAGAATGGCCACGGTCATCAAGCGGTCGTACTCCAGCCCGCGCAGCCCCACGGCCGTGCCGATCACGGTCAGAACCGCGCCTGCGCCGAGTACGGCCGGGGAAAGAACGCCTTCTGCAATATGCATGTCTGTTCCTTGCGCGCAGGCCTTGCGGAAAGGCTGTGTTGCCACAGCCCGCCAGGGCGCGCGCCTGTCAAAGGAAGGTGAAAACCAGGCTGCCCGGCCCGAGATCGCCCGCGCGTCTTTTTCCTGTCCGGACGCAGCCGCTCAGCCTGCGGGCCGCCTTCTGCTCCGAAGCTCCGCGCAGACCTCGCAGCCGCGCGGAGCCGGTTCAGCAAACAGTTAGAGCATTTTGCTTTTGAAATTGGATAATTTCAAAGGCAAAACGCTCTAGTTGGTTTTGGGGGCCGTAAATTCCAGCCAGAGCACAGCGCCCAGTTCAACGTCCCTAGGTTCGCCCTTGTAGTCTATTTTTTCCCTGGCCGTGTTCAGGGCCGAGAAACCCCACCAGCCGGCCCAGGGCACGCCATAGGAAAAAACGCCGTTTTCATCGGCCTTGACCACCTGAGTGACGAAGTATTCATTGGGCGCCTGATGACTTTTCTTCTTGTTGTAGCATTCCACTTCCACTTCCGCGCCGGGCACGGGCTTGCCGTCCAGAAGCACCCGGCCCTGAAAGACGTTGCCCGCGTAATTGGCGAAAGGCCGGGTCAGCGGAACGATTTCGGTCTTCAGGCCCAAAGGCTCATCCCAGCCTTCCTCGTTGCCGAAAGCCGCCACCACGGTCTTGGCGTAATGGATGATATAGCAGTTCTCTGCGGGTTCGTAATACGGCGCGGGCTCCACGGCGAATTGGTAGACGCCCGGTCTTTTCACCTTGTACGCGGCCTGCCAGCCCTTATGGCCCATGATGGAAGCAGGCTTGAGGCTTGCCTTCAGATCTTCCGTCCTGCCGCCCACGCTCACGGTGAAAGCCTTGGGCTCGACCATTTCCATGCCTTGCATTTCCATGGGATGCGAAAAAGAGATGGCGAGTTTCAGGTCCGCGTCTTTTTTTTCCGTCACTGTGGAGGCGGAGGGGATGAGCATGCCGAAATGGGCCTCGGCCCGGACGACAAAACAGAGTACAAGAGCCAGGCTCGCGCAGCAGATTTTCCACATGGTAGCGTTTCCTTATGGCAGTTAATGTTGTGGCTGCGCTGAAAGAGGCGCGCCTGCCGCCCGGTCTGTACAGCGCCAAGGCTGCCCGCACAGATGCGCATCCGCCCGCGGTTTTCAAGGATTTCAAACCAGGCGGAGCGCCGCGGCGGCCTTTTCTTAGTAGCACAAAATTAAAAAAAGTAGCAAGTGGGAAATTGCGCCAGGCCGAAAAAAGACGGCTGCGTACAGAAAATCAAGACGGCGGGCAGGCAGCTTTCAGGCCTCGGAAAAGGCGACAGCGTGCCTGATTGCCGGCTGGACGTTGAAAGCTCGCAAACCCCGTTCTGCGGGATTTTGCGAGCTTTCTGAGGAAGGGTTGTTCAGCAGAGTTTTTTCAGATTTGCGCTGCTTACTTGGGCAGCATACCCGCGTAATTGGCGCTTTTGACGTTCTTTTTCACGAATTCCAGGCCTTCCTTGCGGGGTGAGCCGGCTATGCTGGTCACCAAAAAGGCGTCGCCCTCGGTGGCAACCCAAACCTGGGCCGAAACGTTCTGTTGCATGAAGGTGAAGGTATACTGGCCGTTTTTTTCCACCGGCGGCTTTTCGGACTTGAACTGCTCAGCAAACATGCTTGCAATGCTTTTGGCGTCAGCGCCGCTGTTGGGACCGGCGAACAGGGTCACGGAAAGCGCGCCTGAGGCCTTGACGAATATCGCTGTACTCATGCCCTGGTTTTCCGAGGGGGGCATCACGGCCTTCCAATCGTCAGGCACATTGACGGTAAAATACCGGGTCGTAATCTCTTCAGCCAGAGCGGGCACGGCCAAAAGCATAATGAACACTAAGGCCATAAACTTTTTCATCATTATAAGCATCTCCTGATAGGACGCGCCGGTAAAGTCTGACAGTCAGGGCTGCGCGTCTGTGGGAAACCGCTTTGCTCCGTGCCAGGGCCCCGGACGCCGGGCCTGTTTTCTCCTATCGGATACGGCATAAAAACACAAGGCTGCTTTCGCCGGGCGTGCCCGCGGATTTTCGCCTGCGGGCAAAACCGGCCCGGCCCCTGCCCGGTGAAAACGCCTCAGCCCGCGAGCGCCTGCGCCAGATCCTCCAGAATGTCGTCAATGTGCTCAATGCCTATGGAAAGGCGTACGGTATTGGGGCGGATGCCGGCTTCGGCCAGTTCCGCCGCGTTGAGCTGGCCGTGCGTGGTGGAGGCGGGATGGATGACCAGCGATTTGGCGTCCGCCACATTGGCCAGCAGGGAAAAAATCCGCAGCCGGTCGATGAAGGCGCGTGCCTCCTGCGCCCCGCCTTTGATCTCCACAGTGAAGATCGAGCCGCCGCCCCGCGGGAAATACTTTTTATACAAATCATGGCTCGGGCTCTGCGGCAGGCTTGGATGATTGACCTTTTCCACGCGCGGGTGTCTGTGCAGAAATTCCACCACGCGCAAGGCATTGCGCACATGGCGCTCCACGCGCAGGGAAAGGGTTTCCAGACCCTGGAGGAAAAGAAAGGCGTGCAGAGGCGCGAGCGTCGCTCCCAGGTCGCGCAGCAGCACGGCCCGCGCTCTGAGCGCGAACGCGGCCGGGCCCCCGGCCTGCACAAAACTCAGCCCGTGGTAACTCTGATCCGGTTCGCTGAATTGCGGGAATTTTCCCGAAGCCGCCCAGTCAAAGCGGCCGCCGTCCACAATAACCCCGCCCAGAGCCGCGCCGTGGCCGCCGATGAACTTGGTGGCCGAATGGACCACGATATCCGCGCCGTGCTCCAGGGGGCGCAGCAGATACGGCGTGGCAAAGGTATTGTCGATGACCAGCGGAATCCCCCGGCTGTGAGCCAGCCGGGCCAGGGCTTCAATGTCCATGATATTGCTGTGGGGATTGCCCAGGCTTTCAATGAAAACGGCGCGGGTTTCCGGGCGGATGGCTTTTTCAAAAGCGCCGGGCTGGTGTGGATCGACAAAACTGGTGCTGATGCCCCAGGACTTGAGCGTATGCGCAAGCAGGTTATATGTGCCGCCGTAGAGCGTCTTTTCCGCCACGATATGTTGCCCTGCGCCTGCCAGATTCTGCAGCGCGCAGCTCACCGCGGCCGCGCCGCTGGCCACAGCCAGGGCCGCCGCGCCGCCTTCCAGGGCCGCCATGCGCCGCTCGAAGACCTCCTGGGTGGGATTGGTCAGCCGGCCGTAAATATTGCCGGCATCCTCCAGGCTGAATCGGGCCTGGGCGTGTTCGCAGTCCCGGAAGACGAAGGAGGCAGTCTGATAGACAGGCACGGCCCTGGCTCCGGTGGCCGGGTCGGGTTGTTCCTGGCCGGCGTGAACCTGAAGCGTTTCAAAGCGCAGGGAAGAGGTTGCGGTCATCGGGTGCTCTCTTGTGGATGCGGGGAGCGGCCTGTACAACCGGGCCGCAGGGTTGAAAAAATTTTCCTAGTTATTAAGTATGAATTGATTACGTTATGTGCGCGGGCCTTGTCAAGCCAAACGCGCGGGCCGCCCCAAAAAGAATCGCAGACTGCATGACCGAGCCAGTGCTGACAAAAAAACGCCTGCCCCGCAACAGCTCTGTCTGCCGTGCGATGTGTCGCGGCACTCACCCGTTCCGGCGTTGAAGCCCCTTGCCCTGCGGCGCAGAATGCGCGGCGTTGCGGTCACGCGGCGTGCGACGTATCATGCTGCGTCCGAAACACGGGCGGCAGGCCGGGCCGCCACAGCAAGCGAGGCACGATCATGAAAGCGGAAATCATTTCTGTGGGCACCGAGCTCTTGCTCGGTCACACTGTGAATACCGACGCGGCCCATGTGGCGCGGGAGCTTTCCGCCCTGGGCGTGGATCTGCTCCATACCCATACGGTGGGGGACAATGCCGGGCGGCTGGAAGCGGCTCTGCGCGAAGCCCTGGAGCGCAGCGATCTGGTGATTACCACCGGCGGCCTGGGCCCCACGGACGATGATCTGACCAAGGAAACCGTGGCCCTGGTTGCCGCTGCCCCGCTTGTGGAACATGCGGACAGCCTGCGCCGCCTGAAAGAGTATTTCGGCACGCGGCCCATGAGCGCCAACCAGCGCAAGCAGGCCTTTCTGCCGCGCGGCTGCGTGGCCTTTCCCAATGCCGTGGGCACTGCGCCGGGCTGCGCCGTGCCGCTTGCAAAGGGGAAAACAGTTATTCTGCTGCCCGGGCCGCCTTCGGAGCTGCTCCCCATGTTGCGCGACAGCGTTGTGCCTTTTTTGCAGCAACGGACCAACGAAGCCATAGCTTCTTTCATGGTGCGCACCTTTGGCATCGGCGAAGGCGCGGCCGCGGAGCGCATTGCCGATCTCACCGGGGGGGCCAATCCCACGGCCGCCACCTATGCGACCGAGGGCGAGATGTTCGTGCGGGTTACGGCCAAAGCCAAAAACGCGGCCGCCGCAGCGTCTTTGGCCGCGCCTCTGGTGGAAGCCGTTCGCCGTCGCCTGGGGGATGTGGTGTACGGCGTGAATGTAAGCGGCCTGGAGAGCGTGGTGGTGCCGGAGCTGATCCGCCGGGGCCTCAGTCTGGCCACGGCCGAATCCTGTACCGGCGGGCTGCTGGCCAAACGAATCACGGATCAGCCGGGCGCGTCCGCAGTTTTCGGCGTGGGCCTGGTGACCTACGCCAATGCGGCCAAAACCCGTCTTCTGGGCGTGCCTGAGGATCTGTTGCGCGCGCAGGGGGCCGTGAGCCCGGAAGTGGCGCGGAGCATGGCGGCCAATGTGCGTGCGCGCTATAACAGCACCTTTGGCATCGGCATTACCGGCGTGGCCGGACCGGACGGCGGCACGCCCGAAAAGCCCGTGGGCCTGGTGTACATTGCGCTCAGTGACGAAAAGGAAACCCGGTTGCGCGTCATGCGTCCCCAGGGCCGCTACCTGGGGCGGGAATGGACGCGCAGCAGAGCGGCAAGTCATGCCCTGGACTTGTTGCGGCGGCGGCTTTTCGGTCTGCCTTCGGATCCGGACCAGAGCATTTTCACTTGGAAAATGCTCTGCTGACGCGAAAGCGGCAGCCGCCGCAACGCGGCGTACATTCAGGCGAAAACCGCGTTTTTCGCCTGAATGCCACCTTTGACTTTCATAAAAAGTCAAAGGTAATCTGCTCTAGAGCATT
>NZ_JAAKEI010000061.1 GCF_011039085.1 Desulfovibrio sp. ZJ369 | reverse complement strand
ACTTTCAAGTTCAGTGCGTTCTTCCTGTGTGAGGGTCACCCTATATAAAATTTTTGGCATATCTTCTCCCATTTGAGGAAAAAGATAAGTCCTTTTTTATGCCTTTTCAAGTTTGACGCAACACTAGGGTCTGTTAACACTTTTTAAGTCCTTCAACGATGAGGGCAAACAGAATGAAGCCAAGAAACAAGGCGTCAAGCTTATCATAGCGGGTTGCTATGCGCCTGTAGCCCTTCAAGCGTCGAAACAATCTCTCAACTTCATTGCGTTTTTTGTATAACTCCTTGTCATAATTCCAAGGCTTACGCCGCAAGGGATGGGGAGGGACTACTGGCGCATAGCCCAGACGACGACTCAACTGTTGTGTTTCATTGCCTTCATAGGCGCTGTCCATAAGGAGACTGCAAGGCGCAGGGCCGAGGGCTTCCAGAAGTTTTCTGCCTTGAGGCGCATCTCCCGCATTGCCGGGGGAAAGACTGAATATCAGGGCACATTCAGGGGACGCGACAACCAAATGAAGTTTGGTTGTCCATCCGCCTCTGGATTTGCCGATGGCTTGGGGGCCTGTTTTTTTAAGCCCCTGTTCCATCGGGGTGAACCTTGATGATAGTGCTGTCAAGAGAAAGAACCTTGATTTTGACGGCAATGAGCCGCTCGCGCTGAAGCCGCTCAAAAATTTTGGCGAGGACGCCATTTTTGCTCCACCGATTCATGCGGGTATAAATGGTATGCCAGTTGCCGAATTCTTTTGGGAGACGCCGCCACTTGCAGCCATTTTCCACGACATAGAGGATAGCATTGAGAACTTGGCGATTATCCAGGGAAACATTTCCCCGCTGTCGGGGGAAGCAATCGGCAATGCGTTCATATTGTTCTTTGGTTATGTTCATGGGGGGCAAGTATACCCCATGAATACAATTTGTCAAATAGCGTGAACAGGCCCTAGTCCGGCTGCGGTGACCTCCGCCGACATCATCGGCGGCGTGGACGCGCGGACGGGCAAAAAGACCGGACTGGAACTGATAGCGGAGATGTTTCCCCGCTACCGCATCGTGCCCGGCTCCATCCTGGCCCCGCGTTTCAGTGAGGAACCCGCCGTGGCCATCAGCATGGGGGCCAAGGCGGTGGGCATCAACGGCCTTTTCCGCGCCCTGGCCCTGGCTGACGTGCCCACGGCTGCGGTGCCCTTTTACACCGATGTCCCCGGTTACAAGGAGCGGAACAATCTGACCAGCGAGAATCTGGTCGTCTGCTGGCCGCGTATTGCCCTGGGTGAGCGTATCTATCACCTTTCGACACAGCTTTCGGGGCGTATATCCCTGACCGATTCGGACAACGGCAATTCGCCGCACGTTTCCCCGTCCAATAAGCAGGCGTTCATGGATCGGGCGGTGGTCGTGGGGGCCGATGGAGCGGTGGATGAAGAAGTCTGGCTGGGCCTTGATGAGAACAACTATCTCAACGGCCAGGGCATCGTCACGGTCAGCAATTTTGACTGCGGCTGGCGGTTTTGGGGCAATCGTACCGGGTGCTATCCGAGCAACACGGATCCGAAGGACGCCTTCATTCCCATTCGCCGCTTCTTCAACTGGTACCAGAACAGCTTCATCCTCACCTACTTCTCCCAGGTGGATGGGCCCATCACCAAGCGGTTCATTGAGCGCATCCTGAAGTCCGAGCAAATCCGCCTGGACGGCTTCACTTCGCGCGGCTTCATCAACGGCGGCCGCATCTCCTATCTGGGCAGTGAAAATTCGCTCACGGACATCATGGACGGCCTGCTGCGTTTCCACCTGTGGCTCTCGCCTCCTCCTCCCGCCAGAAGCATTGAGGGCATATTCGAATTTGATCCCACCTATCTGCAAGCTCTTTTCGGGGGTGAAGCATAAGCCGCAGACCTGAACAAACCATCGCCTTCCGCGCCTACTACAACGGCACGGATCTTTTGGGTGTCGCCACCATTGAGATGCCCGAAGTTTCCTACATCACGGAAACCATCAGTGGCTCCGGCGTGGCGGGTGAATACGAAAGCCCGGCCTTGGGCATGACGCAGAGCATGACCGCCAAGCTCTCGTGGATCAGCCAGACCAAGAACTTCTACAAGCTGCTGGATTCCACGCTGCAACCCCTGCTGGAACTGCGCGCCTCCGTGCAGATGGAAGACGAAGCCACGGGCATCCGTAAGGCTGTGCCGCTGCTGGTGACGCTGCTGGCCCACACCAAGACATCGCCCCTGGGCAGCCTGGAAACGGGCAAAAAGCACGGCAATGAAACGGAAATGGAAGTGCTGCGCCTGCAGGTGGAGCTGACTACCGAGCTGGAGCGCGCCCGCCGCAGCCAGGCGGCGCTGTCGGCCAATCTGGCCCAGCGTTCCATGTTGCGGGCTCAACGCATGGATTTGCATGGCCGCATCGTGGGTACGATGGGCATGGGCATGGCGGCAGCCGCCCCTGCCGCGCCTGGCCGCCCCGCCCAAGATGGCCAAGGAGGCTCTGGCCGACCTGACGGGAGCCGCCGGGCCGGAGCTGGATGAACTGTACGAGCAAATGGAGGATATCGCTGGGGCCAGCCAGACCCTGTCGGATATGGGGGGCAACACCAAGGATGCCAAGGGGAATTTACGGCCCTTGGTCGATATTCTGGAGGAACTCAATCTCAAAACCCGCGAGATGGGACTGGTGAGCGCGCCGAGGTTTTCAAGCGGGTATTCGGCACGGAAGCCTCGGCGGCCATGATCGCCCTGGCCGATGCTGCGGGCAAGACTGTGGACGATATGGGGCAGACCATCGTTGACGGTCTGGGCCGCCCCACAACCGCCATGCGGAAATACATGGAGCAGATCAACGCATCCAGCGGAACCGCTGCTCGCATCAGTCAGCAGATGAACGACACCACGGGCGGCGAATTGCGCCGCCTGAAGTCCGCATGGGAAGATGTGGGCAGCTCCGTGGGGGATCTTTTCCTCCCGGCCATCCGGGGTGCGTCAGTGGGTCTAACCGGAGTGGCCAACGGCATTTCATGGTTCGTGCAGACCTTCCCGACCATGTCCAAGGGCGTGGCCCTTGTGGGCGGCGGCATCGTGACTCTGGCTGTGTCCTCCCTGGTACTGGGCTATGCCTTCAATCCCGTGCGTACCGGCCTGAACATGGCGCGCGGAGCATGCTGCTGTTCTCCGGCGCGCAAATGGCCACCGTGGGCACCACGCGCGCTCTCACGCTCTCGCAGAACCCTGTGCTGGGCAGCGCCAAGCGGGGCCTTGGCAAAGCCTGGGACTGGGCATTCGGTGATGACGACGAAGACGCCGGAGAAGGGGCTTCCGCTCCGCGCAAGCCGCTCCCTGGGAGCGCATGACAGGAGGGGCCTGATGCGCCGCGCCGCCCTCTCTCTGATTTATGAAGGCCGTGACATCTCCGCCGACCTTGCTCCGGATCTGCTCTCCCTCACCTTTACCGACAAGAGCGGCGCGAAGGGGGAAACTGACGATCTGCAGGTGGTCATCAGTGACCGGGACAGGCTCTGGCAGGACGCCTGGTGCCCGCAGCGCGGCCATACCATGCAGGCCAGCATCGTCTGTACGGATTGGTTCGCACTCGGCGATTGCCTGGAGTTGCCCTGCGGCGCGTTTGAAGTGGACGAGGTGGAATTCGAGGCGGGCGAAACCGATACCGTAACCATCAAGGGCGTGCCTGCGGCTGTCAAAACGTCGCTTGCCGGGCAGAAGAAAACCAGGGCCTGGAACAGCGCCACACTGGAAACCATAGCCGGGGATATTGCCCGGGAAGCGGGCCTTACGCTGCTGTACCGGGGGGATGCCATATCCCTCCAGAGGGTGGAGCAGCGCCAGGAGCAGGATTTGGCCTTCCTGCACCGCATCGGCGGCGAACACGGTTGCAGGGTGAAAGTGTCCTCACGCCAGATTGTCGTCTACTCCGGTTCCGGCGCGGACGGCCTTGAGCCTGTGACTCTGGACAGAGGAAACACAGGCAGTTTCCGGGGCAAAATCACCACAGCGGAAGTGTACAGCTCCTGTACGGTCACTTTCACGGATCCGGCAGCGGCGGCTACACCACCAGCGTCACCCTGCAATCCGCCCTGGGGTACTGAGATGGAACTGGAACAGGTGCAGGATTTGCTGGCCCAGTGCATCCGCGTGGGCAGGGTTACCGGGCGACAGCCGGAGACCATGCGCGTCCAGGTGCGTTCCATCACCTTTGCCCCGGCGAAAAGCGAAGCCCTGGAGGGCAGACCGTGCCCGGTGGTCAGCCTTTCGGTACGCAAGGAGTTTCTGCATGACTTCCGTTGATCTTGTCGCCCTGCCGGACATCTCCTTCGCTCCTATGGACACGGGGCGGGTGGAGGCAGATGTCATCGCCAGTTTTGAAAGCGCCATGAACATCACGCTGTACCCGTCCACGCCGGAGCGCCTGCTGTGCGAGTCCCTCGCCTACCGCGAAATCGTGATCAACGGCAATATCGACCTGGCGGTGCGCCAGAACCTTCTGGCGTTCGCCGCGGGCGGGCACCTTGACCATCTGGGCGCGTTCATGGGGACGACACGCCTTGCGCCCACGCCATCGCGCACCACGCTCCGCTTTTCTCTGCCCGAAGCATTGACCTTTGCGGTGGATATTCCGGCGGGAACACGCGTGGCCACCACGGGCGGTCAGGTCATGTTCGCCACACAGGCCGTTGCGGTCATCCCTGCGGGTGAAACTGAGGTGGAAGTCGATGCCGCCTGCCTGAGCCCAGGCGCGCAGGGCAATGGCTTTGTGGCTGGCCAGATGACGGAGCTGGTAGACCGCATCGCCTGCATAGGCGCGGTCAGCAACGTCGCTGTGTCCCTTGGCGGCAGCGATGTGGAGAGCGATGCGCATTACCGCGAGCGCATCCGCCTTGCCTCGGAAGCCTTCAGCAACGCCGGGAGTGAGGGTGCTTACCGCTTTTGGGCCATGTCCGCCCATGCGGATATCGCCGATGTGTCCATCACCAGCCCTTCGCCCGGCGTTGTGGATGTGCGCCCCATCCTGCTGGGCGGGGAAATGCCCGATGCCGAACATCTGCGTCTTGTGGCCGAAACGCTGTCTTCCGAATTTGTGCGGCCGCTGAAGGATCATGTGCTGGTGGCTCCGCCCGATGTCATCGAATACACGGTGGACGGGCTTTATTACCTTGCGCGCTCCGGAGCGGCGCTCGCCGATGCAACCCGGGCGAACATCGCCTCCGCGCTGGAAAAGTACCGCGTCTGGCAGCGCAGCAAGCCGGGCCGCGATATCAATCCCACCAAGCTGATTTCCCTGCTGGAGCAGGCCGGGGCCAAGAGGGTTGAAGTGTCCACCCGGGCGTTCCGCCCGATGGACGCGGTGGAAGTGGCGCGAGAAACAGCCTTCTCTTTGCGCTTCGGCGGCTACGAGGATGATTGATGAAACGCCTTGCCGACACTTCCTTCGCCGAACTGCTGCCGTCCTCTCTGGCGTCGGATTCGTCCATGCGGGCGGCGGCCCAGGCCCTGGACGCGGTACAGCCCAAGACGCTTTCCGGCATTCCGAGCCTGCTGCTCTGGGCCCGGCTCCTTGAGGACGGCAACGGCATCCTGCCGCCCCTGCGGCGACTTGCCGGCAACAGAGCATTGCCGCCGCTCTCCGAAACCGAGCTTGATCTGCTGGCCTGGCAACTGCCAGACCAAGGAGGAGCCGCTGCTCGGTATCCCCGCTGACATCAAGACCATCCCGGGTGTCTTTTTTGAGGGCATTCCGCAGCGGGAAATCAGCGGCGAGATGGCACTGTTCAAGTGCGTCATTCCCGCCGGGAGTGTGCGGGAGGCCACCCCCTGCACCATTGTGGCCCTGTACGACCAGGTGGGCGAACTGGTGGCCGTGGCGCACTTCCTTCTGGAGTGGATTACTCCGGACAAGGATAACGAGCAACATTGCTACATTTCCTTCCCCGACCTTGCGGCAGCCGTTGGCGAGTCTTCGAGCCTTACGGATGGCGACAGCGGAGATGAGGAGGTGACGGCATGACCCAGCAGTTGGCTTCCTATGTGAAATTCGGGGAGGAGTACACCTCTCACGCTTTGAACCGCAAGCTGGCCGGAGTGCTGATGCCCGGCGTCTATTGGGGATTTGTTGTGGAGCCGGGTGGCGGTATGGCGTTGCGCATTCGCCATGATGAAGATCGGGACGGATCGGTATCTGTGGTGGAACGCGGCGGCTACAGCATCACCTGCTGCCTGAGCGATCCCGTTATGCTGACCGATATTCCCCCGCGACCGCCTGGAGGAATACGAGCAACTGCTGCGCCTGCGGGATGAGCTTGGCAACCAGAAGTTCGTATTCGCGCTGTTCCAGACCTACAACACGGTCATCGACCAGTTCAGCCTTCCGGTGAGGCACGGGGTGCGCGGTGACGACTCCCTGGACGTGGCTGATCCCATGAAGGTGGAATACGGCAAGGTCTATCTGCTCTCCGGTGGCGGCCACAGCGAAGAAGTGATGCTGCGGTCGCCCCATGACGATGGGCGCATCCGTATTACCACGAATCTGGAAAACAGCTACGGCCCCGACTCCAGCCTGAGCCGCACCACCGCCCATGTGGACACAGCCAAGGGTCTGGTGCGCGGCCCCGGCTACTACATGACCAAGGCGCTGACTTTTGCCCGGCACGGCCTGGTCTACGCCGAGTATGAAGGTTCGCCGCCTGCGCTGGAAATTGCGCCCGCCACCGGAGGCGGCGCGGGCGAGGAGTTCACGGTGGTAAGCGGCACGGTGCAGCGTTCCGGCTTGATTTCCTTCCCCTTTGCGGCGGGCGAGTGGGTGTTCCGCTTCAGCCTGACGGCGGCAGCCAGCATCAAACGGCTGGTCTGGGTGGATCAGGGCGAGGTGAGCGAGTTTCTGGCCCGTATTGAAATTGAGGACGCCAGCGGCCTGTACAAGTTCCGCTTCGCAGAGTTCGGGTTGCCCGCAACTCGTGATTATGTGGTGCAGCTCACGCCGGATGCGGCCAGCGGCGAGAGCGATGGCGGCACCCAGGGCGGCCTGCCCAAGGGGACGCTGCTGGTTTTGGGCGGCGGTGTGTACCCGTTGCTCTCTGGCGGACGTCTGCTCGCGGGAGGCCCGCAATGAGCGCAACGGGTATCGCGCGCATGCGCACGGGCCAGACAGTGCCCGAAGATCAACGCGAGCTGCTGCCGGATGTGGTGGTGAAACCCGACGACAAGGTGCTGGTGCAGCTTAAAGACGGCACCGTGGGCATGGCCACGGTGGACGGCATCGCTTCCTCGGCAAATCTTGGTCCGACCGGTGCGGAACTTTCCTTCGGCGTCACGCTGGCCCCTGTAACCATTGTGGAAGACGGCGGCGTTGCGCCTGAATGTGCGGCCATCGCGCTTCATATAGAGGCAGTGGAAATTGGCAACACATAACCAAAACCCTGTAACCTGAAAGAGAGGTTTTCATGGCTCTGAAGTATCTTGCGTCCCTGCTGAAGGTGAACGGCAAGGACGTGCAGCTCAAGTCCGAGCAGGTTTACGACAAAACCCGCAAGCAGACCGTGGCCGAGGCGCTGGCGGCGCTCGACAGCGCCATTTCCTCCCTGCGGAATGGGGACATCCAGACCCTGATTGATGATCTGGAGGCCCTGGAATCCACCGTCAGCGCCTTCCTGACCGGTGAGGACGACAACAACGATGTGCTTGACCGCCTCAAGGAACTGGTGGCCGCCATCCAGGCCAACAAGGACAGCATCGATGCCCTTGTGGCGGACAAGGCCACCAAGGAAGAACTCAATGCCGCCCTCGGACGCATTGCGGCCCTGGAGGCCAAGAGCCACGAACACGCCAACAAGGAAATCCTGGATTCCATCAGCAAGAGCGCTACCGGGAATCTGGTCTGCAACGACGTGGAGTTGGGCGTCTTCACCGGCATCGCCACGGCTGCCACCGTGGGTGAAACCAACGACTACAGCGGCAAGCTGCAGATCGTGGTGGAAGAGTTTGACGACGCGGATGCCGCGTAGTCATCCGGGGCCAACGGCAGGGGCGTACACCGCCCCTGCCTAACGCAAAGGTGGAAAGAGCTATGGCAGAGACGCCTATTCGGGTCTTGGCGAATCTGTTTGCCGCAACATTGACCATGCCTATGCTGCTGGCGGGCGGCGGTTGGAACGCTGCCGCGTCTTGCGGCTCGCGTTGTCGGACTGCGGGTAATTCGCGAGCGCATGCGGATACGAGCGTCGCGGCGCGTGGGCAGGCGCGGAGCCGGTGGGCCGCAAAACGTAAAACGCCGCTGGTTCGGCCCCGTAAGGGGCCGCGCCAGCGGAACCGGTCACGGCGTAAGCCGTCGAATTTTTTTGGAGATATCAGACGGCTTGCGCCGTTTTGGGGACGAAAGCCAAGCGCATCTGCATGGCATCGGCCAGGCCAAGCAGGGTTTTCAGGGTTGGATTGCCGTTGGCATTGAGGCTTTTATACAGGGTTTTTTCGTGCAGGCCGGTCACGCGCGCCACCTCCGGCAGCCCCCCGTAGGCTTTGGCGATATGCCGCAGGGCCACGAGGAATTCATCCATTTCGCCATCTTCCAGGCAGGCATTGAGCATGTCCGCCGCCAGTTGAGGGTCATTGGCGTACATGCGCGCCGCCACATCGTCATAGGGCACAACGCCCTTCAATTCCGCGTTCATGCGTTTCTCCTTTTAAAGTCGGCCAGATACGCTCTGGCTTTTTTTATATCTTCAGTCTGGGTTCTTTTGTCACCCGCCAGGAGCAGCAGAACCAGGGTCTGGCCATGCCAGGCGTAATACACGCGATAGCCCGGGCCGTAGGCAATGCGCATTTCATGCAGGCCGCCATCCAACGTATGGTGATCACCGAGATTCCCCGCTGCGGCTCGCTGGACGCGCCTAGCAATAAGCAGCTTTGCCCGCCTGTCACGCAAGCTGGACATATAGTCCTCATAGGGTACCTGGTTGTTTTCAGTCGAGTAGATGGCGAGTTCGTATTGCATGGGTTGTATTGTAGTTTATATTCTACTTTTGTCAAGAGGTCGAGCTTGATTTTTCGCCGCCACCGGGGCAAATAGTGCTGGTGGCTATGCGCTCATTGCCTCGTCGTTGTGCTGCTGGCAGGCGGCAATTGGAACAATGCCGCGTATTGCGGCTCGCGTTGTCGGAATGCGAATAATTCGCGAACGAATGCGAATACGGAGAGTATTAACAATATGATGTAAATGTGTTATATCCCTCCAAAAGGAGAAACACATGGAAACAAAGCCCGACTGCCCCAAGTGCCATGCCAGCACGGTATATCGAAGCGGAAAGATTCTGGGAAAACAACGGTATCGCTGCAAGAATTGTGGATTTCAATTTACTCGCACCACTCCACGGGGCCGCCC
>NZ_JAAKEI010000005.1 GCF_011039085.1 Desulfovibrio sp. ZJ369 | reverse complement strand
GGAGCAAAGTGAAACAATTACTTCGGGGTATGAAAGCAAAAACATGTGATGAACTATACAAATCCATTGGAAAAGCATTAAGTTGTATCACACAAAAAGACGCTGAAGGATGGTTTAAATCCTGTGGATATGTAAAAAGTTAAAAGCAAAATGCTCTAATTTTATTAGCAAACCGCTCTAGCTTTTCTGCCCATGTGTTTTGCGCCTTTGCCTGCGGCGCAGCGCAATGCGCCAGAGCCAGGAAAGCAGCAAGGTGCCTGTAATTCCCAGAAAGGCCCATAAGGTCCGCGCCGCGTTGAACGGCTGCTCAAAGCCCCAACTGGCCGCCCTGTCCCAGGCCGGATGGTAGATGGCCCAGCCCAGAAAAAAGACCAGCCCCAGAGCGCCGAGCGCCCCGGCCAGCCAGTACGGGGGGATAGCTTCCTCCCAGAAAAAGGAGGAACGGTAAAAACGCCGCCGGGCCAGGCAAACGGCCAGGAGAACCACGCCGATCATCAGGGCCGCTTCCCACGAGAAGCCCTTGAGCAGGGCCCCGGCAATGCCCAGAAGCAGAAAAATCACCGTCAGCCTGAAGGATCGGGACTGGCGACGCTCAAGGCCATAGGAGACGAAAAGCAGGGCCGCGCCGGAAAGCGCGCAGATGAAATGCCCCGCATAGAGCACGCCTCTGGGCAGATAAGCGGTCAGCAGGGCCACGCTGGAAGGCAAGGTGGGCAAGGTGGAGGAAACCAGCAGAATCACCCCCCCCACAAAGGCCATATAGGCCGTTATGGAATGTGAAAGCACAGACAGCCAGCGCCCTGCCTCGCGCAGCATGCTGCGGCTCTGCCGGGCCTCGTACACGGCCAGCAGCACTGCAGCGGCCAGCAGCGGAATAATATAATAGATAATCCGGAAGAGCAGCACAGCGGCAAAAACCGTCTGCTCATGCGCGGTGTGGGTGAGATGCAGGATCACCAGCTCAAAAACCCCCACCCCGCCGGGGATGTGGGTCAGGACCACCGCCACCTGGGCCACAAGATAACTGGGCAGAAAATCGAGAAAACTGACGCCCATGTCGCCGGGCAGGAGCACATACATGCAGGCCGCGGCGGCCACGATGTCCACCCCGGCCACAATGAATTGGGCCACGGCGATGCGCGGCGCCGGAAAGACGAACTCCTTGCCGAAAATATGCACCGGCCTGCGCACCGTAAAGCAGAGCACCAGATAAGAGCAGGCCGCCAGAAAGAGAAGCACGCCCAGAATACGCACATCGGCTATGGGCATGTGCCGCAACAACTCGTCGGGAATCACGGGCGGGGCGATCATGAAAATGATCCCGCACAGCCCCAGGGCGCCCACCCAGAACGTCACGGCCAGCATCAGCACCAGACGGACAATGTCCGTCAATGTAAATCCCCAGGCTGTGTAAAAACGGTATCGCACGCTGGTGCCGCCGAGCAACGCGCCGAAATTGTAGCTGACGGCCTGCCCCACAAAGGAAACCAGCGCCACGCGCGGCAGGGGCAGCTTTTTATGAATGGCCTTGAGCGCCAGCCAGTCATAGCCCACCAGAATCATATAGTTGATGACCATCAGGAACAGGGAAAACCCGATGCGGCCATACGAAATCTGCTGGATGCTCTCTCGAATCTGAGCGATGCTGTAGGATTTGAGCTTGTGATAGAGGAGATAGACCGCCAAAAGAAAAACGGCGGTAATCAGCACTGGTCCCAGATAACGCAAATATTTTTTCATGATATGGCAATTCGTTAGCAGTAGCGCCGGATGTCGGCGGGAGAGGGCTCCGATCCATTTTCAAACACGCCGCATCCGGCATGGCTTCAGGAAAAAACCGGGCCTGCCGTATGCATCCCGCGTGCACCCTGCCAGGAACCGTCAGGCGCGGCAGGCAACGGCGCGCTCAGGCCAAAAGAAAAACGCTTCCGGCAGCTTTGTGAAAGCTATACTACGCCTCGCACCCGCCGCGCAAGCCCGCTCCGCCCGGTCTCTCTTTCCGGGGCGATCGCGGAAAAAGTTGCGCCAAGGCTTGACCCCAGGCACAGCAATGGCTAGGGTAGCAGACACGGCGCATGTCTCTGGCCGTGGAGCCGCGTATCCGCATTCGGCCGGGCGCGGGCTTTCCGCAAATCCGATCCAAATACAACCAAGATCCGCAGGTGTGCTCTGCTGTCCGGGCAGCAGGCGCTTTTTTTATTTTGTGAGGTTCGACATGACAAGCACTCCCATTTCCATCCAGGGCTACAAAAAACTTGAAGAGGAACTGGCCCGCCTGAAAACCGAGCGCCCGGCCATCATCCAGGCCATCAAGGAAGCCAGGGAAGAAGGCGACCTGCGCGAAAACGCGGGCTATGACGCCGCCCGCGAGCGGCAGGGCATGGCCGAAGCGCGCATCAAGTACATTGAATCGCGCCTTGCCCTGTATCAGGTGATCGATCTGGACAAGCTCAGCGGCGACAAAGTCATTTTCGGCGCCAGCGTGGAAGTGGAAGATGTGGACAGCGGCGAACGCAGGACATTCACCATCCTCGGCCCGGACGAGGCCGATCCGGCCAAAGGCTCCATCTCTTTTCTCTCGCCCGTGGGCCAGGCCCTGCTGGGCAGGGAGCAGGGCGACGAAGTCACGGTGGACATTCCGCGCGGCCGGGTCACCTATGAAGTGATGAGCATTGCCTTTCACGGCAGCAAGGTGCTGGGCTGAGCCTTCGGGCTCAAACCCCGCTCAAATTCAGGGTCCAGCCGAAATCGGGCGCGGCGCGCAACTGCGGGTTGCGCAAACCGTGAGTCCTGACAACCTCGCCCCAGCGCCGGAGAAAGTCTTGCCGCGCCCGGGGCGTCATTGATTCCTCCCGCGCCGGTTCGGGCAACAGCCATTGCCCCCAGGGCGAAATCAGCGAATGCCTGCCCTCCCCCTCCCGCCGCAAGGCGTACTCGGCTTCGGCCAGGGGGCCCAGCGCGGGATCAAAGCCCTCATGGCGCAAAAAATCCTCCCGCCGCACGGCCATGCAGCGCCAGGATGCGGCCAGGGCCCGCCGGGCGAGCAGTAACTGGCCCCAGCAGAGCGAGGGCAGCAGATCCGGCGTGGCTCCACGCTGCAAGGGAAAAGGCAGGCCCGTCGCGTCGGGGTACAGCCCGGCGTGCCACAGCCGCCCGCCTTGCCAGACGCAGCCGCCCACAACAGCCAGATCGGGCCGCAAAGCCAGCACTGCCAGTTGTTCGGGGCGGCAACCCTCAAGAGGCAAAAGAGCGGCATCCAGAAAGAGCAGCACATCCCCCGCAGCGGCGCGCGCCGCCGCCCGGCAGGCCGTGGCCCAATGCGGCCCGGCGGGCGGCAGGCTGCGGGCATGCAGTTGCGGGGGCAAATCGGCGCGGCTCAAGGCAGAGGGTGTCAGGGGCTGCCAGAGCGTCTCCAGTTGCAGTTGACGGGCAAGCTCTTGCAGGCACTGCACCAGGCCAGGAGCCGGGGGGCGCGGCGCATCCGCCAGAAGAATCACGCTGCAACGCAGCCCTGGCGGCACGGCTGTTTTTAGCCTGAAAAAATTATTTTTGCCCGCGGGCTCGGCCGTGGCCTGCAAACCCCGCCGTTGCGCGCTGGCCTCCAAGGCCTTGCGGGTGGCTTCCAGCACATACGGCTTGCTTGCCAGGCCAGAGGTGGTGCTCTCCGCATGAATCCGCCAATGATACAGGATGCGGGGAATGTGGGCGATTTCTTCCGGCTTGAGCTTTTCCGTCACCCGCAGACTCAGATCAAAATCCTGGGAGCCTTCAAAGCCGCGTCGCAGACCATTGGCGGCGCGCAGCGTGGAGGCCGCGTAACTTGAGAGATGGCCGGTGAAATGCAGGTCAAAGTCAAAGGCGGCCTTAAAAATCGGCGTGCGCCGCACCCCGGCGGCGTCGATCTTGTCCTCGTCGCTGTAGATGAAGCGCAGTCGGGGGCTCTCAGCCGCATGGCGGGCCACTTCCAGCAGCGCGTTGGGGGCCAGCAGATCGTCATGATCCAAAAAGGCGGCCCAGGGCGCGTCGGATAAAGCCAGGGCGCTGTTGCTGGCCTGCGAGATATGCCCGTTGCGTTCCCGGATGACCAGGCGGATGCGCTGATCCCGCGCGGCATACGCGCGCAGCATTTCCGGCGTTTCCGGCGAGGTGGAGGCGTCATCGGCCAGACAGAGCTGCCAGCGGCCATATTGCTGGGCCAGCACGGAATCCAGCGCCGCGCGCAAAAATGCCGGGTTCGGATTCCAAACCGGCATGAGCACGGCGATCTCCGGCCATTGGCGGCCCACGCTCAGCTGCCGGGCTTCCGGCTGCCCGTCAGCGCGGTTCCCTTCCCGCAGCTCAAGCCAGGCGTCATAAATGGAGGGCGCATTGTCCAGGGAGCAGGCGTAGATGCCCGCCCGCGCCAGAGCCCGCATGCCCGGCCTGAGCTGCTCGTGCTGAAAACGCCGCGCCTGCGCCAGCCACTCCAGCGCCTGCTCCCTGAGCGTGCCCAGCTTTTCCTGCCCGCCAAACTCGGCCAGCCGGGCGGCGCAATGCGTATACCAGGCAAAGACTCTCGGCAGCGAGGACGGCAGCTCGCGGCACAGGGCCACTGCCGCGCTCCGCTCGCGTGACGGCAAGAGGCGCAGCAAATGCAACAGGGCGTCGGGTTCCGGCGCATGTCGCCAGCGCAGCCATGCCGCATCCAGGAAGTCCAGGGAGTTCTGCAACGAGTGCGGGGCAGGATCCAGGGGCAGGTTGCGCGGACCTTCCACCAGCCAGGGCGTCAGGCCGTACTCCAGACCGTCAGCCTGCGCCTGGAGGTGATAGTCCGGCCGCAGCAACGCGGGATCCAGACGGCCGCGCTGTAAAAGGCTGTTCCAGAGGCCGCAGCTTTTCCAGGGATCGAAGCTGTCGCACAGTACCGCGCGCGCCGCGGGCTCGCTTGAAAAAAAACCCTTGCGCGCGGCCGCAAGGCGCAGGCAAAGATCGATCCCGGCCAGGGCCTCCAGATTCGGCTGAAAACCGCCCGCGGCCATAAAATCTTCCCGCCGCAACAGGAGAGCCGCCTCGTGCGCGATTTGAAAAACGCGTCTGCGCGCGGCCAGAGGATGCCCGACATCCAGGCCTTCATATAAATAGCGTATCTGGCCCCGGCTGTCGGCCACGCTGCCCAGATGACAGAGGCGCCTCCGGGCGGACGCGTTGCCGGAAGCCCGGCCCCCGGCAAGCAGCAAGGGGTTGACGCCCGCCAGGGCGGCGTTGCCGTTGAGCACTGCCAGCATGGGCGGCAGGCTGTTTTCTTCCAGAAGCACGTCAGAGGAAAGCAGGAGCAAAAAAGGGCTTGCGGCGGTCGCAACAAGCCGGTTGACGGCCGCTCGCGGGCTTTGCCCGGCTGCCAGGGGCAGACAGACAAAGCTTTGCAGGGCCTTGCGCCGCAGCAGCGCCCGCCCCAGGGCCAGCACCGGAACTTCCAGCGCGGCCGGGCAGAGGCAAACCACGGCCAGATCCTGTATGCCCGCCTCGACCAGGGCATGAAGGCAGGCGGCGGGCGCTTCCCGGCCTGCGCAGGTCACAGCCGCAGTCAGCAGAACATGCGCGGGATCCTGCCCCTGCCTGGCCGAAAGAGCGATGGACGAAGCGGCGTTCATGCCCGGCAGCATACGGCAGGCCGAAGCGCAAGGCAACGCCGTGGCCGGGCGCGGCAGGCCGGACGAACGCTTTTTTTGCCGCCCGCCGGGGCTTGGCAGAGCCCCGCAAGGTCTGCTAGGCTGGAATTTTCCGAACGCCGCTCAGCCGGGCCGCGTGCCCGGCGCAATTTCCGGTGTTCGCATACCAGCAAAGGCTTTTCCTATGACCGTATTTTTGCCGCGCCTGCTTTATCTTTTGGCTGCACTGGCGTGGTATATGCTGCTCTGGCCCAATCAGGTGACCATTTTCATGGCGGCCTGCTTCTCCTGCCTGACTCTGCCCTATTACCGCAACCTGCGCAGGAAAACCAGCGCCTGGCGGATCAGGCTTGAACGAAAGCGGCCGGATACGCTCCAGCGCCGTCTGCTGCTCAAGCTTTCCAGCCATGCGGCGCTCTACGCGTACATTACGACGCTCCTGTCCGCCTTTTTCGTGCCCATAGCCATGCTGGCGCTGCTCGTTTCGCCGCAGGCGGCCGCAGGTCTGGTGCGTTTGCGCGAACTGCAGGCCAACAATTTTCAAATTCCCCCGGACTGGGTGGAATATATTCAGCAATGGCGCATGAGCCTGGCCGAATACCCGCGTGTGGAAAAAGTGGTCAATGATTTCATTCATAACCTGGACACGCTTTTCGCGGACACCATGAGCCTGCTCCTCACTCGCGGCTTTGACGTGCTCGGCGGAACCATGACCGCATTCTGGACCACCTTTCTCTTTCTGACGCTCACGGTGGTGTTTACCGTCTATGCCCGACGCATCCGCAAGATTGCAGGGCGCATATTTCATTTGCCCCAGAGCCTGCTGAGCCGCTTTATCTGCGCCATCCACAAGGCCTTGCGCGCCATTCTGCTGGGCATTGTGCTGGTGGCTCTGGCTCAGGGCGTGCTCTGCGGCATCGGTTTTGCCGTGGCGGGCATCAATCAGCCCGCGTTCTGGGGTATGCTGGCCACCCTCGTGGCGCCCATTCCGGTGGTGGGCACGGCGCTGATCTGGATGCCGCTCTGCCTTTCCCTCTGGTTCACCGGCAAGGCCATGGCCGCCGTGGGCCTGGGCCTTTGGGGCGTCATCGCCGTGGCAGGCGTGGATAACGTGCTGCGCCCCCTTTTCCTGCGCCAGGGCATCAAGGCGCCGTTCTTTGTGCTGATTCTGGCCATTCTCTGCGGGCTCGCCAGCTTCGGGCCGGTGGGCCTGATCGCCGGGCCGGTGCTGCTGGCCTTTGCCATCCAGGCTGTGGAGGAAGCAAACCGTTTTTACCAGATCCATGAGCCGCGCTGATCCCATCCCGCCGCGCAAACCGCGAAAACGCGATGGCGGCGCAAGGCTTGCGTGGGGCAGCGCGCTGCGCCGTGAGGCTGTTTCGGCCTTTCTTTTCCTCTGTCTTTTTCTTTGGCCGGGGTTTTGCGCCCCCGCGCACGCCGCCCTGCCCGTTCGCGCCGCCATCATGGTGAACCTCACTACCGGGCGCGTGCTCTATGAGCAACAGGCCGACACTGTCATCCCCCCGGCGTCGCTGGCCAAGATTATGACCATGTTTGTGACGCTGGACAGCGTCAGGAAGGGCCGCCTTACACTTCACGAGAAAATCCGGATCAGCCCTCAGGCGGCCTCCACAGGCGGATCGGCCATGCATCTGCGCGCAGGCGAACGTACTCCCCTGGTGCGGCTGCTCACCGGCATGGCCGTGGCATCGGGCAACGACGCGGCCACGGCCGTGGCCCAGCGCGTCGGCGGCAACAGCCGTCATTTCGTGCGTCTGATGAACCGCAAGGCCCGCGCGCTCGGCCTGCGCCGCACGCTTTTCAAAAATCCCACCGGCCTGCCCGCCGCGGGCCAGAAAACCACGGCCCGGGACATGATGCTGCTCACGCGCGCCTATCTGCGGGCGCATCCCGCGGCCATGCGCTTTCACAGCACGCGCTTTTTCATGCACAGAGGGCGCACCCTGCGCAATACCAACACTCTGCTGGGCAGGGTAGAAGGCGTCGACGGCCTGAAAACCGGCTGGACCGTGGCATCGGGCTACAATCTCGTCATTACGGCCCAGCGCGGCAAAACCCGCCTTCTGATCGTGATTCTTGGGGGGAAAACCAAAACCGAACGCGATCGCTCGGCCCGCAGGCTTGTGGAGGCGGGCTTCCGGCATGCCGGCGCGCCCGGGAAGGTTCGGAGCGTACTGGCGCGGGGGCGTTAATTTTTTTTTCACAGGTGCGCAGACGCTGCGCCGACATGGCATTTTCCGAACGGCAACTCGGCCGCCGGGCAAAAGGCAGCTTTTCCCGGCGTTTATAAGAACATGGCAAGGTTATTGCATTTACTATTTAGATGCGTCAGCCCTGGCAGACGCATATTTGACACCTTGCATGAATCCGCACCAGGGAGTAAGCTGTTTTCCGAACTCTACAGCAGCCGTGTAGCGCGGCGCTTGGCGCGGATCCGTCAGTTGGGACGGCACAGACTAACCGGCTCAGGCCGGCATTCTGTGCTGGCAGGCGCGGGAGGTTGCTATGAAAATTCATGGCGTGACTCTCGCCATCTGCAAGCGATTTCCGGACTTGACGAAAGCGTGAGAGAGAGAGAGAGAGAGAGAGAGATTATGATTTTCCGGACTCTGTGCCTTTTGCCTCTGCTCTTGAGCCTGAGCCTGGCGCTCCTGCCTGGCCTCTGCTCTGCTGTGCCAGCGCAGCAGATGGAAGTGCGCGTCGGCTATTTCGAGAACGGGGACTACATGCGCCGCAATCGGGACGGCGAGTTCATAGGCTTCAATATCGAATTTCTGCACGAGATCTCCAAATTCAGCGGCCTGAACTTGCACATGGTGGACGCCGGGAGCTGGCAAAAAGCCCTGGCCATGCTGGAAAAAGGCGAAATCGATCTGCTGCCCGCCGTATATCGCACGCCGGAGCGCGAGCGGAAGATGTCTTTTTCCGACCAGCCCATGCTCAACATTTTCACCACGCTCAATGTCCGGGAAAACGACGAGCGTTACGACTATGAGGATTTCGACTCGTTCTGGGGCATGAAAGTGGGGATCCTCGCCAGCAGCAGATCCGGCGAGAAATTCAAGAAATACTGCCAGGACAACAACATTGACCTGACGATCATCCCTTACGCGGAAACCGCTCCGCTGTTCAAAGCCTTGGAGGACAAAACGCTGGACGGGGTGGCCATCACCTATCCGGGGCGCAACAGCTTTTTCCGCGGCGTTGCCCAGTTTTCCCCGGAGCCCATATATATCGCGGTGGCCAAAAACAGGCCGGATCTCCTGGCCCGCGTCAACAAGGCCATGAACATCATGGCGTTGCGCGACGCCTATTACTCCATGCGCCTGTATGACAAGTATTTCTCGTTCAGCGCGCGCCAAAAGCCTGTTTTTACCGACAGCGAGCAAAAATTCATCCGCCGGAAAAACGTTATCAAAGCCGCCTATGATCCCACCTGGAGGCCCCTGGGCTATAAGGATTCCAAGAGCGGCAGGTTTTCGGGCGTGGTGGGGGATTTATTCCAGCAGATTACCGAGTACACCGGCCTGGTTTTCGAATTTGTCCCGCTGCCGCAGCAGGAAGCCCTGGAACTGGCCTCCAGGGGCAAAATCGACGTGATCTGCGCGCTGGCAGGCGATTACCTCTGGAACGAGTACTATAAGCTCAACGGCACCGTCGAGTATTTGCGCACGCCCGCCATGGTGGTCCGCACGCGGCAGAAGGACGAAATCGACACCATTGCCCTGCGACCGGGCTGGCTGTCCAAAAAAGTTGCCGAGGAAAATGCCGACAAGCGTATCCTGTATTACGATTCCACGGCCGCCTGCATGGAGGCCGTGTTGCAGGGCAAGGCCGACGCGACCTACGGCAATGCCCATGTCGTCAACTATCTGCGTACCAATCCGCGTTACGCCAACCTTGATACGACGCCCTTGGGCAAATACACCAGCCCGTTGCGCATCGGCGTCTCGCGCCATGCCGACCCCCGCCTGTTCACCATTCTGGATAAAAGCGTTCAGTATATTTCCACCGAAGTCATGGACGATCTGGTGCTGAAAAATACCATCAGGCCCCGCAGTCTCAGCCTGAGAGAATTTGTGGCCGAGCATCCCGTCAAGATCTTCGGCGGCCTTGTGGCCGTGTTCGGATCGATCATTCTGCTGCTGCTCTACAATCTGTACATCAAGTCCAGAAGCAACCGGCGGATTCAAGCCCTTTTGTACCGGGACAGTCTGACCGGGCTCGACAATATGGACAAGTTCTGCATGGAGTCCGAAACGCTTCTGGCCAAAGCCCATAACAAGGGCTACGCTCTGCTCTACGGCGACATCAGCCAGTTCAAAATCATCAACGACAGCTTCGGCTTTACCATGGGCGATCAACTTCTGCGCGCCTATGGCCATATCATGAGCGAGGCGGTGGGCGAAGGCGAGCTCTGCGCGCGCGTCTCGGCGGATCATTTCATTCTTTTGCTGCGCTATACGGATTGGGACAATCTGGCGGCGCGCATCGAAAGCATTGACAAGGAGCTGGACAACTGGCGGCGCTCTCAGGGCATGCCGTACAGAATCAATACGGTTTTCGGCGTCTATCTGGTGAATCCCCTGGAAAAGCACAGCAGCCATCTGATGCTTGATCTGGCCAATTACGCGCGAAGAAACGCCAAGCTGCAACGCGGCAAGAACGCTCTTGTGCTGTATGACGAGGATATGCGGCAAAACGCCCTGCTCCAGCGCGAACTCAACGGACAATTGGATATGGCTCTGGAGCGCGGGGAACTGGAAGCCTGGTTCCAGCCCAAAGTGGACATGCCTTCGGGAAAGATCATCGGCAGCGAAGCTCTGGTGCGCTGGCGACATCCCACGCGCGGCCTGCTCATGCCGGGCAGCTTCATGCCGTTTTTCGAGAGCAACGGCTCAGTGACGAAAATTGATCTGCATATCTTCGAGCAGGCCTGCAAGGCGCTGCACGCCTGGCAGGAACGCAGTCTGCCCAGACTGCCCATTTCCTGCAACTTTTCCAGCCTGCACTTTACCAAGCCGGACTTTCCCGACCGGCTTGAGGCCATTGCCGACCGTTACAACGTGCCGCACGCCTGCCTGGAAGTGGAAATCACCGAGAGTTCGCTCATTCATAATCCCGATGCTGTCTGCAAGCAGCTCGTGCAGCTCAAGAATCGCGGTTTTATGATTGCCATTGACGACTTCGGTTCCGGCTATTCCTCGCTGGGCCAGTTGCAGCGGCTTATGGCGGACGTGCTCAAGCTGGATCGCAGTTTCGTGCAAAACGACATGCTCGGCGAACGCGAGCGGATCGTGCTCGGCAATGTCATCCAGCTCGCCACCCAACTGGGCATGGCGGTCATTTGCGAAGGCGTGGAAAACAAAGCGCAGGCCGCCACACTTATGCAGCTCGGATGTACCAGCGCGCAAGGCTTTCATTACGCCAGGCCCATGCCCCGGGATGATTTTGAGACCCTGCTGCAAAAAGGCGCCATCGTCGGGGAAAATGCCGCGCAGGACCAAAAACAGGCCTGAGGAAAAACAAGGCTTTTTCTGATACCTTTCACTACGCCCTGGAGCAGTTCCGCGTTGAAATTGCTCCAGGGCTGTCCGGTTCTGGCCTGCCCCCAAGGCTGGCGCGCCCGCGCCCGGAAAAAACAGGCGACAGGCACGCCGTCAACGGCGTCAAAAGATTGCCCTGCGGACGTTATTTATTGTTTCCAATTGAAGATAAAGACCTGCTCCATGTCCGGATGCAGGCTCAAATGCACAGGGCAGGTATGCGCCGCGCGTTCGATGCTTGCCTTCTGCTGTTCGGTATAGGGCCTGTCCGGCATGTTGAAAATCACTTCCAGCTTGCCGATCCGGCGCGGATCCGCGCTCATGGTCTTGGTGATCTCCATTTGCGCGCCCGTGACGTCCACGTTGTGCTTTTCGGCATAGAGCCCGATGATGGTCATGGCGCAGGCGCCCAGGGCCGCGGCGCAAAGATCCGTGGGCGAAAAGGCCTCGCCCTTGCCGTGATTGTCAGTCGGGGCGTCGGTGACGAGTTTGGAGCCGCTTTGATTGTGCACGGACTCCACGCGCAGATTGCCCGCATATGTGGCGCTGATGGTAGACATAATTTCTCCTTGAAGGTTACAGTGCCCTCAGTCAAAAAAGTGATCCGTCGAGAAGATATTGCCCGCGGCAGCCTGCTGAAGCATGCCGCCGCGCGCCTGGGGCCGGCAGGCACGGATCGGAATGCCCGCGGCCGCCAGAGCGGTTGCCGTTTTCAACAGCAAACCGCTCTAGCCGAAAACATGGTGCTCCCGTAAAATATTGCCGGCAATGCCCAGCAGGGTCAGGCCGCCGAGCAGCTCGGCCCAGCCGTTCAAGGCGCAAAGCCGGGCCAGGGTTTTCCCCAGAAATACGCCGCAGCCCGTGATTGCGGCGCAAATTATGCCGATCAGCGCCGCCGGCCCCCAAATGGCCTGCTGCAAGATGGCAAAGGAGAGCCCCACGGCCAGAGCGTCAATGCTCGTGGCCAGACTCAAGAGCCAAAGATTGCGGCCTGCGGTGGGATCCACCGCGGGGCAGGATGTTTCCCGCTTTTTCAGCGCGGCAACTGCCGAGCGCAGCATGGCGCCGCCGACCCAGGCCAGCAGGCCGAAAGCGATCCAGTGATCCCAGGCCTCCATGTAGCCGCGCACGGATTGCCCCAGATACCAGCCCAGAACCGGCATGGAAAACTGAAAAAAACCGAAGGCGACCGAAAGCCGAAGGTACTGCCGCGGCTGCGGCGAGCGCAGGGAGCAGCCCGAGGCCACGGCCACGGCAAAGGCGTCCATTGACAGGGCTATAGCCAGCAACACTACGGTATATAACGACATGCGCTTGTCCTTTGGGCAAAAAACCGGCTACTGACTATATGCAAAAGCCTGTGAATGGGCAAGGCCGCAAGCGAAAGACGGCAGGGCCGACGCATAAGATGCGGCAGCCCCGGCTTCCCGGCCCGCACACCTTGCAGTCGGCTCTGTCACAGGATACAAAGCGGCATGCAAGATCTTCCGCTTTGGCTTGACCTCTGGCGCTGGTGTCATGCCCTGCTGGGCGTCGGAACCTGCGCCGCGTCCACGCTGCCGCTGATTACGGCCCTGACGCTGCTGATCGGGCGGCGCGGGCAGGCCCGGCTCTGCGCATCCGGCGCCGCGCGGCTGGCCCGCCTGGGCTACGCTCTGGCCTGGCTGGGGCTGCCGGCAATGGGCGGCAGCTATCTGACGCTTCTGTACACGCTACGCGGCGTGAACACTGCCCCCATGCCCGTTTCGCCTCTGGCTCCCGCCATGCTGCCCATCACGCTGACCGCCCTTGTCTGGCTGGCAGGCCTTTTCTGCGCCTGGCTGCTCAAGCGCGCCTGCGCCCGCGCGCCCCTGCCGCCACTACGGCGAAACGCGGAGGAGGATCGCTACACCACGGCCGCTGTCAGGGACAGGTTGCAACTCAGCCTGCTGGCAGCAGGCTGCTTTTTTGCAAGTTATGTGACGCAGAACTGGCCCTTTGCCGGTCTGCCCGCGGGCCTGACCGCGCAGGCGGTTTTTTTCGCCGTCTTTTCCAATGCGCTGCACAATTATTTCATGGCCTTTGCGCCTGCCGGGGCCCTGGCGCTGTTTTTCCTGGCCGTTGCGCGGCCCTCCATGCCGGACGGCCCGAACGCGCAGGACGCGCAACGGGCGGCGCGCTGGTGCGCGCTTTGGGCCATGATCGGCTATATTCCTTTTTGCCTGGACCGCTGGGGTCTGGTCATCGGCTTTGCATTGCGCGGGAACGGCCTGCCGGGCTGGCTTGGGCCGCAGATCCCTCCCCTGGCGCTGCTCACCGCGGCAGTAGCCTGCTGGAGCACGCTCTTCGCCCTGCCCCGGCCCCTGCGCTGCAACACTCTCATATTCCTGGGCCTGTTCCTCCTGCTGGCGCGGGCGAGTTATCCTTTTATCCGAAATTTTGTGTTCCCCGGTTGACGGTATGCATGCTTCGCTTCCACTGCCCCTGATCCTTTTCTGCTGGACAACCTGCTGCCTGCTCTGGCCGCCTGCAAGCGCGCGCGGCATTGTGCCCGGCCCGCAGGCGGAAAACATTCCCGGCCTGCGGGAGGCGGCGATCTGGGGCCGCCTTGCCGCGGCATACGGCCCGGCCCGCGCCGAACCGGACAACGCCGCCGCACAACTGGCCTTTATCGCTGCCTTTCCCACCGATGCCGAGGCTTTTGCCGCTGTGCTGCGCCGTGAGCGGAGCGCGCCTGGCGCGGAGGGCGAAAGCGCGCTCCTGGATTGGCTTTTGGGCCTGTCCCAGGCGCAGGACCGTCCTGTGCGGCACAAGGCGCGCCGCTGCCTGCGCGCGCTGGAGCCCACCCGGCAAATCCGCGTTGCGGAAAAAATCTATGCGGCGGCCAACGCCTGGGGTTGTGAAGATCTGCTGGAATTGAGCCGTTCCCCTGATCCCGTCGTCAGCGTGGGCGCGCTGCTGCTGGCTCGCGATATGGCCTATGCGCCCAAGGCGGAGGCCGCGCTGCGCAGTCTGCGCCCCAACGACCCGACCGAGGCGCGCCTGCTCAAGCTGGCCGCGATCATCGCCTGGAACGGCGAAACGGCATTTCCGGATCTGAACAGGGAATTTGTGCGCGCCTTTCCCGGCACGCCCCGGGAGCTGACCCGCCTGCTCAACTGGGAGCGTGCGCTCTGCCGTTACGACGACAGTCTTGCGCTCACAGTCCTTCAGCGACTGGCCCGCGTCAACGCGCCCGACTATGCCCCGCAGGCCAGGGCCAAATGGCGGGCCGCGCAAGCCCCTGGGCGCGCGGAACCTGGGCTGCCGCTGCCTTTCTGCGCCCGCCGGATGGCCCAGGCCCTGAAAGCCCTCTTTGCCGACCCGGACCCGGACGTCCGCGCCACCGCCATGCTTTACGGAGCGCGCCTGACCAGCCCCGGCCCCTTGCGGGCCTGGCTGCTGCAGCACGCCGACCCCGCCGAACCGCCCTATGTCAAAACAATCAGGGCCTATTGCCTGGCCCGCTGGAGTCCGTCGGATCCGGGCCGCCAGCAACGCTTCCTGCAGCGCTTTTTCATCAACTGGGAAGCATTCCGGCAGGAGATCCTCTTTGAGGATTTTACAGCCCTGAGCACGCGCAACTCCTGCCTTGCCTGGGTTTGCCGCCTGAGCCTCAAGCCCTTGGCCGCGGGCGACACGCACGGCACTATTCTGCGCTGTGCCAGGGAAAACCTGCTGGCCGTGCATCATTCGCTGGCTCGCGAGCGCAGGCAACGCCCTTTGCCCGGCTATAAGAAACGGCTGGATCGCCAGATTCTCACGGCTCTTTCACGTTGGGAACATCAGCCAATCAAGAACCAAGGCACGCTCCGGAAGCGGCAAGCGGAATAGCGCGCCGGAGCGTCTTTGTAGAGCGTTTTGCTCATGAAAGTAGCGAGCGTTTCAAAAGCAATATGCTCCAGGTTCAGCGGTCCGTTTCAATCTGCTCAGCTCCGGGCAGTGCTTCATTTTTTCCGGATCATGCAATGCCTCTGGCAAAAATATTCATACCTGCGAGCCTTTCGCCGGATAAAAGAAACAGGATGCACTTGCTCTCTGAGCCTGCTGTTGTTATGCTGTATTTGTTATGCAATTCAATATACTCTAGCGAATGAATGCGTCATGGGCGCGCTTTACTGACTGCCGAAAGCCTGATGCAAAAAGGCTTGCGCCCACATTCAAGCGCAACGTGGGTAACTTCTCTCCCGGCTCGACCGCAGTGCGGTCGCTGCGCAACTCCACGAGGTCGTTTATGGTGCGTCTTCTCTTGTTTTTTTCTCTCTTTTTGCTTTGCTGTGCGGCCGAGGTTCCGGCTGAAAATCGCGCCTTCAGCAAATTCAGCGTGGATCTGCCCCAGGGCTGGACCGGCGAGGAGCAAACGGCCTTCAGCGTCGGGCGGGACGACGAATACATGCTGGTGCTGGGCAAGCGCGACGAAGCCGGTGAAAAATTCCTGGCCCAGGTAAGCATTTTTCTGCTGCCCAATCTCCCCAAAGACAGCGCGGAAAATTTTGCCAAAAAGATGGCGGACTTGCAGAGCGATGCTTCCGAACCCCGCAAGCAAGGCAATTTCTGGCGCTTTGCCGGGGAACCCCGCAGCCAATCCTTCAAGGCACGGGCCAACAATTATGTAACGGCCACGCCCGAACGGATTCTGATCATCATTGCGCAGGATCCGCACAATCTGGGCGCCGACAAAATCATTGCCAGCCTCAAAGGATTGCAGCCTGATGCCAGGGAGCTGCTCGGCAGGTAAACGCGGCCTGGAACGTCTTTGCCCTCAGGGCTGACGCATCCAGAGCGTTTTGCCAATGAAATCAGCAAAACGCTCTAACTGTGAACGGTGATACCGTGACCGGCTATTTTTCCTCATCGAAATCTTCATACTGGTCAGGGCTTTCTCCGTGCTTTTCTATGAGCAACGGGTAACGGCGACCAGTTTTCGCGGGCATATCTACATTTTCAACAGTGATTCGATGCCACCAGTCATCTCCAAAATCGAAGAGGTAGTAAAATACGTCGCCAGGCTTAAGCTCTAAGGATGCCAAAGAGGTCTTGGACGCGTTACGAAGCTTGTTTTTATCGGGGGATGGCAAATCATTGTCATCCATCGCTACGCCATAGCGCACGGCGTTCTCATCGTAAGGTTGATCCGCTCCAAAGGAGAATTCATACATATGGTTGTCATAGCGATCAAAGGCTTTGAAGAGTGCCTCGTGTAACTTATCAAGGGTATGTTTTGACCGCATATCAATGACGCGAACAATATAGTTATCTTCAAATTCATACCCCGCACCAGTAAGTAATTCGACGCGAAGGCGGATACAGGTATTGTTGGCAGAAGCTGATTTTTTGCTTATCATAGATGACCTTTTATTTATATGTCTAATGTGAACAGTACTGGGAGCATTTTCCCTTTGAAAATGCTCTCAACGCTCTACTGCGCATCGTGCCAGCCCAGGAAAAGCTTGTAGGCCGGATTATCCGACTCCTCCACATGCGGGTAGCCCATGCGCTCCACGCGCGCCAGAAAGTCTTCAAAAGCCTCGCGCTGGCCGTCCGGGACCTCGAAGCCCACCAACACCCTGCCAAAGTCCGCGCCGTGGTACCGGTATTGAAAAAGCGTGATGCTGAGATCCACGCGCATGGCATCCATGAAATCCAGAAGCGCGCCCGGCCGTTCCGGAAAGGTAAAGCGGATCAGCCGCTCGTTGCGGAGCTGCGGGGCATTGCCGCCGACAAGATGGCGCAGATGCGTCTTGGCCAGCTCGTTATCCGTGAGATCGCAGGCCCCAAGCCCGTGCGACTGCAACTCGGCCAGCACCTCGGCCACATCCTCGCGCCCGTTGATCTTGATGCCCACCAGCACCCTGGCCACTTCCGGGTCCGAAAAACGGGTGCAGAGCTCGGTGATGTTGCGCTTGCCGATGGCCGTGCAGAGCTGGCGGAAGCTGCCCACTTTTTCCGGTATGGTCACAGCCAGCAAAGCCTCGCGCTCCGCGCCGATTTCCGAGCGGTCCACCACATGGCTCAGGCGGTCGAAATTCATGTTCGCGCCGCTGACGATGGCCACCAGGGTGGCGTCGCGGATTCCCGTGGCCCCTCCGGCGGCCACATAGGCGCGCAACCCGGCCAGGGAGAGCGCCCCGGCGGGTTCGGCCACCACGCGGGTATCCTCGAAAATATCCTTGATGGCCCCGCAGATGGCGTCCGTGTCCACGGTGATGATATCATCCAGCAGATCGCGGCACAGCGCGAACGTTTCCTCGCCCACCACCTTCACGGCCACGCCGTCGGCGAACAGGCCCACGTCGCTCAATTCCACCGGATAGCCGGCCACAATCGAACGGCGCATGGCGTCGGAATCCACCGGCTCCACGCCAATGACCTGGATCTCCGGCCGCAGATGCTTGATGTAGGCGGCCACGCCCGCGGCCAGGCCGCCGCCGCCGATGGGCACAAAGACCGCGTGGATCTCGCCGGGATGCTGACGCAGAATCTCCATGCCGATGGTGCCCTGCCCGGCAATCACGTCCGGATCCTCAAAAGGCGGAATAAAAATGCAGCCGCTCTGCCGGATCAAATCCTGCGTGTGCAGCCAGGCGTCGCTGAAAGATTCGCCAAAAAGCACCACCTGCCCGCCCAGCCGCCGCACGGCGGCAATTTTGATGGCCGGGGTCGTCACCGGCATGACGATGGTGGCCTCGCAGCCCAGACGCCTGGCTGAGAGCGCGACCCCCTGGGCATGGTTGCCCGCTGAGGCCGCGATGACCCCACGGCGCAACTCATCGGGCGTCAGACGCGCCATTTTGTTGTACGCGCCGCGCAGCTTGAAGGAAAAAACCGGCTGCAAGTCCTCGCGCTTGAGCAACACTTTGTTGCCCAGACGCCGCGAAAGGCTCACGGCTTCGTCCAAAGGGGTTTCCACGGCCACGTCGTACACGCGGCTCAAGAGGATGCGCTTCAAATACTGGCTGTGCTCATGCATTCCTGCTGTCCTTGACTGGTAAAAGCCGCTCCCACGGCGCGCCCGGCCGAAAACGTAATTTTTCTGCTATATACCCGGAACGCGCGCCGCGCCTCCTTCATGCCTTGCCTCGCGGGATTCGGGGAGAAGAGGTTTTTTTCATATGCCTGATGCAGTCTTCTGGCAAGCATGGACGCAACCCGCTGAAAACGCTAAAATCTCCCCATGACTTCAGCAGGTCCGGATGGGAAATCGAAGCGCAAAGATACAGTGTTGAGCCCCACCTCTTCACTGTGGGACTAAACACCAGAGCAAGTGCAAAGTGAAAGTGCTTTAGTCGGACGGCGGCTGCGGAAAAAGGATTTGCAGATAGGCGACGAACAGGCCTTCAAGGTCCAGGGGCGGTTGGCTGCGGACAAGTTCCTTATGGATGACGCCGAAGAGCAGCGGCCCCACCAAAAGTTCAGGAAAGCGGGCCAGGGCGTCGCGCACGTTGGGCGCTTGCGCGGCAGGCAACAATTCCTCCTGCAGGCGGGCCCTGTACGGCGCAAGGAAGGCCTGGTAAAATCCTTCCATCAGATCGGGATCATGCAAGCCCTCACTGAAAGCCAGGCAGACGCTGCGCCGCAAGGGAGAGCAGGCGTCGGCCCCGGTCAGGGGCGCATACATCCGCAGCAGCTTCTGGCGCAGATCCAGGGACGTATCCCGCAGGATATGCTCATTGCGGCGGAGAAAAGGCACGAAGGCGGCTTCCAGCACGCCCTGGAACAGGGCTTTTTTATCGGAAAAATAAAGATAAATAGCCCCCTTGGAAACCCTGGCGCGCTGGGCGATATCCTCAACGCGGGCAGCCGCAAAGCCCTTGTTGCTGAATTCCTCCAGAGCCGCATCCAGAATTCTGGCCCGCCGCGCCTCATCTTTCTCTTGGCGGCATTGCGGAGATGACTTGGGCGTGCTTTCCGGCGGTTCCTTGGTGCTCATCAGATCCCCATCCACTTCAGGTTTCACAAAGCCTTGACGGGCCACCGCCTGAGCACTGCCGGCACGCTTCGCTCATCCCCGCCTGGCAGGGACCAGCCCGGATCTCTCCGGCGCTGCTTCTTTTGTGCCGATTCATCCCACGCGCGTGGGGAATACTAAAGTCGGGGGAGGATGTCAATTCAGGCATCCGGTGCATCCCCAGGCGCGTGGGGATGCACCGGACACCGCGCGCATGTCACATTTGGACCAAACCCAGCCCGCGCTGCCGGGCAGCAACTGGCGTCGGCATGCCCCTGCAAGGGCGCGTCCTTGCAGCAGCCGGATTCCTGAAGCCGGACTATCTGGCCACCAGCACCCAGGCCGGGCCCCTGGCGTCCAAATGGCTGGCCACATAATTGGCCCGCTCGTCCCCGCCGCAGAAAATGTCAACGCGTTTGCCCTTGATGGCCCCGCCCACGTCCTGCGCAAAACCGATGCCGCGCAGCGGCAGGCTGCCGTGCTTTTCGTCCGGCACATTGACTCCGTAGGCCAGCACCGCGCCCAGGGGAATGTACTTGCGATCCACGGCCAGGGAGAGCCAGCCGTCCACTTTGTGCCCCATGGCGCCAGTGGGACCGCGCCCGCCGAACCTGAAAAACACATAACTCGGATTTTCGTTGAGTATCTCGCGCACCCGCTCCGGATTATTTTTGAACCATTCCCGCTGCTCAAAGATGTCGCCGCGCCGCAGCAGGCCCTTTTCGCGCATGATCCGGCCCGAACTTTTGTATTTATGGCCGTTCTGCCCGGCGTAGTTGACATAGGCCTGGGTGCCGTCGTCAAAAATCAAACGGCCCGAACCCTGGATTTCAAGAAAGAAGACATCCACCGGGTCCGCGGCCCAGGCCAGTTCCAGGCCGCGATTGGCCAGCACCTGCTTTTCCTCGATGGTCCGCCGGTCATAATAGCGGCCGCGCCGGGCGCGCACCCGTTTCAGATCCGGCGGCAGGCCGTAAACGGCCTGCGTATAGCCCGGCTTGCGAGTGCGGCTCGCGCGGATCATGGGCTCATAGTAGCCCGAATAATTGATCCCGCCGGGCACCTCCACCCAGCGAAAATTGGTCAGAAAAAGCTGCGGCTCAGCGTCCAGCCGGGGCAAAAGCTCTTGCAGGCGGGTGAGCGTGCGGGCCATATCCCCCCAGGTCAGGGTCAGGCCCGGCCGTTTCACGGCCACGGCCTTTTGCGGCTTGCTGTTGACATAGCGCAAAGACTTGCGCACGGTAGGGGCCATGTCCTTCCAGGTGGTCAAATCCTGGTTGCGGGGAAGGAGGCGGCTGACGAAAAATTCAGGGCTTTCCATGCCCACGGCCGGGCCCGGCGGCAGCAGAGGTTCCGGCGTCGGGACTTTTTTGGCGCAGGCAAAAAGCCCGATGCTGGCCAGCAAAAGCAGGGCCAGGAGCGGGCGCAACCCGCCCTTGCGGTTTTCATGCAATGCTTGCGCGCTGTGGCGCGTGTCGAAAAAAGGAGCTTGCCCGTGCATGACGACTTTCCCACCCTTGATGTCTGGATGCCTCATCGCGTGTCCTACGGTGAAACGGACACTATGGGGGTCTTATATTATGCCGAATATCTGCATTTGTTTGAACGGGCGCGCAGCGCCTATATCCGCCATTGCGGCATGAGCTACGCGGAGGTGGAAAAAAAGGGCATTATCCTGCCCGTGCGCGAGGCCCAGTGCCGTTACCGCGCGCCCGCGCATTACGACGAGCTCGTGCAGGTGCGCGCGGGCATCAGCCAATGGAGCCGGGCCTCACTGCGTTTTGTATATGAGATATGGAACGAGGACAAGACGCGCCTTTTAGCCACGGGCATGACCCAGCACGCGCTGGTCAATTCCGAAGGGAAGCCCATGCCCGTGCCGGACTGGTTCAAAGAGCTCTGCAGCAAGGCGGCAGGCTAGAGCATTTTCACTTTGAAAATGCTCTGCTGACGCGAAAGCGGCAGCCGCCGCAACGCGGCGTACATTCAGGCGAAAACCGCGTTTTTCGCCTGAATGCCACCTTTGACTTTCATAAAAAGTCAAAGGTAATCTGCTCTAGTGCCAGCACGCCCTACTGCGAAATGCGACGGGCAAACTGCGGCGGCTCCGGGGGGACGCCCGCGTCGCCCCGCAGGTGGGCGTTAAGGCTGCACATCAGGGAAGCCAGATCGTCGAAATGCTCGTCCAGGCCGAAACCGCTCAACTGCCAGCAGCTGCGGCCGTGCACAGTTTTGTGCGTGCTGCGCAGGGTACGCTCGCGCATGCTCAGCGCAATGCGCCACGGCCCGTGGGGCGTATGCAGCAAGAACGCCTGACCTTGACCGGAGAGCGAAAAGCCGGGCGGGTTGCCCGCCAGGCGCAGCAAATCCTCAAGGCCCGCGCGGGCTATATAGAGATGTTCGCTCAAGGAAATATTTTTGTTGTCCTCGCGGAGTTGCTCCTCGGCGGCGCGAATGCGCGCGTAATAGTCGGCGCGGTCCTCGTCCAGCGTGGTGAGCCCGCGTTTCATCAAGCGAAAACAGAAAAAAAAGCCCGCCAGAATCGCCGCGCCCGCGGCCGCCCATTCCAGAATCATAACCAATGCCTCCAGGCAGTCGTGTCCAAGGTAGAATTTCAGGGCTGCGCCACAGATTGTCAAGCACTTTGCCGAGAATCCGCAACCCGCGCGCAGACGGCTCTGCCGCCGCCCAGGCGGCTCCCGGCAGCGCCTGAGTCAACTATCTTATATTTTTACCTATAATCGCCGGATGCGTCTGCCCTGCGGCGCGCGATCTGACCTCTTCCCTTTTTGCCGCCAAGCCTGTATCCTGATCAACAAGTAATGCGCGCGTGATCCGACCGGCTCTTCAAACCGGCGGCCGCGGCCTCTCCGCGCTTCTTCCCTGGTTCCGTTCACCCGGCTTGCGCTTGTTTCTGCGCCCGCCATATCGCTTACCGGGTGTGTTGACGCTTCGAGGATTTTTGACGCAGGCAAGGATACAACGCTTTTTATGCAAAAAATGGACTTTCCCGGTTCATAGCCGGAATAAAAAGCGACGTTCACGCAGGCCCGCGCCAGAAGACCGGAGCGGCAGCATGCCCGAAGGGAGAAAACCATGCCCACCCCTCTGGAAATGCAACGTACCTTCGCCCTTGTCGGCACCGGCGGCTGCGGGAAAACCTCGCTGGCTGAAATGCTGCTCTTCAACGCCGGGGCGATCACGCGCATGGGCGCCATCGAAGAAGGCACCACCAGCCTTGACTACGAGCCCGAAGAAGTGCGCCGGCGCGGCTCGGTGCAACCTGCCTGCGCTACCTATCTCTGGAACAAAAATCGTCATTTTCTCTTGGATATTCCGGGCGACGGCAACTTTACCGGCGACATGGAATGTCTGCTCAAAGGCGTGGACAGCGTGATTTTCGTGCTGGACGCCGTGGACGGCGTGCGGCCGCTGACCAAAAAATTCTGGAACCTGACGCGCGCGGAAAAGCTGCCGTCGATCATTGTGATCAACAAGCTGGATCGCGACCGGGCCGATTTTCATATGGCTTTCGACGGTCTGGCCGCCTTGGGCGTAAAGCCCGTGGCGCTGCAACTGCCGATCCGCAAGGGCGACGCCTTTGTGGGCGTGGTGGACGTGCTGGCGGGCAAGGCCAGGATCTTCGAGGCTGACGGCGCGACCAGCGAGGCGGAAATTCCGGCGGAACTGGCTGACGACGTGAGCCTGCTCCACGACGTGACCGTGGAAAATATCGCGGAAAGCGATGAAACCCTCATGGAAAAATACCTGGAGGAGGGCAGCCTTTCTCTACAGGAGCTTCAGTCCGGCCTGCGCGCGGGCGTGCTCCGCGGCGAGCTGACGCCGGTGCTGACCTGCGCCGCGCTGGAAAACAAGGGCGGCAAGGCAGTTCTGGACGCGGTGGAAGCTCTGCTGCCCTCCCCGCTGGACCGGCCGCCCTTTGCGGGCGCGTCGGGCGGAGAGCGCGCGCCTGACCCCGACGGGCCGGTGGCCTGCTTTGTATTCAAGACCCTGTCCGATCCTTTTGCCGGGCAACTTTCCATCCTGCGGGTGCTCTCCGGCACGGTCAACGGCGACGTCACGCTCAGGAACATGCGCAGCGAGGACAATGAACGCCTGGGCAGCCTGCTGTATCTGGTGGGGAAAAATCAGACCCCCTGCAAGGAACCGGCCGGCCCCGGCGCCCTGGTGGCAGTGGCCAAGCTCAAAAATACCCGCACCGGCGACACGCTCTGCGACGAAAAAGCCCCCTTTGTCCTGCCCATGCCCGATCTGCCGCCGCAACTGATCACCTATGCCCTGGCCCCCAGGGAAAAGGGCGAGGAAGACAAGGTTTACTCCGCCATCCAGCGCCTGCTGGATGAGGATATCACACTCAAGCTGGCCCGCGACGAAGAAAACGGCGACATCCTGCTCTCCGGCATGGGACAGTTGCATATTGAACTCTCGGTGGAAAAGGCCAGGCGCCGTTTCAAGATCGACATTGTGCTCAAAACCCCCAAAGTGCCCTACCGCGAGACCGTGCGCGGCAAGTGCCAGGTTCAGGGCCGCCACAAAAAGCAATCCGGCGGGCGCGGACAGTTCGGAGACTGCTGGATCGAAATGGAAGGGCTGCCGCGCGGTTCAGGCTATGTTTTTGAGGACGCCATCGTGGGCGGCGTGATCCCGCGGCAATATATCCCTGCCATTGACAAGGGCGTTCAGGAAGCGGCGGCGCGCGGCTTTCTGGCGGGCTGCCAGGTGGTGGATTTCCGGGTCAGAGTCTATGATGGCAGCTATCACACGGTGGACTCCTCGGAAATGGCTTTCAAGGTGGCCGGCTCTCTGGCTTTCAAAAAGGCCATGGAAAGTCTCAAGCCCGTGCTCCTGGAACCCATTGTGCTGCTGACCGTGTCCATACCGGATGAGAGCATGGGTGACGTCATCGGCGATCTTTCCTCGCGCCGGGGCAAGGTGCTGGGTTCGGATTCCCAGGGCGGCATCACGGAAATCAAGGCGCATGTGCCCATGAGCGAAGTGCTGCGCTACGCGCCGGATCTGCGTTCCATGACCGGCGGCCAGGGCTTTTTCACCATGGAATTCGCGCAATATGAGGAAGCGCCGCAACCGGTGGCCGAAAAAGTAATTGCCGAATATCAGAAGAGCAAAGCCGGAGAATAAGCGACGTGAGAGCATTGCAAATGTAAAGATGTAAAGATATAGTTAGAAGAAGTTACTAGAGCGGTTTGCTGTTGAAAACGGCAACCGCTCTGGCGGCCGCGGGAGCGGACGCCCGCGCCGGCGGTAGCCGTTAGCAAGCTTTGCTTGCTTATGGATAGCGACAGCGGTTGCGTTGGCTGACTGTCGCAGTAACCAGTTGCTGTCTTCATCCGTAGCTTCCTTCGTCGCAACGGCTGAAGCAATGAGCCTGAAAACCACGCTTTTCAGGCGCTTGTCCCGCTTGCGGGGAAATGATGGCAGCGCCGCTTTTGAAATTGAATAATTTCAAAAGCAAAATGCTCTAAGTAAGGAGTGTTACGCCTGTGCGGTGTGACACTCTTTATTTAGTTAATACTCTTAAAAAAATTTCTCCAAGACGGAGTTACGATAATGCCTGCCAATCCCGATTCCGCACCGGCGGAAGACAAGGCCACCCCCTTTAGCTTCCGGCGTATGGGCGGCCTGGATCAGGTACTTTTGCACACAGATGAAGAATGGCGCCATCTGGATAAGCTTGATCCCAAACTCTGGATGACCTTGAGCTGCCCCACGCAGGGCCTGGAATTCGATGCCCGCACCCTGGAGCTGCTCGACACGGATCAGGACGGCCGCATCCGCTCCGCCGACATCCTGGAGGCAGTGGCCTGGCTCTGCGAGCGGCTCAAGCATCCGGCCCGGCTCACGGAAGGCACCACGGGCCTGCCCCTAGACAACATTCAGGACGACAATGCCCAGGGCTCGGAGCTGCTGTCCGCGGCCCGCCTGGTGCTGAAAAAAAACCAAAACGCGGACGCCGCGCAAGTCACTCCCGATGAGGCGCAAAAGGCCGTGGCCGCGGCCGCGGAGTATGCCCTCAACGGCGACGGGGTGGTGCCTGCGGATTCCGTGGACGCCAAGGACGACGCGACAAAGCGTTTCATTCTGGCCGGCTTTTCCGTCATCGGCGCCATGCGCGACGACTCCGGGCGTCCGGGGCTGAACCAGGCTCTGGCGGACGCTTTTCTCGATCGGCTGCGCGCGGCGCGGGACTGGCGGCAAAGCGTGCGCCAGGCGGATCTGCCCCTGGGCAGCCAGACAGACGCGGCCTGGACCCTGCTGCAACGTCTGCGGCCCAAAATCGACGACTATTTCTACCGTTGCCGCATGGCAGCCTATGCCCCGCAGGCCCTGTCCGCGCTCAATGAGGACGCCATGCTCACCCCCCCGGACAACGGCGGGCAGATCCTTTTGTCTCTGGATGTTCTGGCCCGGCTGCCCCTGGCCCGCATCGCCCCGGATCAACCTCTGAGTCTCACCAGCGGGATCAATCCGGCCTGGGCCGAAGACCTGAAAAATTTCAGTCAGTTGTTCGCGCCCCTGCTCCGGCTGCATCCTGAGGAAAAAAGCGCGCCAAAGGGCGACGCCCCGGCCGCCGGGGATCAGGCGGGCGGCAGCCTGAGCGAGACTGTCTGGCGGGAGATCCTGGATCGTTTTGCGCCCTATGCCGCCCTGCTGGACCAAAAGCCCAGCTATGAGCGCCCCCCGGACAACGCCAAACAGACGGACTTTCCCGGCCTGCCGCCCCTGGTTCTGGCCCCGGAGGACGACGCGCTGCAACGCGCCTTTCTGCCGCCCTCGCCCGAAGACGCTCTGGACAAGATTTCCAGCGAAGAAATGGAAACATTGCTGAGCGAGGCGACACAAAAGGCGTTCGCGGCCTGTGTGCAGCGGGATCTGGCCGCCCCGCGCATGGCGGCGGTGCGCGATCTCGAAAAGCTGACCCTGTTCCACGTCCACTTGTATACCCTGCTCATGAACTTCGTTTCCTTCGCGGATTTCTACGATCCGGACAAACGGGCCATCTTTCTGGCCGGAACCCTGTATCTGGACAGCCGGGCCTGCTATTTATGCGTGCCGGTCAACGATCTGGCCGCGCATGTCCGTCTGGCGTCGCAAAGCCATCTCTGCCTGCTCTATTGCCAATGCACGCGCACGCTCGCCACCGGCGAACAACAAAGCATGACCATCGCCGCGGCTCTGACGGCCGGGAACACCGACGCCCTGCTGGAAGGCCGCCACGGCGTGTTTGTGGACAATGCCGAGCAGGACTGGGATACGACCCTGACCCGTCTGGTGCACAACCCCATCAGCCTGCGCCAGGCCATGTGGGCCCCGTACCTGCGTTTCGGCGCTATGGTGGCCGATCAGCTGCAAAAATTCGTGGCCTCCAAGGAAGACGCGATCAGCAAGGCCTCAAGCAAGGCCGTGAACGCCCTGGGCGCGGACATCAAAAAAGACGCCGCGGCCGCATCGGCCGGAACGCCGCCCAAGCTCAACTTTGATTTCGCCAAGGGCGCGGGCATCTTTGCGGCCTTCAGCGTGGGCATCAGCGTGCTCAGCGCGGCCTTTGCCTATATCGCCAATTCCCTGCTTTCCCTGGGCTGGTGGTGGCCCATGGCATTGGTGGCCCTGTTTCTCGGCATTTCCGGGCCGTCGGTGATCCTGGCCTGGTTCAAATTGCGCCGCCGCAGCCTAGGCCCCCTGCTGGACGCATCGGGCTGGGCCGTGAACAACGGCGCGCCCATCAATATCGCCATGGGCGCGACGCTGACCGCCGAGAGCAGTCTGCCTCCGGGCGCGCTGCGCTCTCTGGACGATCCGTACAGCCTTCCGGCCCAGTTGCGTCGCAAGAAGCGCAGCTGGCGGCTCCCGGCCCTTCTGCTGGCAGTCGTGCTTCTGCTTTCCGGCGCGTTTTTCCTCTGGCTGCACTTTGGAACGCCGCCGGGCTGGCTCGCGTCCTGGCTGCCGTCCTTCAAATAGAGCATATTTCTTTTGAAACGCTCGCTCCGGCGGATTCACGGGCCTATGCGCACTACGTTCCCGCGCAACGCGGAAATATTCATCCTGGGCGCAGCCGTGCCCGCTCTGCCTGAAGCGGAGCTGCGCGCGTTCTGCCATGCCCGCGAAACAGCGCTGGCCCCCTGGCTGGGGGAAGAACAGACAGATCATATCCGGCGCTTCGCACTGAGCGGCGCGGCTCTGGCCGCGCGCGCATCCCGTGTGCTGGCCCGCGGCCTGCTGCTGCGCGGCCTGAGCCTGGCGGCGGCACAAACAAGATCTTTCCGTTCCGAGGGTGTACGCCTTCAGGCAGACAGTGCGGGCCGCCCCGTGTTGCCGGGCTGGGCCGTGAGCTTCAGCCACAGCGGCAGGGCGGCCTTCTGCGCCCTGCGGCCCGGCCCGGCGGCCAACGGCGGCCCGTCCGGAGGGCCGCCGCACCCTGCGCATCCTGCCCTGGGGCTGGACGCCGAGGCCCTGGACAGCCCGCCGCCCTGCGGCCGGGCCTTTGCGAGCGGCGAAATCCCGCCCGCTCTCTCCGCAACGGGGCAATGCCGCGAAGCCCTGCGGCGCTGGACCATCAAGGAGGCGCTGCTCAAAGCCCTGGGCACAGGCCTTGCGCGGGATGCCGCGCGGATCTTCGGGGGCCGTTGCGGCGGACGCGCAGGCCACGCGGCGCTGGACGGCCATTGCCTGCGCTGGTTCCTCCTGCCGTGCCCCGGCCACTGGCTTTGCCTGGCAACCTCCGCTGCCGTCTCTTCTCCCACGTTCCGTTTTTTCTGGCAGACCCGCGTCTGACGCGCGTTTTTGGGCCACTGCCGCAACGGCAAATGCGGCGTCGGCCCTGTATGCGCCCCACGCTTGCCAGACGCGGCCATTTGCGGCAAGCTGCCCGACATGCCCCGTTTTCATCTTGTTTCGCTTTTTCCCGAATTTTTTGCTTCGCCGCTTTCCACGGCGCTCATGGGCCGCGCGCGAGAAAACGGGCTTGTGACGTTCAGCTTTCACGATCCCCGGGACTTCAGCCGCGACAAACACCGCCATGTGGACGATCGCCCCTATGGCGGCGGTCCGGGCATGGTTATGCAGGCGGAGCCTCTGGCCCGTGCCTTGCGCTCCATTGCGCGGCCCGGCCGCATGCTGCTCATGGCTCCGGGCGGCCGCCCTCTGACCCAGACCCTGGCCCGCGAGCTGGCCGGCGAGGAGGCTCTGACCCTGATCTGCGGCCGCTACGAAGGGCTGGACGCGCGCCTGAACCGGCTTTTTCCGTTGGAGCCGGTCAGCGTGGGCGAGGCAGTGCTCAACGGCGGCGAAACAGCGGCCCTGGCGGTCATCGAAGCTGTGGCCCGGCTTGCTCCCGGCTTTATGGGCAAGGAGGCATCCGGCGAGGAGGAGAGTTTTTCGCGCGGCCTGCTCGAATACCCGCACTACACCCGGCCTGAAGAACTGGAAGGCCTGCCCGTGCCCGAAGTTCTACTGAGCGGGGATCATGCCCGCATTGCGCGCTGGCGGCGTCAGGCCTCCCTGGCGGCCACGCTGGCCGCGCGCCCGGATCTGCTGGATCAGGCTCCCCTGGATCGCGAAGACGCTCTGGCCCTGGCCGCCATGCCGCGCCAACGGCCGGGCCGCAGCCTTTCCTTCTGCCTGCTGCACTATCCGGTTCTGCTCGGAGAAAAAAATTCCGGCGCTTCTTCTTTGACAAATCTGGATATTCACGATATAGCCCGGATTTCCCGCAGCTATGGCATGGGGCCTTTCTATGCGGTCACGCCGTTGAAGGATCAATTGCGGGTGCTGGAAAAAATTTTGCGGCATTGGACGCAAAGTGCCCAGGGCCCGGGCGGCCACGGCAACCCGGATCGCGCCCAGGCTCTGGAACTGGTGCGCCCGGCCGTTTCGCTGGACGAAGCCGTTGAAGACCTGACCGCATATTGCGGTGCGCGGCCCAGGCTGGTGGCCAGCTCCGCAGTCTGGCCCGCGCAAAAAAACGCGCCCGCCCCCCTGACGCCTTGCCGGGTGCGGGACTGGTGCCGCGAAGGTCCGGTCCTGCTTTGCCTGGGCACGGCGCACGGACTGGCCCCGGAAGTGCTTGCGCGTTGCGACGGCATGCTCAGGCCGCTGCGCTTTTTGAGCTACAACCACCTTTCGGTGCGCAGCGCGGCAGCCATCCTGGCTGACAGAATTTTAGGCGACTATTACTGATTGCATCATTGCGGCCACGCCGCTTCGCAACGACGCAACAATCCGCCCCTCGGGTTTGCAAGGAGTTCACGATGGACATCATCAGAAAAATTGAACAGGAAAACATGCGCATGGATATGCCCGCGTTCCGCTCCGGGGACACGGTCAAAGTGCATCTGCGCATTGTGGAAGGCGAAAAAGAACGCATCCAGGTCTTCCAGGGCAATGTGATCCGCATCAAACGCGGCACCACCAACGCCACCTTTACGGTGCGCAAGGTTTCCGACGGCGTGGGCGTGGAGCGCATTTTCCCTCTGAATTCGCCCTTCATCGATCATGTGGAACTGGTCACCCAGGGTCGCGTGCGCCGCAGCCGCCTCTATTATCTGCGGGCTCTCAAGGGCAAGGCGGCGCGCATCAAGCCGCGCGGCCGCTTCTGAGTGGAAGCGGGGCTTTTTGCCGCTGACTGCATGCACTCCAGGCGCTTTCTCCGCATGGAAAAGTTTTGCTCTTGCAGCAAGAGAAGCACGCCGCTTACGAAAAGAATGCGCTCCGGCCTCGACCGCTGGCGGCAGAGCCGCCTTATGGAGGATGGCAGCAGAGTCATGGCGCGTTCCTTTCGCAAAAAGCCCGGCTTGACAAAGCTGCAAAGCAAAAGAGCCTATACAGAGACAGCCCTTGGCGGCGCGCCCCGGTGGGATTTGCCTTCCGCCGCGGCGCGTCGCTCGTCGGTCCTGTCGACGGCGGAATGTGCACCTTCCGCAACACGCAACATATCGCTGTGAAAGGCCAACAGGCACAGGCTACGCTGTTCGGTCCGCCGGTCGTCATCCCTGACCGGCCTTCCGGTCTTGCGGCCGGTATCGACGAAGCCGGGCGCGGCTGCCTGGCCGGGCCGGTGGTGGCTGCGGCCGTCATTCTGCCTTCCGGCCATGAGCTTTCCGGCCTTGCCGACTCCAAGCTTCTGAGCGCCGCGGCGCGCGAGGCGCTGGCCCCGCGCATCCGGGCCTGCGCCCTGGCCTGGGGCCTGGGCGTGGTCTGGCCCAGACGCATTGAGCGCATCAATATTCTTCAAGCCACATTTGAAGCCATGAGCAGGGCCGTGCAAACCTTGCGCCGCTCTCCCTCCCGCCTGCTTGTGGACGGCAACAAGACCGTGCCGGAGGCTGTGCTGCTCCGGTTCTGGCGCAAAGGGCACGCGGCCCCCAGCCCTGCCCAGCAGGCCATTGTGGGCGGCGACAAAAGCGTGGATGCCATTTCCGCCGCCTCCATCCTGGCCAAGACCTTCCGCGACCGGCTCATGCGGCATCTGGCGCGGCGCTGGCCCGGCTATGGCCTGGAGACCCACAAGGGCTACGGCACTGCGGCTCATTACGCGGCTCTGCGGCGTCTGGGTCCATGTCCGCAGCACCGCCGGACCTTCCGGGGCGTGCTGCCGGATCAGGCAGGAACCGCGCCCAGTCAGGGCCGCTTGTGCTGAAATTTCCTTTTTTCAAAGCTCAGGCCCGGCAACGCGCGGTCGCGCTGCCCATCGCGCGCCCGGAGCATCTTCGTTTCGGCAGAGCAGGCGAGGACGCGGCCGCCGCATTTCTCAAGCGCGCAGGCTACCGCCTGCTGGATCGCAATTGGCGGCAGGGCCGCCTGGAGCTTGATCTCGTCTGCCTTGACGGCGAAACCGTGGTTTTTGTGGAGGTCAAATCCCGCAAAGCCCACGGGCAGGGCAGCCCGGCCGAAGCCGTGACCACGGCGAAACAGCGCCTGCTCGGACGCGCGGCCCAGGCCTGGCTCGCGGCCCACCGGGCCTGGCAAAGCCCCTGCCGTTTTGACGTGGTCTGCGTGCTGCGCGACGGCGACATTTTACGTCTGGAGCATCATTGCCATGCCTTTGACTTCTCCCCGGCTCTGGATAGTGGCCACGCCCCTTGGCAACCCTGATGATCTCTCGCCCAGGGCTCGTGAAATCCTGCAGGCCGCGGATCTGATCCTGGCCGAAGACACCCGCCGGGCCGCCGCTCTTTGCGCGCGTTGCGGCATTCATGGCCGCCGTTTTTTGAGTTTTTACGATCACAATGAGGCCGAGCGTCACGAGGAAGTTCTGCGCCTTTTACGGGAAGGGCGCACTCTGGCGCTGATCTCCGATGCGGGCACCCCCCTGCTGGCCGATCCGGGCTACCGCCTGGTGCGGGCCTGCCGCAAGGAAGGCCTTTCTGTTTCTCCCGTGCCGGGGCCTTCCGCGCCCGTCGCGGCTCTCTCCGCTGCCGGCATTGCCCCGCTGCCCTATACCTTTCTGGGCTTTCTGCCCCGCGATACCGCCGGACGCGAGAACCTGCTTGCCGCTTTTGCCCATGCGCCGGGCTCGCTGATCTTTTTTGAACGCAAAGATCGCCTCAGGGAAAGCCTGATCCTGGCCGCACAGATCCTGGGCGCCCGCGATCTTGCCGTTTGCCGCGAATTGACCAAAACCCATGAGGAATTTATACTCGGACGTCTGGACAGCAAGGGCGGCATCTCCCCGGAACTGCCCATGCCCCTGTTGGGCGAGATTACCGTGATCATCGGCCCGCCGGAACAGGTCGAGCGCACTCCCCGCGAGGAGGTGGCGCAACTGGCGCGCCTGGAGCTGGCCCGCGGCGGCAAACCGCGCGAAGTGGCGCGCCGGGTCCAGAGCGCGGCGCGCGGCTGGAGCGGCAAGGAAATTTACGCGCTGCTCCGGGACGCGGGCGACAGCGCAGAGCAGTAAGCAGCGTTTTTTGCCCGGCGATCTTCACAACAGGTTTGGTGTTCCTGTACGGTTGCGACTTTTTGATACCAACACGACGCATGAGAGACCCCGGCACAAGCGGCGTTCGCAGCCTGACGCATTTTCAGCGCGGCCGCGCCACTGTCTGCCCGGCTTCAGCGTTACGAGGCGCTATGCTCCCCAGACCCGTGGCCCTCAACTGTCTGGCGCGGACCTGCTGCATTAATGCGGCGAACACCGCCCGAAGCATGCAACAACCGGGGCTGACCTTTGTGCTGGCCCCGGCTCTCCGCTTTCTTTACCCGGACCGCGGGGCCAGAGAGCGCGCCTTTGCCCGCTACGGCGGCCACAGCAATACCCATGCTTTCATGATTCCGCTCTATGCGGGCATTTTGCTCTCCCTGGAAGCGCAGATCGCCAGAGGTTCCCTGCCGGAAAGCGCTGTGCATTCGGTACGCGACACACTGGCCACCACGCTTTCCGCCCTTGGCGACTCCTTTTTCAGCGGCACGCTGCGCCCGCTCTGGGCCTTGAGCAGCATCAGCCTGCTGCTTTCCGGGCATATTGTGCTCACGGCAGTCCTGACCGCCGCGCTGCTCTTGCTTGTATGGCTTTTCCGGGCAATCACATTTTTTGCAGGCCTGCGCCACGGCATGTCTGTGCTGCTGAAGCTCAAACGCCTGGATCTGATCAATTGGGGGGACACGCTCAAAATGATCAATGCCGCGCTGGTGGCGCTGATCCTGTGGCAATTGACGCCCACCTCGGCAATGCCTTTTCCCTGGCTGGCCTATGGCCTGGCAACATCGGCGCTGCTGGTCACGGCGTGGCTGGTGGGCAGAATGCATCTGCCGCGTATTCTGCTTTGGGCGCTCACGCTGGGCATGCTCATTCTCATGGACGAAGGGCTGATCGGGATGTAAGATGCTGTGGTTCTTGCCGGGACGGGATAAAGGCCTGGGCCGTCATGTTTCCGTCGCAATGCCGGGCAGGCTGAAGCTCCCGGGCACGGCCCCGGCTTCGGGAAAGACGGCAACGGCGCATTGATTGTAGAAAGAGGTTTTTCAGCCCTGGCGTTGCCGCGCGGCGCGCAGGCTTGGACAAAGTACGCGGGCAGGATGTTTCATAAGGTAAAGGCATGGAAGACGCCATCGAAATAACGCCGCGCGGGCTGGCCCTGCGGGTATCGCTCTGCCTGCGCGGCGGTCTGCATGCCCGGCCTGCCGCCCGGCTGGCCCAGGAGGCCCAGCGCTATTCATCGACCATTCAGCTGATCAGCGAAACGGGCGCGGCGGACGCCAAAAGTATGTTGGATATTCTTTCCCTCGCTCCCCCGGCCGACGCGGAGCTGACCCTGCTGGCCGACGGCGAAGACGCCCGCGAGGCCCTGTGCGGTCTGGCCCGCTTTTTAACCACCTTGCAGGAATAATATGGCCCGCGCAGTCTTGTTCGGCATCCCGGTTTCGCCCGGCATCGCCATTGGCGTCATCCGCCTGATGCACGGCGTGCGCCTGGCGGATGAGCGCCACATTGGCCCGCGCGAAGCCGCGGCCGAAGCGCAGGCCCTGTGCGACGCGGCCGCGGGCGTGCGCGCGGATTTGCAGAAAACCATGCGCAATGTGCCCGAAGATCTGGCCGAATACCGGGAGGTCATTGCCGCGCAAATGGAACTTGTGCGCGATCCCAAATTGTTGGACAGCGCCTGCGCCCGTATCCGGAAAGAGCTGATCTGCGCTCCCTGGGCGCTGGATCGCACCGTGGAAGACCTCTGCAACTTTTTTCGCGGTATGGATGACCCCTATCTGCGCGACCGCGCCCAGGATATCCGCGCCGTGGGTCTGCGCCTGCGCGAGCGCCTGGCCGGAACCCGGCATCGCCGCAACTCCGGCGCGCCCGGCGTGCTGGCCGCCGAAGATCTTTCCCCGGCTGATGTGATGGAACTCAACCTCCAGGGAGTATTGGCCATTCTCACTGCCGAGGGCGGCCCTACCTCGCATACGGCCATCCTGTCGCGCAGTCTGCACATCCCTGCCCTGGTGGGCGTGACCGGCCTTTTGAACGCCGTGCGCGATGAGGATCAAGTTATTGTGGACGGCCTGGGCGGCTGCGTGCTCCTGGCTCCGGATCAAAAGGATCTTGCCGGCTACACGTCCCGGCGCGACAAATATACCGCCTGGGAAAGCCAGACCCGCCTCACGGCCCACTGGCCCGCCGAAATGTGCGACGGGGTGCGGGTGGCTGTGCAGGCCAATCTGGAAAGCCCGGAAGAACTGGCGGATCTGCCGGAGAGCGGCGCCGACGGCGTGGGCCTGTACCGCACGGAATTTTCCTATCTCAAAGGCAATCTGCCCACAGAAGCGGAACTGATGCGCGAGTATGGCGCGGTGGCCGAAAAAATCGCGCCCCAGCGCGTTGTTTTCCGCACGCTGGACGCGGGCGCGGACAAGATGCTGCGCGCCCAGGCGGCGCTCAAGGAGCCCAATCCGGCTCTCGGCCTGCGGGGCATACGCTTCTGTCTGCGCCATCAGGGCATTTTCCGCACTCAGTTGCGGGCTTTGCTGCGGGCCGGGGCCAACGGCAATGTGGCCCTGATGCTGCCCATGATTTCCGGCCTCTCGGAAGTGCAGAGCGTGCGCCGCATCCTTCAGGAACTGCACCAGGAATTGTGCGCCCAGGCGCTGCCCCACGCTCCGAGCCTGCCTCTGGGCGTGATGGTGGAAACCCCGGCCGCGGTGCTGGTTTGCGACGCTCTGGCGCGCGAATGTGATTTTTTCAGCATCGGCACCAATGATCTGATCCACTACCTGATGGCCATTGACCGCAACAACCGCCATGTGGGATACTTGCATGAGCCCCTGCATCCGGCGGTGGTGCGCTCGCTCAAGCGCGTCATTGACGCGGCCCACCGCGAGGGCATCGGCGTCTCGGTCTGCGGCGAGCTGGCTTCGGATCCCTATGGCCTGGCCCTGCTGCTGGGCATGGGCGTGGACGCGGTATCCGCCGCGCCGCGCTTTGTGCCGGGCATGAAACACATGATCCGCCGCCTCAATGCCGCAACCTGCATGGATTTGGCGCACAGCGTGCTGTTGAGCACGGATGTGGCGGCCTCCAAGCGCATGGTGCGCGAAAAACTGCATCAATCCCTGGGCCCGGAACTGGCCTTTCATACCACAAGCCTTCTTACCCACAGCCAGCCATGAGCCGAAAAACACCGCCCTCCACCATTGCCGTCAATAAAAAGGCCCGCCACCTCTATGAGCTTTCCGAACTTCTGGAGGCCGGGATCGCGCTGACCGGCCCGGAAGTGAAAAGCATCCGGGCCGGCAAGGTGAATTTTATCGACAGCTATGTGGAATTCCGGCGCGGCGAGGCCTGGTTGCTCTCTCTGCATATTGCGCCCTACGCCAATGCCGGCTATGCCCCGCAGGCTCCGGACAGGCCGCGGAAACTCCTGCTGCACGCCCGTGAAATCGCCAAGATGGCGGGTCTGGTCGCCCAAAAGGGCCTGACCGTGGTGCCTGTGCGCGTGTACCTGAAACACGGCAGGATCAAGCTTGAAATCGCCCTGGGACGCGGCAAAAAACTGCACGACCACCGCGAAAGCCTCAAACAGCGCGCCGCAGAGCGGGATCTGGCCCGCGAGCTGGCTTGAGCGCCATGTGCTTTTGCCCGCCCATTGCCGCAGCCTGCGCGGCCAGATCCGGCCATACAGGCGCTTGCGCGCCGCGCCTGGGCCGGCAACAATCCCGCGGCCTTCTTGCCTGCCCTCTCCTTTCCTGAACCGGGAAAGCAGGCAATGCGCTATCCACCCCTGCAAGCGCCGCTGCTCTGGCAAGTCTACCTTGGGTTCTGGATCGCGGGCATTGCGGCTGTGGAATGGCTCTGGCCCGCCTTGTGCTGCGCCCTGCTGCTGACGCTCGCGGAGAAGCGCCTCTGGCATGCGGCGCGTCTGGCGCTGGCCGCGGCCCTTGTTCTGGCCGGGTTGGGCGCGGCCCACTGGCAGATGCCCAGGGAAGCGCAGCCGCCGATCCGGCAGAGCGGCGGCCAGGAGAAAGCGCCCGCGCGGATCTGCGGCACGGTGCGCGACGTCCAGGGCCTGCCGGACAACCGCCTGCGGGTGATCCTGACCGGAGTGGCGCCCCAGCCGCCTGAGCTTACGAGCGGCGCAGGGGCCGTAGCGTCGGATTCCTCTGCCGGGCTGCCCGGCCTCACGGCCTGGACCTGGGAGAAGCCGCTGCTGCGACCCCTGGCAGGCCAGATCGCGTGCCTCAGCCGACGTCCCCGCCCGGTCAGGGGCTTTGCCAATGCCGGCCTCGCGGATTGGGGCCACTGGTGGCTGGCGCGCGGGGTGCAGTGGCAAATCTGGAGCCGGGCGGAACGCGGCGCACCGGCTTTTTTCGGTCAGGGCAGCCTGAGCGCCCGCTGGCGGGAAGATCTGCGCCGCGCCTTTCTGGCCGCGCTCGTGTCCGGGCCAAGCGGCATGGCAGCTGCCGCAACGCCGGATGCTGCTGCCCCAGGCGAGGCCGCGCATGCGGAAAAAGTCCGGCCCGCGCCTTGCGCGGAGCAGCCGGAATTGCCCCAGGGCAAGGCCATTCTTCTGGCCCTGCTCTTTGGGGATCGCCAATATCTGAGCCAAAGCACGCTGGACAATTTCGCGGCCGCCACCCTGGTGCACAGCCTGGCGCTCTCCGGGCAGCATCTTGCCGTGGCCGGGCTTCTGGGCCTGCTCTGCGTGCTGGCCGCGGCCCGGCTGCATCCCGGGCTTTACCTTGCGCGGCCGCGCGCAATCTGGGTTGTGGTCGCGGCCCTGCCGCCCGCCGTGGCCTATCTCTGGCTGGGCAACGCTCCGGCTTCCCTGCTGCGGGCGGTCTGCATGCTCTTTGTAGTGGCGTTCTGGCTGGTGCGCGGCCGCCCCTGCACCACGCCCGATGTGCTTTGCGCCGCCCTGCTCTGCATTACCCTTGCTTCACCCCTGAGCGTCCTGGACACGGGCCTGCAACTTTCCGCCCTCTGCGTGGCTGTGATCGGCCTTTGCCTGCCCTGGCTGCGCCGCGTGCTGCCCGATGCCGATGCTGCAGCAACACAGCTTCAGGTTCAGGGAGCCTGGCGGCGCGGCGGCCGCTGGCTGCTGCGCATCCTGCTCATTTCACTGCTGATCCAATCGGCCCTGCTGCCCCTGAATCTGCTGCTGTTCGGCAACGCGGGATTCTGGTTTCCGCTGAACGTGCTCTGGCTGCCCGTAGCGGATCTGCTGGTGCTGCCCGGCGCGGCGCTGGGCCTGACGCTGGCCGCAACAGGCCTGGAATCCGCGGCCCGCGTTGTGCTGGATCTGGCGGCCTTGCCCTGCCAATGGCTCACCGACGGCCTGAGCTGGCTGGACGTGCATGGCGTATTGCAAAATCCCGCTCTGCTGCGCCCGCACTGGACAGCCCTGCCCGCCTTTGCGGCGCTGCTCGCGGCTCTGGCCTTCAAGGCCGGGCGTCCCAACCCGCTTCCCGCGGCCCGGCGTCTGCTGCTGACGGGCATGGCCCTGCTCTGCCTGGGTCCGCTGCTGCGCACAGCGGAACGCTTTTCCGGCGAGACGCGCGTCAGTGTGCTGGACGTGGGTCAGAGTCAGGCCGTGGCCGTGCGCCTGCCGGGCCATCTGCGGCTTTTGCTGGACGGCGGCGGCAGCACCTCCCCCCGCTTTGATCCGGGCCGCGCCCTGGCGGTTCCCGCGCTGACTTACAACGACGCGCCCCGTCTTACGGCCGTGTGCAACAGCCATCCGGATTTGGACCATATGGGCGGTCTTCTCTACCTGCTCCGGCATTGCAGCGTGCAGGCCCTGTTCGACAATGGGCGGGAAGGCGCGGGAGCGCGCGGCGCGGAATGGGCAGAGTTGCGGCAGGCTTTGGGCAGCCGCGTGCTGGCCGAAGGCGACGTGCTGACATTGGGAGATCCTGCCCTGGAACTGCGGCTGGAAGTCCTGCACCCGCCGCGGCTTGCCGCCATGGCGCGGCGCGAGCCTGAAGGGCCATTGCCGGGAAAGGAAAACGGGAAGGGCCCAAAAGCCGCAAAAACGGCTGAAGAAGAGGCCAGGCGCGCGCCCAACTCCGACGCCCTGCCCGGCTGGTCAGGCAACGACGCCTCCCTGGTGCTGCGTCTGACGCGGCAGGGGCACGGGCTGGCGCTGTTCACAGGCGATGTCGGGCGCCCGGCCCTGCGCCGTCTTCTGGCTTCGGGCCGGGATCTGCGGGCCGAGGTGCTGGTAGCGCCGCATCACGGCTCGGATCGCAGCTTTCTGGCCGCTTTTTACAAGGCAGTGCAACCCAGACTGGTGCTGGCGTCCTGCGGCTTTCAGAATCGCTACGGCTACCCTGGGCCACGCCTGACCGCATGGCTGGCCAAACACGGCATTCCCCTGCTGCATACCGGCCAGTCAGGCCAGATCACCGCGATCTGGCCGCGGGGCGGCCGCTTGCGCTTCTCCACCGCCCGGCCCTGAAACTCCGCAAGCAACCTCGCTTGCGCGCGGCCGCCGAGGGCGTACAGAGAGCGACAGCAACAATGCGGCGTGAGAGCGTTTAGCTACCTTCATCAGCAAAACGCTCTCACGCATTTTCAAAGGCAAAATGCTCTATTTCTGGCAATGCGGGCAATACACCGTGGCCCGGCCCGCCACGCGGAGCTTCTGCAAAGGGCGGCCGCAACGTTTGCAGGGCTGGCCGCCCCGGCTGTAGACTGCAAAGCAGTTCTGAAAGGCTCCCACATCCCCGTTGGCATCCCGGTAATCGCGGATGGAGCTGCCGCATTGGGCAATGGAGTCGCGCAGCACTTTCTGCAGAGAGGCCAGCAGACGGCGGCGCTCGGCCGCGCTCAGCCCACAGGCCCTGCGGCGCGGGTCCAGGCCCGCGTCGAACAGGGACTCGTCGGCATAGATATTGCCGATACCCGCAATGACCTTTTGATCCAGCAAGGCCGCCTTGAGCGCCGCGCCCCGGCCTTCAAGGCAGGCCCTGAAGCCGTGCTCGTCCAGTTCCAGGGGCTCCGGCCCCAGCTCGCGCCAGAAATCCCAGGCCGCTAAAATGTCCGGCGTGGCCGCAAGTACCAGTCCGAAAGCGCGCGTGTCGTCAAAAAAAAGACGACGGGCGCTGCCGTCGGCTGCCAGCAGGTCAAAAATGCAGCGGGTATGCGCACCGGCAGGCGTGCCCGGCGGATAGGCCATCAGCCGCCCGGTCATCCGCAGATGAATGGCCAGGAGCAAAGGCCCGTCAGGATGCCGCGCAGATGCCGGGGGTTGCAAAGAAGAAGACTCCGCAGCCGGTTCGGCGGTTTTTGCGCCGGCATCGCGGCAGGCGAGCGCCCTGCTTTCGTCCGCAAAGCTCAGGAGCAAAAGCTTGCCCCTGCGCCCCACATCCGCAATCCTGCGGCCCACAAGGCTTTGCAGGGGCAGGCTCAAGGGGTGCAGGCTGCCTGCCCGCAAGAGCTCCGCGGCCGTAATGCTGCAATCCTTCACCAATGGCCGCAGGGTGCGGGCTACGGTTTCAACTTCTGGCAGTTCAGGCATGTGGAGCCGTCTTTGCGTTGCTCGTTTCAGTACTCTGTACGGGAGATCTGAGCCAGGCGCGCCTGCCCGGCGAAACATTTTTCAGGAAAGATATATTTCCAGCAAACCCTCGGGCGGGTCGATGGTCACGGTGCGGGCCTTGAGGTCAAAGGCCGCTATGAACTCCGGCCGGGCCGGGAAGAGCACCTCCACATTCCCATCCGCGGCAATGGCCCAAATCTCCTGACCGGCGGGGTATTCAAGATGATCCAGACGCCCCAGGCGGCGGCCGTCCGGCAGCAACACGTCGCAGCCCAGCAAATCTTCCAGATAGGCCTCATCTTCGCCGGGTTGCGGCAGGTCGGCGCGATCCACCAGGATTTTGTGCCCGCGCAGAGCTTCGGCCGTGTTGCGATCCGCCACCCCTTCCAGCAAGAGCAGGGGACGCCCCTTGTGCAGACGGCAGGAAAGGGCCCGCGCGCGCCGGGGCGGTTCGTCCCCGGCCTGAAGCCAGAAGGGAAGATCCAAAAGCAAGGGGGAGTCCGCATGCCAGTCGATGCAGATCTCCCCTTTAATGCCGTGGGGCCGCGCCAGCGTGCCCATATGAATCAACGCGCCCGCCATACGCTCTGCCGGAACAAATCCGGGCGCTACTCCAGAATTTCCAGCACCGTGCGCTTCCTGGATCTGGTGGAAGCCGCGCTCAGGATGGTGCGCATGGCCCGCGCCGTGCGCCCCTGCTTGCCGATGACCTTGCCGAGATCTTCCTTGGAAACCTTGAGCTCAAGCACAGTGGTCTGCTCGCCTTCCACTTCACTGACCAGCACCTCTTCGGGATGATCCACCAGGGACTTTGCAATATATTCGATCAGAGCCTTCATTGCCAACCTCCCAAGGGCTGATGCCGGGCAGAACCGGAGCAGAGAAACGACATGCCGGGACAGAAACCGTGTCGCGCCGCCGCGCGGGCCCCAGCCCTAGGCCATGTGTTTCTTGATCAGAGAACGCACGGTCGCTGTGGGTTCAGCCCCGCGTCCGAGCCATTCCTTGATCTTTTCCGCGTCCAGTTTCACTTCTACCGGATTGGTCATAGGATTGTAGTATCCCAAAAATTGCAGAGGACGCCCGTCGCGGCGGGTTTCGTCATTGGCCGCCACCACCCGGTAAAAGGGGTGTTTTTTACTGCCGAGACGGGTCAATTTCAACTTCACAGCCATGAGTCAAACTCCCTTTGATGTGATAGTAACGTTGCGCCCGCAAAAGGGCAAGAGTATAAACGTTTTTATGCAGGCCGGGCAAAGCGGCCCGGCCTTCCTGACTGACGCGGCCTCTGCAACAAGGTTGCCGCAACGCCCCGAAAAAATTGTCTACTTTTTCCTGCGCTTCTGGCGCTCTTTCTTTTTCCGCTTTTTGGCGGCCGCGGACTTTGCGCCGGATGCGCGCCCGCCGGGCAGGCCGGATCCGAGGCCATCCATGCCGGGCAGGCCCGGCATGCCGCCCATGCCCGCAAGCCCTCCCATACCGGGAAAGCCACCCATGCCGGGCAGGCTGCGGGGCATTTTCGGCAAACCGGACTTGCCGGCCTTGCCGCCCATCAGGCCTTTCATCATCTGCCGCATCTGCTCGAACTGCCGCACCATCTGGTTGACCTGGGCCACGCTCACGCCCGCGCCCTTGGCAATGCGGGCCCGGCGGCTGCCGTTGAGCAGGTCGGGGTTGCGGCGCTCCCGCATGGTCATGGAATTGATGATCGCCTCGGTGCGCGCCAATTCCTTTTCCGGCACCGCGCCGCTCGCTTCGGCCAGCTTTTCGCGCAGGCCGCCCAGGCCCGGAATCATCTTCAAAATGCTGTCCAGGGAGCCCAGTTTCTTGATCCGCCGCATCTGCGTGCGAAAGTCTTCAAGATCAAAACTGGCCTTCTGCATCTTGCGGGCCAGTTCTTCGGCCTCCTCGGCGTTGATGGAGGACTGGGCCTTTTCCACCAGGGTGAGCACGTCGCCCATGCCCAGAATACGCCCGGCAATGCGATCCGGATGAAAAACCTCCATTTCCGAGAGTTTTTCGCCCACGCCCACAAACTTCACGGGCGCGCCGGTCACGGAACGGATGGAAAGGGCCGCGCCGCCGCGCGCGTCGCCGTCCATCTTGGTCAGCACCACGCCGGTGAGGCCCAGGCGCTCATTGAAGGTTTCGGCCACGGTCACCGCGTCCTGGCCGGTCATGGCGTCGGCCACGAACAAAATTTCCTGCGGCTGCACGGCCGCCTTAAGAGCCTGGAGCTCCGCCATCAAAGGCTCGTCCACATGCAGGCGGCCCGCCGTATCCAGCAGCAGCACCGTGGCCTGTTCCGCCCTGGCCCGCTCCAGCGCGGCCGTAGCGATGTCCACGGGCTTCATCTGCGTTGTGGAGGGAAAAACCGGCATGCCGAGCTGCCCGGCCAGCACGGTGAGCTGCTCAATGGCCGCCGGGCGATAGACGTCCGCCGGGACCAGGTAGGGGCGCATTTTCTGCTTGCGCAGCAGATTGGCGATTTTACCGGCTGAAGTGGTCTTGCCCGAACCCTGGAGGCCCACAAGCATAATCACTGCCGGTTCACGGCCCCGGAGGTTCAGCCCGGCAGTCTCGCCCCCAAGCAGGGAAACCAGCTCGTCGTGAACGATCTTGACTACCTGCTGGGCCGGGCTCACGCCCTTGAGCACCTCCTGCCCCAGACACTTGACGCGCACGCTTTCCACAAAGTCCTTGACGACTTTGAAATTGACGTCCGCTTCCAGGAGCGCCAGCCGCACCTCGCGCAGGCCCGCCTGCACGTTTTCTTCGGTGAGCCGGCCGTGGCCGCCGAAGGAGCGGAACACGCCGGAAAGTCTGTCTGAAAGGCTCTCGAACATGTAGACCTCAAAGCCCTCGCCGTACTGCGGCGGAAAAGCAGGAAGATTGCATGGCATACGCCGGCGGGAGGGGCCGCATTGCCAGGGCCCGCTTCCTGTGAGCAAGCGAAGTTGTCATTCATAGGCTCTTTGCCGGTGCGCGTCAAGTGACGGGCGCAGGCCCGCCAGGGCTGACGCATACGATGCGGCAGCCTTAAGGCCGACAGGGCAGACGCATCTAAATAGTACGTGCAATAATTTTGCTATGTTACCATAAACGCTGGGAAGAGCCGCTTCGGCGGCGGAGCCGCACTTCGCTCCCACGAAGCCTGCGGCTTCGGGCGATGCTGTCGCATCGCCGCCAGGTCTGCCGCATACGATGCGGCAGACCTGTTAAGGCCGGACCTTGCATTGACAGCAAAGCCACAAGCGGCTAAGATAACTGGCTACAATTTATACAATTATTATAGCCAATTACGAGGAAGTCATGTTCACCAATCGCGGCAAAGCGCTGACATTCGACGACATTCTGCTGATTCCCGGCTACTCCGAAATAACCCCGGACGCCGTTGACATCAGCACTTGGCTTACCCCCTCCATCCCCCTGCAAACCCCCCTGCTTTCAGCCGCCATGGATACAGTGACCGAATCGGCCATGGCCATTTCCATGGCCCGCATGGGCGGCATCGGCATCATCCATAAAAATATGCCGGTTGAAAAGCAGCGCCTGGAAGTGGAAAAAGTAAAGAAGAGCGAAAGCGGCATGATCCTGGATCCGATCACTGTTTCGCCCCGCAATTCCGTGCAGGAGGCTCTGGATCTGATGTCGGACTTCCGCGTTTCGGGCCTGCCGGTGGTGGACGGCGAATGCCTGGTGGGCATCCTGACCAACCGCGACGTGCGTTTTGTGGAAGACGCCCAGGCCGTGCGCGTGGCGGACGTGATGACCAGCAAAAACCTGATCACCGTGCCCATGGGCACCTCTCTGGAAGACGCCAAGCGGCATTTGCATGAACACCGCATCGAAAAGCTTCTGGTGGTGGACGAGAACAAGCGCTTGCGCGGCCTGATCACCATGAAAGACATCGACAAGGTCCAGAAATACCCCAATGCCTGCAAGGATGAGAAAGGCCGTCTGCGCGTGGGCGCGGCCATCGGCATCGGCAGGGATTCCGAAGCCAGGGCCGAGCAGTTGCTGGATGCCGGGGCGGACGTGCTGGTGCTGGATTCGGCCCACGGGCACTCAAGCAATGTGCTCACGGCCATCCGCCAGGTCAAATCGGCCTTTCCCCGCTGCCAGCTGATCGCCGGCAATGTGGCCACCTATGAGGGCGCGCGCGCCATTCTGGAGGCCGGAGCCGACAGCGTGAAAGTGGGCATCGGGCCCGGCTCCATCTGCACGACGCGCATTGTGGCGGGCGTGGGCGTGCCCCAGGTCACGGCGGTCATGGACGGCGGGCGCGCCGCGCGCGAGATGGACCGCTGCTGCGTGGCCGACGGGGGCATCAAATTTTCCGGCGATATTGTGAAAGCCCTGGTGGTGGGCGCGCATTCGGTGATGATCGGCTCGCTTTTCGCGGGCACCGAGGAAAGCCCCGGCGAGACCATTCTCTACCAGGGCCGCACCTATAAAATCTACCGCGGCATGGGCTCCATCGACGCCATGAAAGAAGGCAGTTCGGATCGGTACTTCCAGGAGCGCAGCAAAAAGCTGGTGCCCGAGGGCATTGTGGGCCGCGTGCCCTATCGCGGCCCGGTCATGGAGGCCGTCTATCAGCTCATGGGCGGCCTGAGATCGGGCATGGGCTATGTGGGCGCCAAAAACCTGAAGGATCTTTTCGAGAACACCACCTTCTGCGAAATTTCCGCGGCAGGCCTGCGCGAAAGCCATGTGCATGACGTCATCATCACCAAGGAAGCGCCCAATTACCGCATCGACAACTAGAGCGTTTAGCTAATTTCATGAGCAAAACGCTCTAGGCAGCCCCGCCCGCGCCGGGTATGACGCGCCGGGATCGCTTGAATCCACGGATTTTCGCAGAAGGAGTTTTTGTGGCGCACAGCAAGGTCATCATCATCGACTACGGCTCCCAGGTCACCCAACTCATTGCCCGCCGCGTGCGCGAGGCCGGGGTCTATTCCGAAATCCACTCCTGCGCGGCCACAGCAGAGCAGGTGGCGGCCATGCGGCCCTCGGCCCTGATCCTTTCCGGCGGGCCTGCCAGCGTGGGCGAGGCTGACGCCCCCACCCTGGATCCGGGCTTTCTTGAGCTTGGCGTGCCGGTGCTAGGCATCTGCTACGGCATGCAGTTGCTGGCCCTGAACCTGGGGGGGCGACTGGCCCAATCCCAGACGCGGGAATACGGCCCTGCCGACCTGACGCTGTGCGCGCCCTGCGCGCTCTGGGACGGCCTGGCAGCCGACAGTCCGAGCCGGGTCTGGATGAGCCACGGCGATAAAGTCCTTGCCCCGCCGCCGGGCTTTGCGATCACCGGCCGCACGCCCAGCCTGGACGTGGCGGCCATGGCCGACGAGCAACGCCGGATCTACGCCGTGCAATTTCACCCCGAAGTGCACCACAGCGTGGACGGCGAGCGTATTCTGCAAAATTTTCTGTTCAAAATTGCCGGCATCCGGCCTGACTGGACCATGTCCTCTTTTGTGGAACGGGTCATCAGGGAAGCGGCCGAACAGGCGGGGGACAGCCATGTGGTCTGCGCCTTGTCCGGCGGCATTGATTCCACGGTGGTGGCAGTGCTGCTGCACCGGGCCATCGGCAGGCGGCTGCACTGCATCTTTGTGGATAACGGCCTTTTGCGCCTGGGGGAAGGCCGGGAGGTCGTCAGTTATCTGCGCGAGCATTTCGATCTCAATCTCACCTTTGTGCAGGCCCAGGATCGCTTTCTCTCGCGGCTCAGGGGCGTTGAGGACCCCGAAAAAAAACGCAAGATCATCGGCCATACCTTTATCGAGATTTTTGACGAGGAAGCCAAAAAGCTGCCTCAGGTGGACTTTCTGGCCCAGGGCACGCTGTACCCCGACGTTATCGAGTCCGTGTCGCACAAGGGACCGAGCGCGGTGATCAAGAGCCATCACAATGTGGGCGGCCTGCCGGAAAGCATGAAACTCAAGCTCATTGAGCCCCTGCGCGAGCTGTTCAAGGATGAAGTGCGCAAGGTGGCGGTGGAGCTCGGCCTGCCGGATTCCATTGTCTGGCGGCATCCGTTTCCGGGTCCCGGCCTGGCTATCCGCGTGCTCGGCGAAGTGACCGAAGAGCGCTTGCGGATCCTGCGCCTGGCCGATAAAATCGTCCAGGAGGAGCTGCGCGAATCCGGCTGGTACCGCAAGGTCTGGCAGGGTTTCGCCGTGCTTCTGCCGCTCAAGACCGTGGGCGTGATGGGCGACGGCCGCACCTATGAGCATGTGATCGCCCTGCGCGTGGTGGACAGCGTGGACGCCATGACCGCGGACTGGGCGCGCCTGCCCGCGGAGCTCATTGAGCGCATGTCCGGCCGGATCATCAACGAGGTCAAGGGCGTGAATCGCGTGGTCTATGATGTGTCCTCCAAACCGCCCAGCACCATAGAATGGGAATAAGAAGGAGGCGAAATGTTCGGAATAGGCAGCACGGAGCTCCTGGTCATCCTGGTGGTGGCCCTGATTGTGCTCGGCCCCAAGAGCCTGGCGAGCATTTCCCGCACCCTGGGCAAAGCTATGGGCGAATTCCGCAGGGTCTCCACGGACTTTCAGCGCACCCTGAATGCCGAAGTGGAACAGGAAGAGCAGGAAAAACGTAAAAAAGAGGCCGAAAAAGCCCAAAAAGCCGCGGCCGAAGCCGAAGCGGCCAAGGCCCCGACCGCGGATGCCTCTTCCGACGCTGCCACACCCGGCCCTTCAGACGCTGTGGGCGCTGCCGACACTGCCGCGCCGGTATCCGCCGCCACTCCGGACTCCGAAACCATGCGCGAGGCCCCCACTTCGCCATCCGTTGCCTCCGAACAAAGCCAGGCAGACTTGGACGAGCCACGGCCGGGCGCTGTTGCGCCGCCTGAGGGCAGTCCCCTGGCCCAAGCCGTGGAGCGGGCCAGAGCCGAAGCCGAGGGCGGATCCGGGCGCGAAGCACAGGATCCTGCAACCTCCCACAAGGGCGACAAAGCATGAGCGGGCCGGAGAAAGACAGCCTTTTGGATCCGCCCGCCGAAAGCGGCGCAACCAAGGACAAAAGCCAGCCCGCCGCTGCTGAAAACGCGCCGGCGGAATTCACGGCGCAGATGCTTTCCGGGCCGAAATGGCAGCCGGAAAACTCTGCCGCGCCTTCAGTGATTCCGGGGGCCGCGCCTGACGGATCTGTTGCTCCCGCAGCGGAGCCGGACGACAACGCCTCGCCCTTCACGGACGCACACCGGGACGCTTTGCCGGAAGAAGCGGCAGGCGGTCCCCCAGAGCCGCCGTCGCCGCCCGGCTCTTCCGCCGCGTCGGAGAGTTCCGCGCCTGTGCCCGCGCCGCCAGCCGGGCCGCCGGCCCCGGACGAGGGGCAAACGCCCGCCGTGCCGCAGGAGCAAGAGCCCGAACCCATGAGCCTTATGGAACATCTGGGCGAGCTGCGTATGCGCCTGGTGCGCTGCTGCATTGCCGTGGGGCTTGGCTTTCTGGCGTGCTGGGCTGTGGTGGACCCCATTTTCAACGCCCTGGTCAATCCTCTGATTGCCGTCTTGCCTCCCGGTTCCCACGCGCAGTACACCACCCTGCCCGAAGGCTTTTTCACCCGCATGTATATCGCTTTCATCGCGGGCGTGTTCGTGTCCAGTCCGGTGATTTTTTATCAGATCTGGTCATTCATCGCTCCGGGTCTTTATGAGAACGAAAAACGGCTGATCATCCCCATTGCCGTGGTTTCGGCCTTCTTTTTCATCTGCGGCGGGGCGTTCTGCTATTTTGTGGTTTTTCCCTATGCCTTCAGTTTTTTCGTGAGCTTTTCCACCAGCACCATTGTGGTCATCCCCAAGATCAGCGATTATCTGGATTTTGTGCTCAAGCTGATCCTGGCCTTCGGCCTGATCTTTGAAATGCCGCTGTTCGCCTTTTTTCTGTCGCGCATGGGCCTGGTCACCGCGGCCATGATGCGCAAGGCCCAGCGTTACGCAGTCCTGGCCATTTTTGTGGTGGCGGCCATTCTCACGCCCCCGGATGTGGTTTCGCAACTGCTCATGGCCTGCCCCATGATTCTGCTCTATGAACTCAGCATCGGCGTGGCCGCCCTGTTCGGCCGCAAGAAACGGACGCCCGATCCTGAGAAAAAGAAAAACGACGCCACAGGCGCGGAGGAAGCATGAGCGCAATGGCGTCTCGCACTGCCGCCAGAGAGCGGCAAAGCGCGGAGACCCGCATCCGGCTGGAAGTGAACCTGGACGGCCGCGGCCAAACCCGGATCAGCACCGGTTTCGGTCTGCTGGATCACATGTTGACTCTTACCGCCTTTTGGGCGGGCATGGATTTGCAGATTTCCTGCCAGGGGGATATGGATGTGGACGCCCATCACAGCGCCGAAGACGTGGGCCTGACCCTGGGCGCGGCGCTGCTGGAGGCTTTGGGCGACAGAACGGGCATCGCCAGAGTGGGCTACGGCCGCGTGCCCATGGATGAAGCTCTGGCGGAAGTGACCGTGGATCTTTCCGGCCGCCCCTGGCTGGAGTGGCGCGGCGACACACTTTTGCCGCCGATCCTGGCCGGAGAGGAAAAAGACCTTTGGCGCGAATTCTACAAAGCTCTGGCAAGCGGCGCGCGCTGCAATCTGCATGTGGCCTTTCTGTACGGCAAAAACGGCCATCATCTGCTGGAATCAGCGGCAAAGGGCCTGGGTCTTGCCTTGAATCAGGCCATGCGGATCCAGGGCACAACCATCAGAAGCACCAAAGGAGGTCTGGACTGATGCGATCTCGCCTGTATATGCTCGTTTTGTGTCTTCTCTGCCTGGCGCTGGCCGCCGGGGCCTGCTCGCGCCGCCCGCGCAGCACGGCGGACGTGCCGCGGCCCATTTCGGCCAAGTACGCCATATCCGTGGCGCCCTTCACCCAGCCGATCAACGCCAGCCAGCTTATTGTGGGGCGCATCCCCGAAGATCAGGGCCGCATCCCGCACGACATGCTCCTGGCCCTGGACATGCAGTTGCGCCATGTGCTGATGACCGACACCAGGCGCCAGTACACCTTCATCGCCCCCCAGAATCTGCCTCCGGATCTGACCACCTTTCACAGTTCCGAGCAGCCGCAGGCCCTGCCCCGCTGGATTGACTACGGCAAGAAACAGGGCGCGCAGCTTTTGCTGATCCCGCAAGTGCTGGACTGGCACGAGCGCGAGGGCTCCAGGGCCGGGGTTACGCAATCCGCGCATGTGCGCGCGGAGTTCTTTTTGCTCAAGGTGGACGAAGGCACGCTGATGAACCGCTCCATTTATGAGGAAAAGCAGGTGGGCCTGACCGAAAACCTGCTCACTGTGGGCTCTTTCTTCAAGCGCGGCGGCGCCTGGGTCACGGCCGAAGATCTGACCGTGGACGGCATGCGCAAGGCTGTCAAGGATCTCGGTTTATGATTCTTTTTCCCGCAGTGGACATACAGGACGGCAAGGCCGTGCGTCTCAAACAGGGACGCGCGCATGAAAGCACGGTTTTTGCCGCGGATCCGGTTGCGGCCGCCAAAGCCTGGGAGGCGCGCGGCGCGCGCTGGCTGCATGTGGTGGATCTGGACGGCGCGTTTGACGGCGCGGCCCGCAGTCGCGCCATTGTGCAGCGCATTTGCCGAGAGCTCGCCATCCCCGTGCAGCTGGGCGGCGGCATCCGGGACATGGCCACGGCTGAAGCCTATCTGGAAGCGGGCGTCACGCGCCTGATCATCGGCACTCTGGCCCTGGAGCAACCAGAGCTGTTCACCGGGCTCTGCCGCGCTTTTCCCGGGCGCATCGGCGTCTCGCTGGATGCCGATGCCGGACGCCTCAAAAGCCGGGGCTGGGCCACGGACACGGGCCTGACCGTGGACGACGTGCTGCCCCGGTTGCAGGAACAGGGCGCGGCCTTCATCATTTATACGGACATTGAGCGCGACGGCATGCAGTGCGGCGTCAACCTGCCCGCCCTGGAACATCTGGCCCGGCTCGCCCGGATGCCGGTCATTGCCGCCGGGGGCGTGGCCACCCTGGCTGACGTGCAAAAGCTCTATCCCCTGACGCGCACCACCAATCTGATCGGCGCTGTGAGCGGCCGCGCCCTGTACGAAGGCACGCTCACTCTGGAAGAAGCCAACGCCTGGATCGACGCGCAAATGGCCGCAAGCCGCGCCTGACGGCCGCCGCCGCACTGCTGCGGGCGTGGCGCAATGAAAATATGCCTGCTTTTAGAGCGGTTTGCTGTTGAAAACGGCAACCGCTCTAAAGTCGGCATTCAGGCGAAACGCGCGCCTGGCAGTGCGGATCCCGTTCGCTTTACTGCGCGGGCTGGCTCTTCTCGCCGTTATCGTGGCCCGATCGCAGGGAGCGGCAGATGGGCCGGGCTTCGCTCCGGCCGGAGAAGATTGCCTCCGGCGAGGCGTCCAGGGCATGCGGCAGAACATCGTCCACATGTTCCACAAAAACGATTTTCAGATCCTTGAGCACCTCGTCGGGCACTTCCTTGAGATCTTTTTCGTTGTCCTTGGGCATAATCACTTTTTTAATGCCGCTGCGGCGCGCTGCCAGCAACTTCTCGCGCAGCCCGCCGATGGGCAGCACCCGGCCGCGCAATGATATTTCGCCGGTCATGGCCACATCGTTGCGCACCGGAATGCCCAAAAGGGCCGAGGTGATCGACGTGGCCAGCGTGATGCCCGCCGACGGGCCGTCCTTGGGCGTGGCCCCGGCGGGCACATGCACATGGATGTCCACCTTGCGGTAAAAACGCGGGTCCAGGCCCAGCACTTCCGCGCGCGAGCGCACATAGGAAAGCGCGGCCTTGGCCGATTCGGTCATCACCTCGCCCAGTTGGCCCGTAATCACCACATGGCCCGATCCGCTCATCAGGCTGGTTTCCACCAGCAGAATCTCGCCGCCGCGCTGATTGTAGGCCAGGCCCGCGCAGACGCCCACCTGCGGTTCGTCCTCGCGTTCCTCGTGGCGGTATTTCTTGACGCCCAAAAAACTTGCAAGGCTCTGCCGCGAAATGGAGACGCACTTTTCCGGATCATTCTCTTCCACAAGACGGATGGCTGTTTTGCGGCAAAGGGCCGCAATTTCCCGCTCCAGATTGCGCACCCCGGCCTCGTGCGTATAGGAGCGGATGATCTCCAGCAGCGCGTTTTCCGACACGCGCATATTGCCTTCCCGCAAGCCGTGCTCCGCTATCTGGCGGGGCAGGAGGAAATGCCGGGCAATATGCCGTTTTTCCGTTTCCAGATAGCTGTTGAGCTCAATGATCTCCATGCGATCCAGCAAGGGGACCGGAATGGTATGCAGGGAATTGGCCGTGGTGATGAAAAAGACCCTGGAAAGATCATATTCCAGATCCAGATAATGATCCATGAAAGCGTGGTTCTGCTCCGGATCCAGCACCTCCAGGAGCGCCGAGGCCGGATCGCCGCGGTAGTCTGAAGTCATCTTGTCCACTTCGTCCAGGCAGAACAAGGGATTGTTGAACTTGACCCGTTTCAGGGACTGGATAATCTTGCCCGGCAGCGCGCCCACATAGGTGCGGCGATGGCCGCGGATCTCGGCTTCGTCGCGCACGCCGCCCAGGGACAGGCGCACAAAATCCCGGCCCGTGGCCTTGGCCACGGACTTGGCCAGGGAGGTTTTGCCCACGCCGGGCGGCCCCACGAAACAGAGGATCGGCCCTTTCAGGCCGTGCGAAAGCTTCTGCACGGCCAGATATTCCAGAATCCGCTCCTTGGGCTTTTCCAGACCGTAGTGATCGCCGTCCAGAATGGCGCGGGCCTTTTCAATGTCGATATCAATCTGCTTGAGATCGTTCCAGGGCAGATCCAGAATCCAATCCACATAATTGCGCACTACCGTGTATTCTGCGGCCGAGGGCGGCATGCAGCGCAGCTTCTTGACCTCGGACAAGGCTTTCTGGCGGGCCTCCTCGGGCATGTCGCGGCCCTTGAGTTTCTGCTCAAGCTCCTGCACTTCCGCCTGGGGATCGTCCTCACGCCCCATTTCCTTGTTGATGGCCTTGATCTGCTCGTTGAGGTAGTACTCGCGCTGATTGCGCTCCATCTGGACCTTGACGCGGTTCTTGATCCTTTTTTCCACGGAAGCCAGGGCCACTTCGCCCTGCAAAAGCTCGTAGGCCAGCTCCAGGCGCTCGGTGACATCCGCGCGTTCCAGGACATCCTGCTTTTTGCGGTAGTCCACTTTCAAATGCGGCACAATGGCGTCAGCCAGGGGACCGGGATCATGCAGGGCCAGGATGGAGAGTATGGCCTCCTGGGGAATTTTTTTGTTGCTTTTGCCGTATTCTTCCAGGGCCTCGTGCGTGGCGCGCGTCAGGGCTTCTCTTTCATCCGGCCGGCTTTCGCTTTCTTGCAGGGCATACACGCGAACAACGGCGCTGTGCTCCGCCACGCGCAGATCGCTCCAGCAGGCGCGATGCAAGCCCTCAAAAAGAACCTTGATGGTGCCGTCGGGCAGGCGCAGCATCTGCAGTACCTTGCTGACCACGCCCACGGCGCAGAGATCCGCGGCATCCGGTTTTTCCAGATCCGGCTCGCGCTGGGCCACCAGAAATATCTGTTTGCTGTGGGAGGCCTGCGCCGCCTCTATGGCTTTGATGGAAGCTTCACGCCCCACAAAAAGCGGCATGATCGAACGGGGGAACATGACCACTTCCCGCAAGGGCATGACCGGCAGTTCCTGAAAGGCTTCCCCGCGCACTGCGTCAGACATATTTTCTCCCCGAAAGGCGTCGGCGGGGTGCAGCGACCGGCTGTGCCCCGCGAAAACCCGTCTCAGCGTCATCTGCCCCTGAGGGGCTGTTTCTCCATCTGGATTTCGTTCGCTGCCGGAAAAAGAGGGATACCGAAAAGGGCCGCCTGCAAATCCGGCCTTTGCGCGGCTCGAATCCAATCCGGGCCGAAGGCGGCACGACCTCTACGCACAGCCCTGAGCGCGCCAGTGCTGCAAAGCGTCTTTTCTCTAGAGCATTTTGCTTTTGAACTTATTCAATTTCAAAAGCAAAATGATCTAGCAAAACGCTCTATGAAGCCTTGTCCCTGACGTCCAGGAACGGCTCGCCGCTCACGGCCTCGCCGCCGTCCCCATAGAGCAGCACCGGCTCCTTGCCTTTTTCGATCACTGCGCGGTTGATCAGACATTCCTTCACATTGGGCATGGAGGGCAGCCTGAACATGATGTCGAGCATGATCTTTTCCATGACGTTGCGCAGGCCGCGCGCGCCGGTCTTGCGCTCAATGGCGCTGGCGGCAATGGCTTTGAGCGCGTTGGGCGTGAAGCGCAGAGTCACGTTGTCCAGCTCAAAAAGCTTCTGATACTGGCGCACCAGGGCGTTTTTGGGTTCCGTGAGGATCCGCACCAGATCCGGCTCGTCCAGCTCGTCCACATGGGTGATGATCGGGATGCGGCCCACAAATTCCGGGATCAGGCCGAACCTGACCAGGTCCTGCGGATGGATCTTTTCCAGCAGCTCGGCGAGCGGCACATCCCTGCTGGCGCGCACCTTGGCCCCGAAGCCCATGGAACTGCCGCTCATGCGCGATTCCACAATTTTATCCAGGCCCACAAACGCGCCGCCCACAATGAACAGAATATTGCCCGTGTTCATGCGGATAAATTCCTGCTGCGGATGCTTGCGCCCGCCCTTGGGCGGGATGCTGGCCTCGGTGCCCTCAATGATCTTCAGCAGCGCCTGCTGCACGCCCTCGCCGGACACGTCCCGGGTAATGGAAGGGCCGTCGCCCTTGCGCGAGATCTTGTCGATTTCATCAATATAGATGATGCCCTTGCTGGCGGCCTCCAGATCATAGTCCGCATTCTGCAGAAGCTGCACCAGGATGTTTTCCACATCCTCGCCCACATAACCGGCCTCAGTAAGGGTGGTGGCGTCGGCAATGGCAAAGGGCACGCGCAAAACCCTGGCCAGGGTCTTGGCCAGCAGGGTCTTGCCGCTGCCCGAAGGGCCCACCAGGAGGATATTGCTCTTTTCCAGTTCCACCCCGTCGCCCAGGGAGGATGCGTAAAAGACGCGCTTATAGTGGTTGTGCACGGCCACGGAGAGAATCTTCTTGGCCTCGTGCTGCCCGATGACGTACTCGTCCAGGCGTTCCTTGATCTCCTGCGGCGAAAGCAGGCGTTCCTCGCTTTCAGGGCTTTTCAGCTGATCGCGGGCAATTATCTCGTTGCAGGCCTTGACGCAACTGTCACAAATGCTCGCAGTGTCCTGGACAATGAGATTGCGCACCTCAAGCTCGCTGCGGCCGCAGAAGGAGCAGCGCAACGGCTCATTGACCACGGGATTTTGGGTATCGCCCATAACTTATTCGCTCTTTTCCTGCGCCGCGGGGCGGCGGTCGCTCTCCATGAGCTCGTCGCGCGTGCCGGCGGCTGCCGCGTCCCGGCGGGAAACCAGCACCCGGTCGATGATGCCGAGTTCCCTGGCTTCCTCAGGAGTCAAGAAGTTGTCTCGCTCTGTGGCCTTGACCACGTCCTCATACGGCCGTTTGGTGTTTTCCGCCAGCATGCGGTTAAGCCGCTCCTTGAGGCGCAGCACCTCGCGGGCGTGGATTTCAATATCCGTGGCCTGCCCCTGAAAACCGCCCGATGGCTGATGGATCATAATCTGACTATTTGGCAATGCAAAACGCATGCCAGGCTCGCCTGCGGCCAGCAGAAAAGCGCCCATGCTGGCCGCCCGGCCCATGCACACCGTGGAAACCGGCGAGGAGATGAAACGCATGGTGTCGTAAATGGCCAGGCCCGCGGTGACCGAGCCGCCCGGCGAATTGATGTACAGGTTGATTTCCTTTTCCGGGTCCTGGGATTCAAGAAAGAGCAACTGCGCGCAGATCAGCGAGGCCACCGTGTCGTTGACCTCGGAGCCCAGAAGCACGATGCGATCCTTGAGCAGCCTGGAATAAATATCGTAGGCCCGTTCGGAACGGCCTGTGGTTTCAATGACCATGGGAACTAAAGACATATCTGCCTCGCAAATGTCGGCCGCCGCGGCGAACCGGGAAAGACCGGAAGGGCCGTCCAGGCCGTATCCGGGCAGTTGACGAAGTCCGCAAGCCCGGCGCGGACGGTTGAAACGCCCGCAAGGGAGCTTTTCACCTTGCAAAGATACTGCGCCGCAAAGCGGCCGCAAAAAGTCGGGAGCGCGCCGCCCGCCCGCAGGAAGGCCGGGCCGCGGCGTCCTCCGTGGGCAGGGGCGCGGCGGCAAACGTGCGGCAAAGGCAAGACCCTGATCCGCGCAAGACGGCCGTGCGGGCCCGCGGTCACAAAAATATCTTTCCCGCCTTTTGCCGGATCATGACCAACAGCCCTGCCGGATCCTGACCGCCCTGACGACAGGGCGGCCAGGATCCGATGCCAGGCTTATTTGCCGTCTTTTTCGGCTTCAACCGGGGCTTCGGCAGGGTCTTCGGCTTTCCCGGCATCCGTCGGAACTTCCTTGGGTTCCACTTCGGTGACCTTGGCCTTGGCGTAAATCGTATCCATGGCCTTGTCGGCCAGCAGGCGATCCCGCAGGATGAAAATCATGCCCGATCGCTCGTAGCTTTCACGCAGGGTTTTGAAATCTTCACCGTTGTGCTGGCTTTGCTGATAAATCTGGGTATTGATTTCCTGTTCGCTGATATCCAGACCTTCTTTTTTGGCAATGGACAGCAACAGGACCTGAATACGGGCCAGCTCTTCGGCCTGGGGCAGCATTTCCTTGTGCAATTCCTCAGGGCTCTTGCCAAGGGAATCCAGCGCCTTGCCCTGGCGCTCCAGGCGCGCGGCAAGATCGGCCAGCAAGGTGTTCATCTGGGTTTGCACGATGCTTTCGGGCAGGGCGAAATCCACCATTTTCAAAAGGCGGTCCAGCATGGTTTTCTGCGCCGCGCTCCTGTTCAGGTTTTCGCGGCTCTGAGCATAGCTGCGGGTAATGGTTTCCTTCAGCTTGTCCACGTTTTCCAGGCCCAGGCCCAGGCTCTTGGCCAGCTCGTCATTGAGCTCGGGCAGTTTGCGCTCCTTGACGGCATGGACCTTGACCTTCATGGTCACGGTTTTGCCGGCCAGATCCTTGGCAATGAAGTCTTCGGGAAAATGGATTTCGCCCTCGCCTTCTTCGCCATACGGTATGGTTTTGACGAGCTTTTCAAAATCTTCCAGAGCCTGCCGCTCGCCCAGCGCCAGATCGAAATTTTCGGCCTTGATGCCCTCCAGGGGCTGACCGTTTTCATAGGCGGCAAAATCCAGGGTGACCACCTGGCCGTCCACGCCCGGCCCTTTGCCGTCCACAGGGACCAACTGCGCCCGGTCGCGCCGGATGCGCTCAATGACTGCCGCCACTTCAGCGTCTTTGATCTCGACCTTTTCCTGCTCCACCTCCATGCCCTCGTAGGGGGGCAGATCAAAGACCGGGAGCACTTCAAACTCAATGCTGTATGTATACCCCTTGCCGCGCTGGAATGTATCATCGCCGCCCATGGTGATGCCGGACACGGGCGCGACGTCCAGCGCCTGCATCACCTCATTGATATGCACGTTTACGAGATCCTGACGGGCTTCCTCATAAATCTTGTCGCGGAAGCGCTGTTCAATCACCTGCGCCGGAACCTTGCCCTTGCGAAAACCGTCCAGTTGCACGGAAGTCTTGTACAGAGCCACGGCGCCCATGATGGCGGCCTCCACTTCCTGCGGCTCGGTGGTGATCACGACCTTTTTTTTGACCGGCGAAAGCTCTTCAGCGCTATATTCCACGGGGGGCTCCTTTCTCTGGTGGGGTGTTGGTGCGAGAGGAGGGACTTGAACCCTCATACCTCAGGTGCTGGATTCTAAGTCCAGTGCGTCTGCCAGTTCCGCCACTCTCGCGAAGAGAGTTTCCATAGCATACTTGCGGGCCGCCCGCAAGCCGGGACGGTTTTGGAGCGCCCCGGACCGCAGCCGGCGGGGAGACCGCATCGGCCTGCGCGGTCAATGACGCCCGGCGCAATTTCAGAGGTAAGGCGCATTGCCGAAAGCGCAAGGGAAGGGAACGCGCACAGGCCCGCGCCGCCCTCAGGCGCGGCAGCCTGGCGGCCCTGCCACGCTTGCGGCACGGCGCTGCAAATCATGGCAAGAAGGTTGCGGCGCTCGATTTGCCGCCGTGCAGCGCGGCAGGGAGAATCAGAGACGGGAGAGAAGGTGCCGGGCGTCTTCACGGCTGCGTCGCAAAATTTCAGCCTCAGGAGCCGCTTTTACTCCAATACCAGAGCCTTGCCGTCAGCGCGGCGGGGCAGCACTTCGCCGACCACGCAGGCCAGGTCCCCTCCCTTTTCCAGTGCGTGACAGGCCTGGGTCGCGAGTTCCGGCGGCAGAGCCAGCAAAAGCCCGCCGGAGGTCTGCACGTCGAAAACCACGCTTTCCAAAGCCTCCGGCACTCCCCTGCCCACACTGGTGAAGCAGGACCAATGCTTGCGATTCAAGTGACTGCCCGCGGGGATGAGGCCGTTTCGCGCATAGTCCAGCACGCGCGGCAACAACGGCAAAGCAGCGGTGTGCAATCGCACGCAGACCTTTGAGGCCAGAGCCATCTCCAGGGCATGGCCTCCCAGGCCGAAGCCGGTCACGTCCGTGGCCGCCGGCAGTTTGAGCTCGCGGATCACAGCGCCGCCGACCTTGTTCAGACGGCCGCACCAGCGGACAAGTTCCGCCTCGCTTTCGGCCGCGCCGTCCCAACCGGCCTTGACCGCCGTGGCCAGAATGCCCGTGCCCAGAGGCTTGGTCAGCACAAGGCTTTGGCCCGGCACAAGACCGTCATTGACCGCAATATGGGCCGGATCGATAATGCCGGTAACAGCCAGGCCGTATTTGAGTTCTTCATCCTGCACGGTATGGCCGCCGGCCAGCACGGCCCCTGCCTCGGTGATCGCCTCCTGGCCGCCGCGCAGAATGCCCGCCAGGACCTGTTCGGGATCGTCTTCGGCCAGAGCCTGCGGAAAGCACGCCACATTCATGGCGCACCACGGCTCGCCGCCCAGGGCGTAGACGTCGGAAAGGGCATTGGCGGCGGCAATGCGGCCGAAGGCAAAGGCATCATTGACAATGGGCGCCAGAATGTCCACGGTCTGCACCAAAGCGCGACCTGGGGGCACGGAAAGCACCACGGCATCCTCATTGCGGGCCCGGCCCGCCAGCACTCTGGCTTCCAGCTCAGGCGGCGTCGCCGATGCAGTGCCGCGCAAAATCCGCTCCAGGGCCCCTGGAGCCAACTTTGCCGCTCAACCGGCGGCCCGGGCTTTTTCCAGTAATTTCATAAGGCGCTCCTGTGTCTCACGGCAATGACAGGCCAATGCTCTGCCCGGCAGAGATTCTCCCTGCGCGGCAGGGCTTGGAGTTTTTTGCTAATGAAAGCAGCTAAACGCTCTCATCTGCTCTCAATCCGGCATCGTCATGTCGTATCTTGCATTCCCCGACCATATTCTGCAAATACATACTTTCCCCGGCTCTCTGCCGCAGTCCCGGCGCAGCCGGGAGAGGCAAAAGGCGCGGCACTTCAACGGCAAGAGTTTTTTCAGGCGTAGAGCCACTGCAATGCTGCAAACAAAAAAGGGGGGACCATCGCCCCCCCCATCTCTACAGTCAATTGCAGCGCAACTGTTATGCAGCGGAGCTTTCGTCCTGTCCGGGCTCTTTTTCAGCTTTCGGCGTGCCGGAACTCGCAGGCTTGGCTTCCAGAGCGTCCGCCGGCGCAGATTCGTCTGCGGCTTTGCCTTTCGTTTCCCCGGCAGGGGCGACTTGAGGCGCGGCGGTCTGCTTGCCCCTGGCGGGCTTGTCGTCAGCAGCAGGCTCAGCCACGCGGGAGAGTTCAATAATCGCCATAGGCGCGTTGTCGCCCTTACGCGGCATGGCCAGCTTGAGCACACGGGTGTAACCGCCGGGCACCCCGGCGAATACGGGACCGATTTCGTCAAACAGGCGTTTGACCAGAGCGTGATCGTTGAGCACGCGATACGCCTGACGGCGCGCGTGCAAATCGTTGCGCTTGGCCAGCGTAATCAACGGTTCCACCACACGGCGCAATTCCTTGGCCTTCATTTCCGTGGTGCGGATTTTGCCGTGGATCAGCAGCGCCTTGGCGAGATTGTGCAACAGGGCCTTACGGTGCGCAGGCGTGCGCGAGAGTTTCCTGCCGGAATTGCTATGCCTCATTTTGCTGCTTCCTTTTCCATTCCTGATATTTCTTGTCGAAGCTGTCGACCTTCATGCCGAAGTCCAGCCCCATATCCAAAAGCACGCTCTTAATCTCATCCAGCGACTTGCGGCCGAAATTCTTGGTTTTGAGCATTTCGGCCTCGGAACGCTGCACCAATTCGCCCACCAAAGCGATATTGGCGCTCCGCAGGCAATTGGTGGCGCGCACTGAAAGCTCAAGATCATCAATACTTTTGAAAAGATGCTCGTTCACTTCACCGCCGTCGCTGCTGCCCAGACGCATGTCGCCGGAAACGCGCTCATCGAAGTTAATAAAGACGGAAATCTGATCCTTGATAATCTTGGCGCTGTAGGCAATGGCGTCTTCAGGCGTGAGCGAACCGTCGGTCCAGACTTCGAGCAGCAGGCGATCATAGTTCGTCATCTGGCCCACACGGGCCTGCTCCACAGTGTAGGCGACCTTGCGCACCGGCGAAAAGCTGGAATCCAGCTTGATCAGGCCGATCTCTTCCGAAAGCCCTTCATGCATGTCCGCAGGCACATAGCCCTTGCCCATGCGCGCTTCCAGCTCCATTTCCAGCACAATGTCCTCAGTGAGCGTGGCAATGTGCTGATCCGGATTAAGCACATCCACATGCTGGTTGGTCTGGATCTGGCCGGCTGTAACCGGCCCTTTGCTGTCTATGCGCAAGGTCAGCCGCTGCGGTTCGTCCGTGTCCATGCGCAGGCGCACCTGCTTCAGATTCAGCACCACATCGGTAACATCTTCAAGCACGCCGTGAATGGTGGTAAATTCATGCTGCACGCCGGAAATTTTCACGGCCACAAAGGCCGCTCCCTGCAGGGAGGCCAGAAGAACGCGCCGCATGGCATTGCCGATAGTGGTGCCGTAACCCCGCTCCAAAGGCTCGCAGATAAACTTGCCGTGCGTGCCGCTGGCTGTTTCTTCGTCACGCAAAATCTGGTCGGGCTTGACCAGCTCCGACCAGTTGCGCGCATTGATAAGGCGTTCGCCCTGTTTGATAAGCATGCGCCCCCCGCTTATTTCGAGTAAAGTTCGACGATCAACTGCTCATTGACGGGGAACTGGATATCGTCGCGTTGCGGCATGGCTTTGACCGTACCCTTGAAGGCGGCTCCGTCAGCTTCCAGCCAAGCCGGGCAACCGCGGCGGGCAATCACTTCCTGGGCTTCGGCCAGAACAGGTATTTTGCGATTTTTTTCAGGAACTTCCAGAGTGTCTCCCACGCGCACCTGCAAGGAGGGGATGGTCACCTTGCGGCCGTTGAGGGTAAAGGTACCGTGGCGCACGAGCTGGCGGGCCTGATTGCGCGAATTGGCAAAACCCAGGCGGTAGACCACATTGTCCAGGCGGCGCTCCAGGATGACCAGCAGATTGGTGCCGGTGACGCCTTTCTGCATTTCCGCCTTTTCAAAGTAGCCGTGGAACTGGCGTTCGAGTATGCCGTAAGCGCGGCGGGTCTTCTGCTTCTCCCGCAACTGCACCGCGTATTCGCTGACCTTCTTGCGCGCGCGGCCGTGCTGACCGGGAGCGTAGGGGCGGCGATCGTAGGAGCACTTGTCCGTAAAGCAGCGATCGCCCTTCAGGAAGAGCTTGCAGCCTTCACGGCGACAAATGCGGCACTTGGCTTCAGTATATCTGGCCATGAGTAAAATCCTCTCGGTTTATACGACGCTGCCGGGCAGCGCGGAACTAAACGCGGCGGCGCTTGGGCGGCCGGCAGCCGTTGTGCGGAATAGGCGTCACATCACGGATGAAGGCCACCCGGAAGCCCACGGCGGCAATGGCGCGCATGGCCGCCTCGCGGCCCGAACCGGGGCCCTTCACATAGACGCCCACGGTGCGCATGCCGTTGTCCTGCGCCTTGCGGGCAGCCGTTTCGGCAGCCACCTGGGCGGCAAAAGGCGTGGACTTGCGCGAGCCCTTGAAGCCGCTCTGGCCCGACGAGGCCCAGGAAACGGCATTGCCGCGCGTGTCCGTAAAGGTGATGATGGTATTATTGAACGAAGCCTGAATATGGGCAATGCCCACAGGCACGTTCTTCTTTTCCTTTTTCTTGACCGCTTTCTTGGGTCTGGCCATGATTATCCCTCGAACAGACTAGAGCATTGTAACGTTTGAATGTGACAACCTCAACGCTTTGAAGGCGCTCACTTCGGCATGCAACAGCGCAACTGCATTGCGCGCAGCCTTTGCGGCGGGCGTCCACTTCATGCGTCACAGCCTGTGCTTGCTTCGCCGACAGACTGTAGATGCTCCCGCAGACGCCAAGGCAACTTCACTGTGAAATCGCTCCAAAACAGCAAGTGAACGCTCCGATCAGCCGTGCCGGGGAATCTGCCGGCAAGCTCACGGAAGGCGCCTGCGCGAAACAGGACGCCTTGTTCCCGCTTGCAGCGGAAAAACGCCCAGACATCTCGCAAAAGGTATACTACTTCTTCTTGCCCACGGCTCCGCGGCGAGGGCCCTTGCGGGTGCGCGCGTTGGTATGGGTACGCTGACCGTGCACAGGCAGACCGCGCCGGTGACGCAGGCCACGATAGCAGCCGATGTCCATAAGGCGCTTGATATTGCTCGACACATCGCGACGCAGATCGCCTTCCACCTTATAATGCTGCTCAAGTTCCTTGCGGATCTCGTTCACTTCGTCAGCCGAGAGGTCGTCGATGTTCCGCTCCCAGTTGACGCCGGTGGTGTCCAGGATTTTCAGGGCCGTTGTGCGGCCGATGCCGTAAATATAGGTGAGAGCAACATCCACCCGTTTGCCGCGAGGCAAATCAACACCTGCAATTCTCGCCACAGTATGTCTCCTGCCCTAGCCCTGGCGCTGCTTGTGCCGGGGGTTTTCGCAGATAACTCGAAGCACTCCCTTGCGCCGGATCAGCTTACACTTGGGGCATATTCTCTTGACGGAAGGTCTTACTTTCATACCACACTCCAATTAGAGCATTTTGCTTTTGAAATTATTCAATTTCAAAAGCGGCGCTGCCATCATTTCGCGTCCAGAACGCGGTCTGGACGCTCATTCGGCGCGGGCGTCCGCTCCCGCGGCCGCCAGAGCAATTTCAAAGTGAAATTGCTCTAGAGCCCGCTTGCCGCGCAAGAGCTCCATGCCAAAATCTCCGGCACCGCATCCGGCCCGTCAAGGACCAAAGGGCCGCCGCTTGAAACCGTACCTGTCAAAACCCAGGCTGCGGACGCTTCTGTCCGAAATTGAATCCGGGGCAGGAACAGGGATTCTTATCCGTCTTTGCCGGTTCTGTCAACTATAAATCGTATGCCGGTTCAGACCACGATCCGAAATGCTCAGGATTTGCGGCCCTGCCGGCGTGATCGCCACGCTGTGCTCAAAATGCGCTGCCCATTGACCGTCACGCGTCACGGCTGTCCACTTGTCGTCCAGAATGTCCACTTCGTAGGTTCCGGCCGTGACCATAGGCTCGATGGCGATAACCATGCCGCTTTGGAGAATCAAGCCACGCATGCCGGGTTTGAAGTTGGGAACTTCCGGCTTTTCGTGCATCTTTGCGCCCACGCCGTGACCCACAAAACGCCGCACCACGCCGAATCCCGCAGCTTCCACATAGGCTTGCACGGCCGCGCCGATGTCATAGACGTCATTGCCGGCCCGGGCCTTGTCAATGCCCACATAGAGGCTTTCCTCAGTGACCTGCATCAGCCTGCGGGCCTCTTCGCTCACCCTTCCTACCGGATAGGTGCGGGCCGCGTCGCCCACAAAGCCTTCATACACCACGCCCATGTCGATGCTCACGATATCCCCCTCCTGAAGCAGCCGCGCGGAGGGAAAACCATGCACAACCTGCTCGTTCACCGAGCAGCAGACGGCATAGGGATAGCCGCAATAGCCCTGAAACGCCGGTTTGACCCTGTAATCGGCGCACATGTCCTGCGCCAGTTCTTCAAGGCGCATGGTGGGCAGGCCCGGCACCACCATATCGCCCACGGCATCAAGGATATTGGCCACCATGCGATTGGCTTCGCGCAGGCAGGCTATTTCCCGCTCATTCTTAATGAATGCGCCGTGATATTTTTTCATGCTTCACGCCTTCTGCTCAAGCTTTGCCGCTTTTGCGCGCTTTATGTATCAGCCCCTGGTATTGGCTTGAAATCATATGTGATTCAACCTGATTCATGAAGTCCATGGCCACGCCCACCAGAATCAGCAGACTGGTGCCCCCGAAGTAAAACGGCACATTGAAGTTGCTGATCAGAAGCATGGGCAGCAGGCAGACGATGGAAATATACACCGCCCCCGAAAGAGTCAGCCGGTTGAGCACGGTGTCGATGTAGTTCTGCGTCTTTTCACCGGGCCGGATGCCGGGGATGAAGCCGCCGTTCTTCTTCAGGTTTTCGGCCATGTCCTTGGGGTCAAAAATAATGGCCGTGTAGAAATAACAGAAAAAGAAGATCAGGCCCACATACAGCACATTATAGGCAAGACCCTGGGGCGAGAAGAACTCGGCCGCCCGCTTTACATACTCGTTGGCGGAAAACTGGCCGATGGTGGCCGGGAAAAGCAGGAGCGAGGATGCGAAAATGGGCGGGATAACTCCGGCGGTGTTCAGACGCAAGGGCAGATGGGAATTCTGGCCCCCGAACATCTTTCGCCCCACCTGTCGCTTGGCGTAGCTGATGGGGATGCGCCGTTGGGATCGCTCCACAAAGACGATGCAGACCGTCACCGCGGCCATGAAGACCAGAATGACGGCAGCCATGAAGATGCTCATGTCTCCCGCTTCAATCAGGGCCACGGACTGGATGATCGCCCGCGGGATGCCCACGGCAATGCCGCAAAAGATAATCAGTGAAATGCCGTTGCCAATGCCGCGCTCGGTGATCTGCTCGCCAAGCCACATGACCAGCACCGAACCCGCAGTAAAGGTGATCATGGTCACCAGACGGAAATGCCAGCCGGGGCTGAGCACCACCGGCGTGCCTGCCGGGCTGGTCATATTCTCCAGGCCAACCGCAATGCCCAGGCCCTGCACCAGCGTGATCAGCACTGTGAGGTAGCGCGTGTACTGAGTGATTTTGCGGCGGCCTGCCTGCCCTTCTTCCTTGGCCATGCGCTTGATGTCCGGGCTGACCACCTGCAAAAGCTGCATAATGATCGAGGCGGAGATATATGGCATGACGCCCAGGGCGAAGACGGAAACATTGCTCAGGCCGCCCCCGGAAAACATGTCGAAAAGACCGAAGAGCGTGCCGGACATGCTCTCGAAAAAAGAGGCAAGCGCCGCGGCGTCCACGCCGGGCACCGGCACATGCACGCCGATCCGGTAGCAGCACAAAATGAGGAGGGTCCAGCCCAGGCGCCTGGCCAGAGCGGGTTGGCCCGCCATCGTATTTGCCGATCCTGATGCCATGAATGACTCGTTGCGTTTATGCGCCCGCAGGCGCTCTTTTCGGCGTTACGTCACAGCCTGTGCTTGCTTCACGCGCAGGCTGGAGATGCTCCCGCAGCCGCAGAGCACTTTGCAAGCAAAACTGCTCTGCGGCCCGGCCCAGGCTATTGGGCTGCGACTGCCGCTTCCAGCTCGCTGACCTGACCGCCGGCCTGGCGAATCTTTTCCGCAGCGGCGCGGCTGAACTTGTGAGCCTCCACCGTGAGGGCGGACTTCACCTCGCCGCGGGAAAGTATCTTCACCGGCGAGCCCATGCGGGCCAGGCCGCGGGCGTAGATATCATCCAGCGTGATGTTGCTCTTGCCGTCAAAGGCCTGAGTCAGCATATCCAGGTTGATGACAGCATAGGTCACCTTAAAAAGGGCATTCTTGAAACCGTGCTTGGGCAGGCGGCGTTGCAGGGGCATCTGGCCGCCCTCGAAACCGGGGCGTACGCCGCCGCCCGCGCGGGCATTCTGGCCTTTGTGGCCTTTGCCCGCCGTGCAGCCCAGGCCGGAACCCGACCCGCGCCCGACGCGGCGGCGGGTTTTGCGCTCTTCCGGAAAGGGAAAGAGATCGTGCAGTTGCATGGTATACTCCTCTTGCGGCCGTCAGGCCCGGCTCACTCTGAGCAATTTTTGTCTACACCCGGAAAAAGAAGCAGTTCTGGAGAACGCGCGGCCCTGGGCCGGCCCTCCGGCGTAAGAATACTCTTTCCCGGTGAGAATCAAAACCGTCACTGTGCGCACAGGGCCTGCGGCATTTCACGCCTGAAATGTCACTGACGGCGGGCAAAGCCCGCCTGCCTGCATTTCGCGGCAATGACTTGCAGGCAAATCATTGCAAAGCGGTTGACGCATTTCCTGTGTGAGCCGCTCTACTCGACAACGGCCACCAGATGCGGAACTTTGGCGATGATCCCCCGGATGGCCGGGGTGTCCTTGAACGTCTTGACCCTTTCGCGGCGCTTGAGGCCAAGGGCGTCCAGCAGTCTGCGCTGCGCGGGCGTGGCGCCGATGCGCGAGCGCACGAGTTTGACCTTGATTTCCGTCATGGCTACTTCCTCGGAGCTTCCAGTTTCTTGCCGCGCAAAGCCGACACGTCATCGGCGCTGCGCAGGGAAACAAGGCCCTGTATGGTGGCGCGAAGCACGTTATGCGGATTGTTGGTGCCGATGGCCTTGGCCAGCACGTCGTGCACGCCCACTGCTTCCATCACGGCGCGCACTGCGCCCCCGGCAATAATGCCCGTGCCTTTGGAGGCGGGCTTGAGCATGACCCGGCCCGCGCCGAAACGGCCCAGCACTTCATAGGGCAGGGTGCCTTCCAGCAGGGGAATCCGCACGCGGTTCTTGCGCGCGCGCTCGGTGGCCTTGCGCAGAGCCTCGGGCACTTCCTGGGCTTTGCCCAGGCCAAAGCCCACGCCGCCCTTGCCGTCACCCACCACCACCAGGGCGCTGAAGCTGAAACGGCGTCCGCCTTTGACCACTTTGGCCACACGGTTCAGGGAGACGATTTTTTCGATTTCGCCCAATTCGTTCTGCTGAGTCTCTGTATTTTCCTGACGCATATTAGAACTCCAGGCCGCCTTCGCGCGCGCCGTCAGCTACGGCTTTGACGCGACCGTGATAAAGATAGCCGTTGCGATCAAATACCACCTGATCGATATTCTTTTCCTTGGCCAGACGGGCAATTTCCTTGCCGACCCGTTCCGCGCCGCTCTTGTTGCAGCGCATGTCGGGTTCGGTTTTGGAAAGCGTAAGGGTGGAGGCGGCAACCAGGGTCGCGCCTTCCAGATCATCGACGATCTGGGCGTAAATATGCATGTTCGACCTGTACACCACAAGACGCGGGCGCGCCGCGGAACCGTTGACCTTTTTGCGGATGCGGACCTTGCGGCGCTGCCGGGATTCATTTTTGGTATATTTCATGACGCAACCCCTACTTCTTGCCGCCGGACTTGCCCACCTTGCGGCGGATGGTCTCGGTCGCATACTTGATGCCCTTGCCCTTGTAGGGTTCAGGCTTGCGGATCCGGCGGATCCTGGCAGCCAGTTCGCCGACCAGTTCCTTGTCCGTGCCGCTGATGGTCAGCACCTGGCCTTCAACGCCGGCCTTGATCCCGTCGGGCAACTCCACCAGCACGGGGTGGGAATAGCCAACGGCCAGCTCAATGATATTGCCCTTGACGGCGACGCGGTAGCCCACGCCGATGACTTCCAGGGCCTTGGAAAAGCCCTTGGTCACGCCTTCTATGCAATTGGCCAGCAATGTGCGGCGCAGCCCGTGCTGCGAACGGCTCTCGCGGCTTTCTTCCAAACGGCTCACAGTCACATGGCCGTCGGCCAGTTCATATTTGAGCAGGGAGCAGACAGGCGTGCTCAATGAACCCTTGGGGCCTTTCACTTCCACAACGTCCGCTCCGATCCTGACTTCAACGCCATTGGGAACGGGAATGGGCAGTTTACCTATGCGAGACATAACGCACCGCCTACCAGATTTCACACAGAAGTTCGCCGCCCACCTTCTTCTCATGGGCGGACATGCCGTCCAGCACGCCGCTGGACGTGGACAGAATGCAAATGCCGAGGCCGTTCTGCACCTTGGGGATCTGGCGCGAATTCACATAGACCCGGCGACCGGGCGTACTGATGCGCTTCAGGCCCGAAATGACGGGCTTGCCCTTCTGGTATTTGAGGGTGATGGTAATGTCTTTGTCGGCCACGGCCACGTCTTCGACGTAACCTTCCTGCTTGAGGATGGCGGCTAACGCTTCCTTCATCTTCGAGCGCGGCACATTCACTTCCTTGTGCAGGGCCAAATGTGCGTTGCGGATACGGGTCAACATATCCGCAATAGGATCTGTCAACATCGAAAGCTCCTGAACGTTTGGGGAGCGGGGTTGACGGCCCCATGCCGCCACTTCCCGCAGGCGCGGTGGCCCGCGCCGCATCGGACGCGAGTGCGCCCGAAAAATTACCAGCTCGACTTGCGAACGCCGGGCAATTCGCCGCGCAGGGCCATATTGCGGAAGCAAATACGGCAGAGGCCGAAATGGCGAAGATATGCCCTGGACCGCCCGCACACCGGGCAGCGGTTATAGGCGCGCGAACTGAATTTGGGCTTGCGTTTGGCCTTCACTTCCAGCGAAGTACGCGACATACGATTACTCCTGACTAAGTTTAAAACGCTTCACTCAGCCGCACGGATTCTGCGCCGTTGACGGGTGGGCGTTCACTCTCTGCTGTCAATGCCCGCGCCTGCGGGCCGTCTGCCGGCCGCGAAAACGGCCGCCGGGCAATGAAAAACGCCCTATTTGCGAAACGGCATGCCCAACTGATCCAGAAGGAACTTGCCTTCTTTGTCCGTGGCCGCCGAGGTGACAATAGTGATGTTCATGCCCTTGGGATTTTCCACACGATCAATTTCCAATTCGGGAAAGATCGTATGCTCCTTGATGCCCAGAGTGAAGTTGCCGCGCCCGTCAAAGCCGCGATCCGGGATGCCGCGAAAGTCGCGCACCCGGGGCAGTGCAAAATTCATGAGCTTATCCAGAAAATCCCACATGCGGTCCTTGCGCAGCGTGACGCGGGCGCCGATGGGCATGCCCTCACGCAGCTTAAAGGCCGCAATGGACTTTTTGGCGCGAGTCACTACAGCCTTCTGGCCGGCAATGGCAGTCAATTCCGCCACGGCTTCTTCCATCAGCTTGTTGTTCTGGCTGGCGGCGCCAAGGCCGATGTTCAGAGAGATTTTTTCAATTCCGGGCAATTGCATGGGAGAGGTATAGCTGAACTCCTTCTGCAGTACCGGAACCACTTTCTCCCTATATATCTTTTCAAGGCGTGTCATCGTATCACCTTATTCCATGACTTCGTTGCACTTTTTACAGAAGCGCACTTTCTTTTGCTTGCCCTCGGACTCGATGGTCTTGTAGCCGACGCGCGTAGCCTTGCCGCAGGCAGAGCAAACCACCATGACATTGGAAATGTGGAGGGGCATTTCCTTCTCCACGATGCCGCCGGGTTGCTGGGCATAGGGGTTGGGCCGCATATGACGCTTGGCCATGTTGGTCTTTTCCACCAGCACGCGATCCTTTTTGCGCAGGATCTTGAGCACCTTGCCGATTTTGCCCGCGTCCTTGCCGGTGATCACCATCACCTTGTCGTCCTTGCGGATGCGATACATTTTCATGACGGTCTCCTACAGCACTTCCGGGGCAAGGGAAATGATCTTCATGAAGTTCTGAGCGCGCAGCTCACGGGCCACAGGGCCGAAGATGCGCGTGCCCACGGGCTCGCCCTGGTTGGAGAGCAGCACGGCGGCATTGCCGTCGAACTTGATGTAACTGCCGTCCATGCGCCGCACTTCCTTGGCGGTGCGCACGATCACGGCCTTCATCACGTCGCCCTTCTTCACCTTGCTGTGGGGCATGGCTTCCTTGACGGAAACCACAATGATGTCGCCTACCGAGGCGTAACGACGGTGCGAACCGCCCAGCACCTTGATGCAGGCCACCTTTTTGGCGCCGGAATTATCGGCCACCTGAAGCGTTGATTCTACCTGGATCATGGCACTACCCTACACGGCTTTTTCAATGATGGAGACCAGATGCCAGCGCTTGTTGCGCGACATGGGGCGGAACTCCACGATTTTGACCTTGTCGCCCATACCGCATTCGTTCATGGGATCATGTGCCGTGAACTTCTTGCGGCGCCTCACATACTTTTTCAGCAGAGGGTGCTTGACCAGGGTTTCAACGCGCACGACAATGGTTTTGTCGTTCTTGTCGCTCACGACAACGCCGGTCAACATTCTGCCCTTGCGATCTTCCAGAGCTTGCATCTTCAGGCCCTCTGTTCCTTTTCGTTCAATACGGTCTCAATGCGCGCCACCTGCTTCCGCATGGCTTTGAGCTCGGAAGTCTTTTCAAGCTGCGCCGCGGCATGCTTGAAGCGGGCGTTCATCAGATCCCGGCGCTGCTCGGCGAGTTTGCCGCGCAAATCATCCACGCTCAAGGAACGCAGCTCCGCAGTCGTGGCCCGGGTGGCCTTTTCATTCTTTTTCTTGGCAGCCATCTCAGAGGCCCTCCCTCACCACAATAATGGTCTTCACGGGCAGCTTGTGCGCAGCGCGGGTCAGCGCCTCGCGGGCCAGATCCAGGCTGACGCCCTTGATTTCATAGAGCACGCGGCCGGGTTTGACCGGGGCGCACCAGCCCACGGGCGCGCCCTTGCCCGAACCCTGCCGGGTTTCCAAAGGCTTGGCCGTGACCGGGCGATCCGGAAAGACGCGGATCCAGACTTTGCCGCCGCGCTTGATGTGGCGCATCATGGCGATACGCGCAGCCTCAATCTGCTGGCTGGACAAATGCCCATGCTGCACAGCCTTCAGGCCGATATCGCCGAAGGCGATGGTGGACCCGCGCGAAGCCAGCCCGCGCAAGCGGCCTTTCTGCCACTTGCGGAATTTAACTTTTTTGGGCGCAAGCATTATTGTTCAACCTCTTTGTCAAGGATTTCACCCTTGTAGATCCACACCTTGACGCCGATAATGCCATAGGTGGTGCGCGCTTCGGCAAAACCGAAGTCAATGTCGGCGCGCAGGGTCTGCAAGGGCACGCGGCCGTCGCGATACCATTCGGTGCGGGCAATTTCGGCCCCGGCCAGGCGGCCGGCGCAGGTCACCTTGATGCCTTCGCCGCCGAACTTGCGGGCCATGGACACGGTGCGCTTCATGGCGCGCCGGAAGGCCACGCGGCGCTCCAGCTGCTGGGCGATATTCTCGGCCACAAGCTGGGCGTCCACTTCGGGACGGCGGATTTCATTCACTTCCAGGGAGAACTCGCGCCCGAACTTCTGACGCAGATCCCCGCGCAATTTTTCGATTTCCGCGCCCTTGCGCCCGATCACGATGCCGGGACGAGCCGTGGAAAGGATCAGACGCACCTTGCCGCCTGCGCGCTCGATCTCGATTTTGGCCAGCCCCGCATGATAGAGGAGCTTTTTGACGAACGCGCGGATTTTGCTGTCTTCGTAGACAAAGGCAGGGTAGTCTTTCTTGCTGAACCAGCGGGACTGCCAGTTCTTGTTGTACCCAAGCCGGAAGCCGAACGGATGTACTTTCTGACCCATAGCCTATTCCTGCCCTTCTGCGAGTATGACGGTGACGTGGCTGGTGCGCTTGTGAATCTTGCTGGCCCGCCCCTGTGCGCGGGGCATGAAGCGCTTCCAGGAAGGGCCTTCGTTGACCACAACTTCCTTCACCACCATGGCGTCCACATCCACGCCGCCCAGTTGCGAGGCGTTGGCCAGCGCGCTCTTGAGCACGCCGTAAATCACGCCCGCGGGCTTGTTGGGGGTGAAGCGCAGAATGTTCATGGCATCCTCCACCCCAAGGCCCTGCACGTTCCTGGCCACAAGCCGGGTCTTGCGCGGCGAGACGCGCTGGAACTTCGCAATAGCTTTCGATTCCATAGTTCTACCCTACTTCTTGCCGGCCTTGGCCTTTTTGTCGGCGGCATGCCCGTGGAAGGTCCGGGTGGGCGAAAATTCGCCCATCTTGTGGCCAACCATGTTTTCGGTGACGAACACCGGCACGAATTTTTTGCCATTGTGCACCGCAAAGGTCAGACCCACCATTTCCGGCAGGATGGTCGAGCGGCGCGACCAGGTCTTGAGCACACGGCGATCGTTGTTGGCCACCGCGTTATCGACCTTTTTCATCAAATGACCGTCCACGAACGGCCCTTTTTTCAATGATCTCGGCATGAGCTACTCCTACTTCTGGCCGCGGCGTTTGATAATCAGCCGGGAAGAGGCCTTCTTCCTGTCGCGGGTCTTGTACCCCTTGGCAGGCATGCCCCACGGCGACACAGGATGACGGCCGCCGGAACTTCTGCCCTCGCCGCCGCCCAGGGGGTGATCGATGGGGTTCATGGCCACGCCGCGCACCTGGGGCCGGCGGCCCAGCCAGCGGTTGCGCCCGGCCTTGCCCAGCGAGATGTTTTCGTGGTGGATATTGCCCACCTGCCCCACGGTGGCCGTGCAGGCGGCCAGCACCTTGCGCACCTCGCCCGATGGCAGGCGCAAGAGCGCGTATTTGCCTTCCTTGGCCACCAGTTGCGCGTAGGCTCCGGCGGCGCGGCAGAGTTGCCCCCCCTTGCCGGGAGAGAGCTCCACGTTGTGAATCACCGTGCCTACGGGAATACGCGACATTTCCAGGGCATTGCCGGGTTTGATGTCGGCCGTGGCGCCGTTGCGCGCGTTGACGCCGCTCATCACCACATCGCCCTGTTTCAGGCCCACAGGCGCGAGGATATAGCGTTTTTCGCCGTCGGCATAGTGCAGAAGCGCGATACGGGCCGTGCGGTTGGGATCATACTCGATTTCCGCCACCCTGGCTTCAACGCCGGTCTTGTCGCGCTTGAAATCAATGATGCGGTACAGACGCTTCACGCCGCCGCCGCGACGGCGGCTGGTGACGCGGCCCAGATTGTTGCGCCCGGCCTTTTTGGACAGGCCTTCGGTGAGCGACTTCTCAGGGCGCGTCCGGGTGATTTCCTCAAAGTCGGAAACCGTCTGGAAGCGACGCCCGGCGGAGGTCGGTTTCAGCTTGCGGACAGCCATGATTACACTCCCTCGAAGAACTCGATTTTATCGCCCTGGCGCAGCGTCACATACGCTTTTTTCCAGCCGGGCTTGCGGCCGACGACGCGGCCCTGGCGCTCCCGATCCGAGGGAGCCCGGCGCACTACGTTGACCGCTTCCACTTTCACGTCAAAAGCCTGTTCCACGGCCTGCTTGATCTCAAGCTTGTTGGCCCCGGGGTGGACATAAAAAGCCACCTGCTGCACCGTGTCCTTGAGCAGGGTCGTTTTTTCCGTCAGCAGAGGCTTGAGCAAAACAGAGGTGATTTCCATCTTAAGCCCCCTTCTTGGCGAAACGCGCCTGCACCGGCGCCACAGCCTCTTCCAGAAGCACAAGCTGCTTGTGCTTGAGGATTTCCAGCACGCTCAGGCGATCGGGCGTGGTCAGTGTCAACCCCGGAATATTGCGGGCCGAACGGATCAGCACGCTGTTTTCCTCGGGGGCCACGATCAGCGCCTTGTCCAGCCCCAGAGCGCCGGCCACCCTGGCAAAATGCCTGGTCTTGGCTTCAGGCAACTCAATGGCCTTGACCACCAGCAGGCTATCGCCGGCCAGACGGCTTGAGAGAGCCATCTTGAGGGCCAGGGAACGCACTTTGCTGTTCACCTTGAAGGCGTAGTCACGGGGGCTGGGTCCGAAGATGATCGCGCCGCCGCGCCAGACGGGCGAACGGTTGGAGCCCGAACGCGCGCGGCCGGTGCCCTTCTGCTTCCAGGGCTTCACGCCGCCGCCGGAGACAAAGGCCCGGGTTTTGGCGTTGTGCGTGCCGGCGCGCCTGGCCGCCATCTGAGCCCGCACCACGAGGTTGAGGATTTCCGGCCTCACCTCGATCTCGAACACGTCGGGAGCCAGCGTCAACTCGCCGCTTTCCTGTTTGTTCTGGTCATATACTTTCACGGTAGCCATGTCGCTTCCCCTACTGCTTGCGGATCAGCACCAGCCCGTTCTTGGGGCCGGGCACGGAACCTTTGACCAGAATGACGTTGTCCTCGGGACGCACGTCAACAATCAGAAGGCCCGTTTCCGTCACGGTTTCATTGCCCCAATGGCCCGCCATCTTGCGTCCCTTGAAGACGTGGCCGGGGAAGGTGTTGTTGCCCACCGAGCCGTTGTTGCGGTGCACCTTTTCGCAGCCGTGCGTATCCTTGGAGCCGGCAAAATTCCAGCGGCGCATGCGCCCCTGGTAGCCTTTGCCCACGCTTTTGCCGGTCACCTTGACCACTTCGCCCGCGGCAAACATGGCCACCGTGAGCTCCTGGCCAAGCTGCTGCTCAGGCTCGCCGTTAAGGCGGATTTCATGCAGATGACGAAAAAGCCCTTTGCCGGCCTTGGCAAAATGCCCCTGCAGAGGCTTGGTGACATGCTTTTCCCTGGCCGCGGTCAGCGCGATCTGCAAAGCGTTGTAGCCGTCCGTTTGCACGGTTTTCACCTGGGTGACGGGGCAGGGCCCGGCCTCAATCACCGTGACGGCCACTGCGGCGCCGTCGCCGGCAAAGACGCGGGTCATACCAAGCTTGCGACCCAAAATTCCCATTTTCTCAGCCATGACTGCCTCTCGCTAGAGCTTGATTTCCACGTCCACACCGGCGGGCAAGGAGAGCTTGCCCAGCGCGTCGACGGTCTGCTGCGTGGGTTCCAGGATATCCATGAGCCGCTTGTGGATGCGCATTTCAAACTGCTCACGAGACTTTTTGTCCACATGCACGGAACGCTGCACGGTGTACTTGTGAATGTTGGTGGGCAGGGGAATGGGCCCCGCCACGCCGGCACCGGTATTGCGCGCCGTATCCACGATTTCCGCAACGGCTTTGTCCAGGATGCGGTAATCGTAGGCTTTGAGCTTGATCCGAATGCGATCGCTGCTAACTGTCGTCATTGTGCCTACTCCGTTTGCAAAAACATCCCGCGGGGCCACATGGCCGGATTGGCGCGGGTTCCTTCACAGCATACGCGGGCCATAAGACATGCCCGAAGGCCGACCTCACCCTGACGGAACGACGTATCAAGGACTGCATAAGGGGCTGCGCGAAAACGCGCGCATCACACCCGGCTGGCGGGAAATTCGGAAGATAGTGGAGGCCTGAGCGCTCCCGCATCATCCGTGTGACGCTCCCCGGCGCAGCCCAGGCCATGCCGCCGCAAGAATACGGCGGCGAGGCGGTCCCGCAGGGTCACCAAATGGGGTTTACCCCCCTACCTTACAGCCCTGGGTCACTCGCCGGCCTTGCGGCCTTGCGGTGGGGTCCGTCTTCGGGCTGGAACGGCTCGACATTTTCCGGCATTTGGCAACGCCTGCGAATGTCAAAGCCCGTGAGCGGCGTATGGAGCCAGAGGCATCCAAACCGCTTCGGGGCGCAGCAGGACAGGCTCGACCTGTCCTTCCCTGCCGTCCAGGGAATGCCCTTTTTAAAGAGAAATACATTGGGGCGAGGATTTTTGTAGCCAAAAGCAGCGCGGCCGTCAAGCTTTTGCCAAAAAAATTTGCTTTCCATCACCAGCTTGCCGGACAAGACTTGCAGACAGTCTTGTTCTGCCCTGCCGTGCCCGCCCGGCACATGAGGACGCGTCTGAACAAGGCGCAGGGCGGAAGCATACGCTGCGTCAGCCCTGGAACACGGCGCGGGATTTCTTGACATGCCCAACGCCCGCGCCTATAAAAATTTGATTATTTCAGCCAAATTGTCCGCACTTTTTTCTCCCTGGCGCAGCAGTTTGTCGTCAACAGACTCCGGACGCTTCCAGCGCGCATTTTGCCAGGCAGTCCGGTAATCCGCGCAGCCTGCCGCCGGGCATTGTGGCGCGTGCTGGCCGCAGCGCCGCGTTTCAATCGTTCTGGAGGCAGGCGCAGCGTCCCTGGCGGCCGCGGGCCTGCCCGCCGAAATTTTCGTAACGTCTATCAGCCGGCGATTGTTCTGTCCGCGACAGCAGGAGTCGTCATGCCTCTCGATCACGCCCAAAAGGCGAAGCAGAATTCGTATGAGGATACGGTCATCAACTATATGTCCAAAGAAAACGGACATGTCATTGTTCTGAGCGACGATCAGGCTTTTTCCACCCAGTTGCGCCTGACTCTGGCCAAGGAACTGGGCCTCTCCTCCCCGAACATGCTCACCGCTCTTTTGGATCCTCACCAATTGCTGCGCGTTCTCAGGGAGGTGACGCCCAGGCATCCGACCCCGATCCTTTTTCTGGAACGAAAAATGGGCGGCCAGGATCTCAGTTTTCTGGTCAATCAGATCAAGCAGGCCTACACTAAGCTGCGTATCATTGTTCTGACCACAGACGTGCAGCGGGACAGGCTCATGCTCCTGCACGAGGTGGGCGCGGACAACTTTATCGCCAAGCCCGTTTCAGCCAATACGCTGATCGAAAAAATGGCTTTTACGCTCAAGCCCCAAAGCAAGCTTGGCCAGGCCATTGACAAGGCCAAGGAACTGCTGGCGCAAAAGCGCTATCCCGAAGCGCTGGCCGCCTGCCAGAAAATCCTTGAGTTCAAGCCCGACAGCTCGGCGGCCTACCTGGTCATCGGCGACACGCAGCGCGCTTTGCGGGAGTATGACAAAGCGCGCGTCGCCTATGAAACGGCCGCCAGTTCCGCGGAGCTCTACCTTGCGCCTTTGCAACGCCTGGCGGAGATGTACGGCGAGCTGGGCGACAAAGCCATGCAGTTGCGCTACCTGCAAAAACTGGACAGCATCTCGCCGCTCAACGTCAACCGCAAAGTGAGCCTCGGTGAAATCCATCTGTCCATGGGCGAGTCGGAAAAAGCCGAAGAGCTGTTCGACAAGGCCGTGGCCCAGGTGACCAAGGATGCCATGGCCGGCATCAGCTCGCTGTCCGGACGCATTGCCGCCATCTATGCGGATCACGATCCGGCCAAGGCCGAAAAATTTCTGCGCAACAGCCTGCAGGTCAAGGGCAAGTTTCTTTCCAAAAGCGACATCGCGCTTTTCAACCAGTTGGGCATCAGCCTGCGCAAGCAGGGCCGCTGGAAAGACGCGATCAGCGAATACAAGCGGGCCATCAAAATTGCACCCGATGACGAGAATCTGTATTACAATGTGGGCATGGCCTTTGCCGAGGGCGCGGACTTTTTGCAGGCCAAGGCCAATCTGCTCAAGGCCCTTGAGCTCAACCCGGATGTGCCGCGCGCAAGCCCGACCATTGCCTATAATTTCGGCGCGGTCTTCCTGCAATCCAAGGAGCGCGCGCGCGCGGCGCAGTATTTTCAGCTGGCTCTGGAGCTGCGCCCCGATTTCCAGGCCGCCCGGGACGGGCTCAAACGAGCCAGGGGCTGAGCGGAGTCGCGCTCTGTCTGCCGCTCCCCGTCACGCCTGCCTGGCTGAACGCATCGTCGGAGGTCCACCGCGAGGCTGTTTCACGACGCGCAGGCGCGTCAGGCGCGACCCCCGCCGCCCGGCTGCCCCAGCAAGGCGCGGGCGTAATCCGCGCCGTTGAAGGGGCGCAGATCCTCCAGCTTTTCGCCCAGGCCCACGAAGCTGATCGGCAGATGATACTGCATGGCCACGGCAATGGCCACCCCGCCCTTGGCCGTGCCGTCCAGCTTGGTCAGGATCAGCTCGTCCACGCCCGCGGCTTCCTTGAAGAGTTTGGTCTGTGAAAGGGCATTTTGCCCCGTGGTGGCGTCAATGACCAAAATGCTGCGGTGCGGCGCGCCGGGATGCTTCTTTCCAAGCACCTGGCGGATCTTGGTCAGTTCCTCCATGAGGTTGACCTTGGTCTGCAAACGGCCGGCCGTATCCACAAAGAGCACGTCCACGCCTTCTTTCACCGCGCGGTCCACGGCCTCATAGGCCACGGCGGCCGGATCCGAGCCCGCGGGGCGGGCATGAAAAAGCGCGCCCACCCGTTCCGCCCAGACCTGAAGCTGCTCAATGGCCGCGGCCCGGAACGTGTCCGCAGCGGCAATCATCACCGTTTTGCCCTGCATCCTGGCCCGATGGGCCAGCTTGGCGATGGTTGTGGTCTTGCCCACGCCGTTGACCCCGATCAGCAGCACCACTTCCGGCGGGTTTACGGCCATGATGCGGCGCGGCGCGCGGAAAATCTCTTCCAGCTCGGCCATGAGCAGCTCGCGCGCCTGCGCGGCCTGGCTGACTTTTTCCCTGCGGGCCCGCTCCCTGAGGCGCTGTACCAGTTCCAGAGATGCCTCGTAGCCCAGGTCGGCCATGATGAAGAGTTCTTCAAGCTCCTCCCAAAAGGCCTCGTCCAGCTCGCCGTGACCGGCAAACAATTTGTCCAGACCGCGCGCAAACTGCTCTCGCGTGCGCGAAAGCCCTTCGCTGATCTTCAGGAACAAACGGTTGCGCTCATCCTCCTCGTCTTCCAGATCCAGGGCCAAAGCCAGACGGTACTGCAATTCCGAGCGGAACTCCTCCACCTGCCTGTATTCCATGCGCGCGAGCCAGCCCTGAAAATCCGCCACAAAGGCGGCTGCCTCGCCCGCGGGCGCGTCCAGAGCGCGCAGCAAAAACTCCAGCCGCTGCCAGAGCAGATCGCCAGCCTGATCCACGCCCTCAAGAATGATCCCGAGCCAGACCGAAAGCCGGGGTTCGGCCTCGCGCAGGCGCAGCGTCAACGCTTCGTCGTTTGCGGCCGCAGGGGAAGCAGCGGCTACAGCCCTGTCAGGCGCGGCCGCGGCGGCAGGCGTCTGCCGCGCGTCTTCGGCTCGCGGCGCTTTTTCGGATTTCACGCCTGCCGAATGCGTGCCCCCGAATATCCTTTTAACGGCTGAAAAAAATCCCATAGCTGCTCCTTGTTCTTGTGGCCGCAGGCCGCGGCTCAACCCAGGGCCGCCAGCACCTCTTCCAGGGCGGTCAGACATTCCTCCACAGCCAGAGCCGTGGTTTCGCACTGCGGATCATTGAGCGCCGCCTGCATGTGGCGGGCAGCCTCGGTCAGCCGCACCGCGCCCAGACAAGGCGCGGCCTTTTCCAGCATCTGCCCCAGACGGCAAAGGGCCGCCGTCTCGCCCTCGTCGTACAGACGGCTGAGCACTGCCGGCGCGGACGCGAAGGTCTGGCGAAACAAACCCGCGGTCACCTGCCAGGCTTCGCGGTGTTTGCATTGAAAACTCCTGCCCAGGGAAGGGTTGACCGCCACGGGAGCGCGGATCGCAGCCTCGGCAGCCCTCGCTGCCGGGGGATCGTCTCCGGTCGGGGTACCCAGCCCGAGCGTCAGCTTCCCGGCGTTGCCGCACGCGGGGTCCGTATCCCGACCCTCAAGGCGGCGGGCGAGCAGTCGCCGCACGCGCGCCAGATCGCCCCACTGCCAGAGCAGCAGCCACAAGCTCCCGGTAAGGAAAAGAGCTGCCAGGCCGAAACGCCAGACTTCCCGGCGCGCGGCGAGCGCCAGCTCCTCCTCGCTCAAACGGGGCGAAAGATAGACTTCCACCGAGCCGACGCTCCTGCCCTCCATTTTGAGCGGATTCATCCCCTGCACTGTGTTTTCCGGGATCTCGTCGTCCCAGGGCACGGGTTCCCACTGGTAATTGCGGCGCTGGCCTTCCAGCATGCCCTGTTGAGTCTGCACCTTGACCGCGTAGATGCTGTCGTCTTCCAGGGCGGCCATGACAATGGTCCGGGCCGTGAGCTCGTCCAGTTCCCAGGCGGGCAGCGAAAGGAGAGCGGCCAGTTGCGCGGCCATGCGCCCCGCTTCGCTGCTCAGCCGGTTTTCAACATCCTGGCGGCTGCTGTGCAGACTCCAGAGACCGAGGAGCAGAAAAAGCAGCATGCCGCCGGCCCATACGGCCAGCGCCAGCCAACGGCGTGTACAATGCGCGATACGGGGCATATCCTGCTTACGCGCAAAAACCTTGCAGCACTTCTCAGTCATGGGAATGCTCTCCCTTCCCGCAAACGGACGGCCTGTGGGACCTCTGCCGCCGACGCCCGCAGAGCGACGCGGCAGCGGCGATTCTATCGGATCTTCCGGCGAAGCGGGCGGCGCGCAGGCGGCCTGCCAGAATCGCCAGATCCGCATTGCCCAGCAGGGCAAGGCAAGACGCCCAGGCCGCCAGACCGGCCGCAATGGCCGTTGCCAGCCCCGGCCAGACGCCCAGACCTTCCATTGCCTGTAAAACCGCCCAGGCCGCCAGACCGGCCGCTGCGGCTGCCGCCGCCTGCTGCGTCACTATGCGCGCGGGCAAAAGCGGCGAATTTTGGCCCGACCGCCTCAGGCTTTGCCGCACATCCCGCCACAGCAGGCCGCTTTGCAGCCAGAGCCCGATGCTCACTGCCAGGGCAGGAGCAAGCGTGAGCCATGCCGCAGGGAGACTATGGATCAGCGCGGCTCCGGCCGCAAGTGTGGCCGCCACGGCCCAGGCCGCGCTGGCGGCCGTGCGATGTATCCTGCCCAGAGCATTGCAGGCCGACAGCAAGCTCCGGTTGAGCGCGAAGGCGGGCAGGCCCGGCAAATAGGCCCAGAGAGCCAGGCCGGTCTCGCGCGCGGCCTGGGCGTTAAAAGCCCCGTGCCGCAAAAGGGCGTCCACCAGCGCCGGGCCCACGGCCCAGAGACCCGCGGCCGCGGGCAGGCTGAAGAGCAACGTATAGCGCAGGGCCAGACCGAGATGCCCGGCAAAATCCGCGAAATTTTTTTCCTCCGCAGAGCGGCTCAGGGCAGGCAGGCTGGCCATGCCGAGGCAGACGCCCACCAGACCGAGCGGCAGTTCCAGCAGACGCTCGGCGTAATACAGGGCCGCCACCTGCCCCCGCCCAAGGCCCGAAGCCAGGCTCATGGCCGCCAGCATGGCCAGTTGGGGCGCGGCGGCCCCCAGCAGGCCCGCGGGCAGGCGCGCCAGACAGCGCCAGGCCATGCGCCCGCAATCCGGCGCGGCAGCTTTTGTAGCCGGATGCGGGGCGGCGGGCAAAGATTGCGGCTCCGCGTCGGGCGCGCCTGCGCGATCATCCGGGCCTGGACCCGCGGACCCGGGCAAGAGGCGCTGCAAGGCCAGCCATTGCGCCAGCCATTGCGCCATGCCGCCGCAAAGCATGCCCAGGGCCAGGGTCGTTGCGGGCGGCCAGATCCCCAGGGCGGCCGCTGCGGCGAAAAGCAGCATGGTCAGGTTGAAGAGCGCCGGTGAAAGCGCGGGCAGCCAGAAAACCTCCATGCTGTGCAGCAAAGCCATGCCCAGAGCGGCCATGCCCGCGGCCAGCAGATACGGCAGGCAGATACGCAGCAAATCCACCGCTCGCGCCGCTTCCGGCACGGAAAAGCCCGGGGCCAGAACGGCCATCAGCCAGGGCGCGGCCACAAGCCCGATCACTGTCAGCAGCGCCAGCGCGCCCGCCAGGCGCGGAGCCAGGGCCGCGGCCAGCCCGGCCAGAGCCTGGCGTTGCCGCCGCTCCTGATCCCCGGCCGCCACGGGGCTGGCCTCAAGATCCCGTCCCGCGGAGCAGTTCTTGTGCCGGGAGTGCCGCACCAGCCCGGCGGTGAGGGTCATGGACAAAGAGCCCTCGCCCAAAAGGCGACGCAACACATGCGGCAGGCGCATGGCCGCCACCAGGGCGTCCGCCGCCGCGCCGCCGCCCAGAAGCCAGGCCATGCTCATGTCACGGGCCAGGCCCAGCAGGCGCGACAAGAGAGTAAAGCCCCCGATCAACGCGGCTGCGCGCAGCACCCGCTCCCGGCCGGGAGAGAGCGCGCCGTGCTTGTCCTCATGGTCCGGCATGTCCGTGCGCCACGTCCTTGTTGCCGATTTTCCCGCGCCCGGCAGGCCCTCAGGTCAGCCGAAGCTCAGAGGCAGTTTACAGGATAGAGCCATGCGCCTTTCCAAACAAGGGCCGCAGGCGGCATGTCAGAGCGTTTAGCTCATTTCATTAGCAAAATACCCTAAGGCCGGTGCGGATCACATTCCGTCTTCCAGGCCCGCACAGCCTCTTGCACGCGCGCGCTCCGTTCCGCGGGCAACTCCTTGAACGTTTCGGCAAAAACATGGATGCGCGTGCCCCCGCGCGGCGCGAACAACCCCTTGACCCGGCACCAGCAGGGCGCAAGCAGCGCGGTGCAATCCTCCAGGACTGTATTGGTAATGGTTTCCATAAAAGATTGATGGTTGCGAAAAGCAAACATATACAACTTGAAGCTTTTGGATTCCACGCAGAGTTCGTCCGGGATGTATTCCACGCTGATCACCCCGCTGTCCGGCTGGCCGGTCACAGGGCAAAGGGAAGTGAACTCAGGAAAGGTTATGCTGATCACATAAGGGCGCTGCGGGTAGCAGTTGGGAAAAGCTTCCAGCAGGGCCACGCTGGGGCCGTCTTTGGGGGCGTCCATGCGGCCTGTGCCAAGGACGCGCAGGTTTTGGGTCTGATCCTGGCTGCGGCTGGGCATGCTCATACTCCTTGAAATATTCGGGGGCCGGGCGCAGGGCGCGCAAGCGCATTCAGCCCTGGAAGGCCGGTTTGCTTCGGCGTTGGCAAATCATGACAAATTTAGATGCGTCAGCCCTGGGGCATAGGCGCTACGGACTTGTAACCCATTGCGCTTGCGGCTACAATATCTCATTAGGCTCCCCCCATGCCGCCTCACGCACATGGGGCGCAGCCCTCGCTTTGGTTCCCTTGCGGCAGTTTCGCCGTTGCGTCAGGCTCTGGCCCGGCGATGGATCTTCTTCGGAGTTCACCATGCGTCTCAGCCTGCGCCTGCATGCCTGCGCCGCCGGGCAATTGCTGCCTCTGATCCCCGGCACTGCGCCGTATCCGCCGCTTTGGCCCGCCCATCGGAGTATGGACCGGCCGTCGCAGGCCCTGCCCCCGCTGCCTGTGGGCGCGAGCCTGCACACTGCGGACGGCGTCGCGCTGCTCAAGGTCACGGGCCGGATGTGGCTGCCCACCTCGGCCGGGCAAGCCGATCCGCACGCCCTGTGCTGCGCCCTGCTCACGGCCCTGACGGATCTCGCGGATTTTCCGGGTGCTGCCGCAACGCCGGATACGCCCGGCAGCCTGATCAGCCTGGAAGTGCGCAAACAGGGCCGCAGTCTGGCCTGGATCACCCTGTCAGACAAGGGTTCGCAAGGGTTGCGCGAGGATTTGAGCGGTCCGGCCATTGCGGAACTGGTGGGCGCAAGCCTGCCGCTTTGCCACAGTCAGGGCTTTCTGCTGCCCGACGAGCCCGGTCCGTTACGCGCCCTGCTGACGGATCTGGCCCTGGGTCAGGAATACGATCTGATTTGCACCACCGGCGGCACGGGCCTTTCCCCGCGCGACATTGCGCCGCAAGTCACTGCCGCGCTGCTGGATCTGCCCCTTCCCGGCTTCAGCCAGGCCATGCTGGCCGCGAGCCTGGCCAGGACGCCGCGGGCAGCCATCTCCCGCGCCGTGGCCGGAGTGCTCGGCCAAAGCCTGGTGATCAATCTGCCGGGCAGCCGCAAGGCCGTGCTGGAGAATCTGGCCGCCGTGCTGCCCGCGCTGCCGCACGCTCTGGACAAGCTGCACAATGATCCCGCGGACTGCGGCGGCTAGGCGAAAAAGATCCCGGGCGCCGGGATTTTCCTCCTGAACCTTTACGTTGTGGAGAAGGTTATGTCGTTCAGCACGCCTTTGGGCCAATTTGCCGATATTTGCCGGATGATCAAGATCGAGCATTCCGTTTTCGCCCTGCCCTACGCCTGGGCAGGGGCCTTTCTGGCCGCGGGCGGGCTGCCGTCGGCGCGCAGCCTGATCTTTCTGACCATCGGCATGATCGCGGCGCGCTCTTTTGCCATGGCCTTCAATCGTCTGGCGGATCTGCCCTTTGACCGCGACAATCCACGCACGCAAAACCGCCCTCTGGTCACCGGCGCCATCAGCAAGGGGCAGACCTGGGCCTTCTGCGGGCTCATGGCCCTGATTTTCGCTGCGGCCTGCGCCTGTCTGAACAGCCTTTGCCTCTGGCTTTCCATTCCGGCCCTGGTCTTCGCGGCCGCCTACAGCCTGCTCAAACGCTTTACGGCGCTCTGCCATTTCTGGCTTGGGGCCACGCTGGGCCTGGCGCCCCTGGCGGGCTGGATCAGCGTGAACCCGGCGAGCATGCCCCTGACGCCCGTTCTGCTGTTCCTGGCCGTAACCTTCTGGGTGGCGGCCTTCGACATTTACTACGCCTTTCAGGATCTGGACTTTGACCTGGCCTTCGGCCTGTATTCCGCGCCTTCGGTGTACGGCCCGGAAACCTCCCTGGCCCTGGCCGCCTTTTCACATGCGATGACCTCCATCTTTCTTCTGCTCACAGGCTTTGCGGCCGGGCTTTCCTGGCCGTGGTACGCGCTGTGGCTGGGCATTTCCCTGCTTCTGCTCCTGGAGCACCGGCTGATGCGGCCGCAGGATCTGCGCTATGTGAACACGGCCTTTTTCACGCTCAACGGGATCATCTCTCCGGTGGTGCTGGTGGGCGTGCTTCTGGGCATTTATCTGTAAGCAAGGGGTTAGCGTCAACGTGCAAAAGCTGACGCTACAAAACCCGCAGGGTTTTGCGGCGGCGCAGTCGCCGTGTGTGAACGAAAGACCATGTTCTTTCGCGAATGATCCTGCAAAAATTTCAAGAAAAGCACGACATGAACTGTTTGCAATCGGACACCAGAGATGCCGCGTAAAAAAAGCTATCAGTGGCGCGCCGGGGACGAAAACGGCACTGAGCGGCAGGAGAACCGGCCGCCCAGCCGCTCGGCCAACAAACGCCGCAGCCTGGCCTTGCAGGAGCTGGGCGAAGAGCTGACCCGCCTCTCCCCGGCCGCGCGCAGGCAACTTGAGCTGCCGGCGGAGCTCAGCGAGGCTTTGGCGCTCTATGCGGGCATTGGCGATCGCGAAGGACGCCGCCGCCAAATGCAGTACATCGGCCGCTTGATGCGCGAGACGGACGCCGAAGCCCTGCGCGCTGCCCTGGCAGCCCGCGCGCAAATCCCGGCTGCCGCCACGGCCCGTTTTCACCAAATCGAGCAATGGCGCGACCGGCTGCTGACCGCCCCGGATACGGAGCTGGACCAGTTGCTGGCAGCCCTGACGCGCGTTGAAACGCGCGGGCAGGCGCAGGAAGAGGCGCGCGGCGGAGAGCGCGCAACGGCCAAGGCGGACGCAATCCCCACGCCCGAAGAACTGCGCCGCCTGGCGCTGGAAGCGCGCCGCGAGCAGGCCGGGCATCTTGCCCCGCACGCTTCCCGCGCTTTGTTCCGGGCCTTGTCCCGTTTGTTTGCCGTGCGTTGATCCTCTTCTAGGCCCGACCGTCAGCATGCCCGGCCCGGTCAGGCCGGTCAACAGCCTCACGCCTGCTTGCGCTCGCCGCGCCGACAAAAAACCGGATTCTGCCCCGCGTCTTTTTCCGGCTCCGGTCCCGCTCGCAAAAAAAACCGGCAACGCCGCTTGACGTCCACGGGCCGATAGGATAAAAGCGCGTCTGCGTTACCTGCGCGCCCTTGTAGCTCAGTCGGTAGAGTGCATCCTTGGTAAGGATGAGGTCTCCGGTTCAATCCCGGACAAGGGCTCCAGAAAAATTCCACGCCTATGCCCGCATAGGCGTTTTTTTTCGCGCACGCGGGCAAAGCGAGAAAGAGATGCATATCCCCGTTCCCGTGCTTGCCGTGGGCATGCTCACGCTGGCCAATATCTTCATGACGTTTGCCTGGTACGGGCACCTGCGCTACAAGGGCCTGGCCCTGCCGCTGGTCATCGTCACAAGCTGGGGCATCGCCTTTTTTGAGTATCTGCTCCAGGTGCCGGCCAACCGCATGGGCTACGGCTATTTTTCCGTGGCGCAGTTGAAAACCATTCAGGAGGTCATTTCCCTCAGCGTTTTCATGCTGTTTTCCGTGCTCTGGCTGCACGAGCCGCTGCGCTGGAATTATATCCTGGGCTTTGCGCTGATCGTGCTGGCAGCCTGGGTGATCTTCAAAGAGTGGTAAGGCGCGCGCCATGCTTTTTGAGCTCAGTCTGGGCACGCTGCTGCTCTGTGCCGGAGCGGCCCTCACAGGCGGCTTTATCGACGCCGTGGCCGGCGGCGGCGGGCTGATCACCATGCCCGCCCTGCTGCTTGCAGGCGTGCCGCCGCATCTGGCCCTGGGCACCAATAAGCTCAGCTCCAGCCTGGGCACCGGCGCGGCGCTGGGCAACTTCGCCCGCAGCCATCTGGTGCTCTGGCGGCCGGCTCTGGCCGGTCTGCCCTTTGCCCTGCTGGGGGCCTACGCGGGCTCAATCCTGACGCTCTATGTGAGCAGCGAAATTCTGGGCAAAATTCTGGTGGGCCTCTTGCCCGTGGGCATGTGCGCCACCCTGCTGCCCAAAAAACAGCGCGGGCAGTCGCCCCGCCCCCTGCAAGGGCCGCTCTTTTGGAGCCTTGTGCCCCTGGTCTGCCTGCTGATCGGCGCGTATGACGGTTTTTTCGGGCCGGGCACGGGCAGCTTTCTGATTCTGGCCTTTCACTGGATTCTGCGCGTGGGGCTGATTGAGGCCTCGGCCACCGCCAAAGTGCTGAACCTGGCTTCCAACCTCGGCGCGGCGGCGGCCTTCATCTGGCACGGCAAGGTGATCTGGCCCCTGGCCCTGGCCATGAGCGTGGGCTCGGTGACCGGCAACTGGCTCGGCAGCCGCACGGCCATCCGGGTAGGCGCCAAAGCCGTGCGCCGTTTCCTGAGCGTCTCCCTGACTCTCCTGCTGCTCACCCTGTTCTGGGAATACTTTCTGGCCCCGGCCCGTTAGCGCGTTTTGCGTCGGCGGCCGGGGTTATTTGCCTGACGCCGGATCGCTCAGCCCGGCCACGGCCCCGCCGGCCACGGCCCAGAGGTACAGGCTGGCCACCGTGGCATAGGGGGCATAGCGCCGCCGGTACTTCTCAAAGCGCGCGCGATCTATGACGCGGTGGCGGTAGAGCATGCGCAGGCCGCGCCGGATGGCCAGATCCCCATAACTTATGACATTGGGCCGTTGCAGGGAAAAGGTCATCAGCATCTCCGCGGTCCAGACGCCCACGCCGGGCAGCCGGGAGAGCTCAGCGCAAAGCGCGTCGTCGGGCAGGGCCCGCAAAGCTTCCATATCCAGCTCGCCGCTCAGCGCCCTGGCGGCCGCCGCCTTCATATACGCCACTTTGCGGAAGGAGAGGCCGAAAGCCTGCAAATCCGCCTCCCGTGCCGCATGGATCGCCTGCGGCGTTATTGCGCCGAGCCCGGCGCGCATCCTCGCCCAGATGGTCTGCTGGGCCCTGGTGGCGATCTGCTGGCCCACAATGGCGTGGATCAGGGCTTCAAAAAGATCCGGCATCACTTCGCGCCGCACCGGGCCCAAATCCTTGATGACGGCTGCCAGACGTTTGTCCCGCGCCGTGAGATGGGCGATTTCTTTTTCGCCGTACTGAAAATAGCAGGCCATTGCGGATCTGCCCCCGCGCGCCGAAGCCAGGCCTCAGACGCACACTGAAAAAGACCGTTCTTTAGAGCATATTGCTAATGAGGGCTGGCCCTAATTCTTCAAGCTGTGGATAGGCGCGGGTATCCGGCCGCCGAGGCCGATAAAGCCGGAAGCGTCGCCCTGGGGCACCGGAATGATCGCGGCCTTGCCCAGCAACCCGCCGAAAGAAACCTCGTCGCCCACGCCTTTGCCGGGCACGGGGATCACGCGCACCGCGGTTGTCTTGTGGTTGATGACCCCGATGGCCATTTCATCGGCCATGAGGCCCGAAATGGTTGACGCGGGCGTATCGCCGGGGATGGCGATCATGTCCAGGCCCACGGAGCAGACGCTGGTCATGGCTTCCAGCTTTTCAATGCTCAGACGGCCGGACATGGCCGCGGCTTCAATGCTGGAATCCTCGGACACCGGGATGAAGGCCCCGGACAGACCGCCCACCGAGGAGGAAGCAAAAGCCCCGCCTTTTTTGACCGCATCGTTGAGCATGGCCAGCACGGCCGTGCTGCCGGGCGCGCCGATGCTGGAAAGGCCCAGGCTCTGAAAAATCTCGCCCACCGAGTCGCCCACGGCCGGAGTGGGCGCCAGGGAAAGGTCGGCCACCCCGAAAGGAATGCCCAGGCGGCGGGCCACTTCCGTGCCGATCATCTCGCCCACTCTGGTCACTTTATAGGCCGTGCGCTTGATCACTTCCGCCATGTCCAGCAAGGTCAGGCGGCCACCCTGCTCGTTGCGCCCCGCGGCCAGGGCGCGATCAATGGCTTTTTTGACCACGCCGGGGCCGGAAACGCCCACGTTGATCACCACGTCCGGCTCGCCCACGCCCAAATACGCCCCGGCCATGAAGGGCACGTCCTGCGGAATGTTGGCAAAGACCACCAGCTTGGCGCAGCCGATGCCGCCGCGCTCGGCCGTGGCCTTGGCCACATTGCGAACCTGCTCGCCCATCAGGGCCACGGCGTCCATATTGATGCCGCTGCGCGAGGAAGCCACATTGATGGAGGAACAGATCCGATCCGTCTGGGCCAGGGCATCGGGCAGGGCTTCAATGAGCGCGCGGTCGCCTTTGGCGAAGCCTTTTTCCACCAGCGCCGAAAATCCGCCCAGAAAATCCACCCTGGCGTCTTTGGCCGCCTCGTCAAGAGCCCGGCAGACGCGCACCATGCCTTCCGGACCGAAGGGCGCGCCCACCACGGCAATGGGGCTGACGCTGATCCGTTTGTTGACCACCGGGATGCCGTACTTGTCGCCCACCTCGTCGCAGACGGCCACAAGCTGGGAGGCATAGCGGCGCAGTTTGGCCTGCACGTTGGCGGTGAAGAGCTCAAGATCGTGGCTCACGCAGTCAAAAAGGCTCACGCCCAGGGTGACGGTGCGCACGTCCAGGTGCTCGTTGCGGAGCATGTTCAGGGTGCTGATGACTTCGCGTTCCGAAAGCATGGCGTATCCTGTGCGGTCTGCGCAGGCCGCCGTGGCCCAGGCGGGGCGGGCGGCCGCTGCAACACTGCCTTTTGTTCCCCGGCAGGCAAAAGCCGTATCCGGCCGGAGAAAAGGATCGTGCTGTTCAGACCTGGGCCGTTCCCGGCTTTTGGAGCAGCCCAGGGGACAAAAGGCGCTGCGAGCGCGGATCATTAGAGCATTTTTGCTAATGAAATTAGCTAAACGCTCTAAAAGGAACTCACCCGATGCACGGCTTCAAAAATATCACGGTGCTGCACGCTCACGCGCAAATGTCGCGTCTGGCCCTCGCAGGCCAGCTCGCGACGCAGGCGGCCGAGATCCACGCTCTCCGGAACCATGACTTCAAACACGAACAGAGCGTGATCCTCGCCGCCCTCGCCCAATATGGCCTTGAGGCTTTCGATATTCACCCCGTGCCGGGCAAATACCCGGCTCATGGCCGCGATCAGGCCCGGCTTGTCCGGCCCGTCCGCAGTGATCACAAAGGGATCGCAGTTGAGGCCCTGGCCCCACTGCCCCTCAATGGCCGGGCGCACCAGCACGGACAGATCCACTTCCGCGGCGGCCAGCCCGGCGATCAACTGCTCGCGCAGCGCGTCGCCTGTGCGGCCCTCCGGGGTCTGCACCACGAAAATGGCCGCAAACTCACCCGAAAGGATGGTCTGGGTCACCTCCACGATATTGCAGCCGGTTTCGCCCAGAAGTCGGCTCACAGTGGCCACAACGCCGGGGCAGTCGCGCCCCAGAAAAGAAGCAGTGTATTTTTGCATGGCGCAGTCCTTGCGGAAAACGTCGGCGACCCGCCGGATCGCGCGGTTGATGGAAAAAGGCAGCATAAACGCAAAGGCCCATGCAGTTCAAGCACGGATACGCCCGGCCCCAGGGCAGACGCATCTTATGCGTCAGCCCTGACGAACAAAGCAGCCAATCTTGACGGAGCCATATGAATGGCATACCGTGATCCACCTTTCCGGCAGCGGGGCTCTGCCGGAAAAGCCTTGCTGCGCATACCCGCACGCCGAACGGCCCCAGGCCGCGGCGCGGCGTGCGGATTTACGGGGCCTGTTATTCGTCCGGCAGGAGAATTCAGTGGAAAAGCGGGAAAAAAGCAAAAAAAGCAGTGTCAAGCTGAGCACAAAATCGCCGCATGCGGCGTATTTCATGCCCATGCTCGAGAGCTTCGCCGCGCGCGACGGCCTCAACGAAGTGATCAAAAACCGGGTCAGCAAAGCCTGTGACCTGCTGGACGCGGGCGTGCCGCTTTTCCCCAACGATTTCAGTAAAAAACACGATATTTCCTGGGTGCTCGAAACATTCGGCGGCCTGGACGACGCGGCCCTGGACAGCCAGGGGGATGTTTTTGCCGTGGCCGGGCGCATTGTTTCCCTGCGCTCCTTCGGCAAAGTCGCCTTTTTTCACCTTATGGATCAGAGCGGCCGCATCCAGTGCTATGCCTCCAGGGAACATCTGGACGAGGCCGCGTACATGGTGGTCAAAAAGCTGGATGTGGGCGACATTGTGGGCATATCGGGGCATCTTTTCCGCACCAGGACCGGCGAGCTGACCATTGCCTGTCGCAGCCTCAAGCTGATCACCCGCTCCATGCGCCCCCTGCCCGAAAAATACCACGGGCTCAAAGACATGGAGACCCGTTACCGCCAACGCTATGTGGATCTGATCGTCACGCCGCGCGCGCGGGAGATTTTCGTCAAGCGCAGCCTGATTGTGCGCGAGTTCCGCCGCTTTATGGAAGATCACGGCTTCATGGAAGTGGAAACCCCCATGATGCAGCCCCTGCCCGGCGGGGCCACGGCCCGGCCGTTCACCACCCACCATAACGCTTTGGATCTCCAACTCTATATGCGCATCGCGCCGGAGCTCTATCTCAAGCGCCTGCTGGTGGGCGGTTTTGAAAAGGTTTTTGAGCTGAACCGCAACTTCCGCAACGAGGGCATCGACACTCGCCACAATCCGGAATTCACCATGTGTGAGTTTTACTGGGCCTACGCCACGTTTGAAGACCTCATGGACTTCACGGAAAAGCTTTTCGCGCACCTGGCCGCCGCTGTGTGCGGCTCGACCGTGGTGCCGTACCAGGGGCAGGAAATAGATCTCACGCCCGGCCGCTGGAAGCGGCTCAGCTTTTATGACGCGCTCACCCAAATTGGCGGTCACTCGCCTGATTTTTACAATGATTACAACAAAGTGCGCGCCTACATCCGCGAACGCGGCGAAAAAACGGCTGACAACGAAAGCCTGCAAAAGCTCCACGCCAAGCTCTTTGACCTGGATGTGGAAGCCAAGCTGGTCCAGCCGCACTTCATTTATCACTACCCCACGGAAATTTCGCCGCTCTCGCGCCGCAACGACCGGCATCCGGAACTGACGGATCGCTTTGAGCTGTTCATGACCGGCCGCGAAATGGCCAACGCCTTTTCAGAGCTCAACGATCCGGTTGATCAGCGCCTGCGCTTCGAGGAACAGGTGCGCGAAAAGGAAGCCGGCGACGATGAGGCGCACAGCATGGACGAGGATTACCTGCGCGCCCTGGAATACGGCATGCCCCCGGCAGCCGGGCAGGGCGTGGGCATTGACCGGCTGGTCATGCTGCTCACGGATTCGGCCTCCATCCGCGAGGTTATTCTCTTCCCCTTGCTGCGGCCGGAATTTTAGCGCGGGCAGGATAACTATTCTCAGGTAACATATGCAGGAGCTATACACCGCTGTTTTTTCAAATGCGCCCGGCTCTAAAAAAAGTCTTGAATATCCGGCCAAGCTGGGCCAGAATGCCGCAAATGTCTTTTGAACTCTTTGTGGCCTTGCGCTATCTCTTTTCGCGGCGCAAGCAGACTTTTATCTATATCATCTCCCTGATGTCCATTCTGGGGGTGGCCATTGGCGTGGGCGCGCTGGTGGTGGTGCTCGGCGTGTACAACGGCCTGACCACGGATATGCGCGACAAAATTCTGGGGGCCAATGCGCACGGCATCGTCATGTCCTACCTGCCCTCGGCCTTTGAGCAGAACAGCGATCTTCTCGATCGCATCCGCTCCGTGCAAGGCGTCACCGGCGCAACGCCCTTCATCTATACGGAAGTCATGCTTTCCGCAGGCAACGGCGTCAAAGGCGTGGTGCTGCGGGGCATTGATCCCGAATCCGCGCCCCAGGTGCTCTCCCTGCTGCGGCAAATGCGCTCCGGCTCGGCGGCGGATCTGCAAAAAAGCGGCACGCCGGGCATCATCATCGGCGACGAGCTGGCCCGCCGCCTGGGCCTTGTGCCGGGCAGCAGGGTCAATGTGCTTTCGCCCTCCGGGCAGAAAAGCGCCTCCGGCTATTCCCCGCGCATCCGGCCCTTTGAGGTGGCGGGCATCTTCAAGACCGGCATGTTTGAATACGATTCCTCCCTGGCCTTTGTGAGCCTGGCCGCGGCGCGGGACGTGCTGGGCCTGCCGCCCGGTTATCTCTCGGGCGTGGAAATCACGGTGGCCGACGTGTTCAAGGCTGATCAGACCGCCGAGCGGCTGGCCCGGGAACTCGGCTCGCCCTTTTATGTGCGCACCTGGATGGAAATGAACGCCAACCTTTTTGCGGCCCTCAAGCTGGAAAAGGTGGGCATGTTCATCCTGCTGGCCATGGTGGTGCTGATCGGCTCCTTCTCCATTGTCACCACCCTGGTCATGCTGGTCATGGAAAAAACCCGCGACATTGCGATCATGATGTCCATGGGCGCCACGCGCGGCATGATACGGCGCATTTTCATGCTCCAGGGCACCATCATCGGCGTGATCGGCACCTTGCTCGGCTATGGTTTCGGCCTTTCCCTGGGCTGGCTGCTCAAACGCTATCAGTTCATCAAGCTGCCCGAACATGTCTACACCCTGGATCATCTGCCGATCATCATCACGCTTTCCGACGTGCTGATCGTGGGCGCGAGCGCCATGCTGCTCTGCTTTCTGGCCACTCTTTACCCGGCACGCCAGGCCGCCCGTCTGGAACCCGCCGAAGCCCTGCGCTACGAGTAAGCCATGCCCGAGCTCTATAAATTTTCCGACGTGGGCAAAAAATTTTCCGGCCCTGGAGAAAATCTTGAAATTTTCAAGCATATCAATCTGATTGTGGAAGAGGGAGAGTCCCTGGCCATTGTAGGGGCTTCCGGTTCCGGCAAGTCCACCCTCTTGCATCTTATGGGGGCTCTTGATACTCCAAGCACGGGCACTGTATCTTTTGACGGCCGCGATCTGGCGCTGATGCGCCCGGATCAGCAGGCTGCCTTCCGCAACCGGACGTTGGGTTTTGTTTTTCAGTTCCATCATCTGCTGCCGGAGTTTTCCGCACTGGAAAATGTGGCCATGCCCGCGCTGATCAGCGGCGCGCGCCGAGCCCGGGTTATGCCCGAGGCCCGCGCCATGCTGGAGCGGGTAGGCCTTGCGCAGCGCGCCACAAGCAAAATCGCCACGCTTTCCGGCGGCGAACGGCAACGGGTGGCCATTGCCCGCGCGGTGCTCTTGCGGCCGCGCGTCCTTCTGGCCGATGAGCCCACCGGCAACCTGGATGAAGTCACAGGCCGGCAGGTGAGCGATCTCATGATGGAGCTCAACCGTGAACTGGGCATGACCCTGGTGGTTGTGACGCACAATCCTGAACTGGCCGCCCGGATGCATCGCACATTGGAATTAAAGGCCGGTCGGCTGCTGGCTCACGCGGCGGCCCAAAACGCCGGTTAGAGCGGTTTGAAAATGAATATTTTCAATCAAAAAATGCTCGAGTGGGGACTCGGTATGAGAAAATATCTGTGTAGCGTGCTGGTCAAGGCTCTTTGTCTCGCAGCCCTGCTCTGCGCCGCGCAGGCGCAGCCCGTTGCGGCCGCCAGGGCGCCGCAGCCGCCTCTGGTGCTGGTTTTGCCTTTTGAGGTCAACGCCGGGCCGGAAATGCCCGATGCCTCCCGGGACGTGCCGCAGCTTATCGTCAGCCAGCTTGAACAAAACGGGCTCAAGGCCGTGCCCATGAGCCGGGCCCGGGATCTGCTCAGGGGCAGCGACACCATTAATCTGTCCGCGGCGCGCCGTCTGGGCCGCCAGGCAGGGGCCAGTCTGGTCATTTACGGCAGCTTCAACCAGTTGGGCGACGGCTTCACCCTGGACAGCCGCCTGGTGCCGGTGGGCGAGGGCCAGGCCGTGCCCGCGGGCTTTGAGCGCAGTTCTTTGCTGGCCCTGACCGAATGCGCGGCGGCCATTGCCAATCGCGCGGCGGGCATCATCGGCCCGGTGGCCCAGGCCGCGCCGCAGCAGGCGGACAGCGGGCCCGGCTTTGTGCCCATGCACGCCCCTGCCGCCGCCGGAGACGGCATTGCCGACGTGCGGGTGCGCGGCATGAAGGTCATGGATCCGGATACCGTGCTTATGCGTCTGACCATCCGCAAAGGCGACAAGCCCGACGCCAATGCCATCAACGAAGAAGTCAAGCGCATCTGGGACATGGGCTATTTCAGCGACGTGCAGGCCTCTCTGGAAGGCAATGTGCTGGTCTTCACGGTGGTGGAAAAACCCCGCATCGACAGCATTCAGGTTGAAGGCTCCAGGGATATCGATCAGGAAGACGTGCTGGCCGCCATGGGCACCAAAGCCGGCAATGTGCTCAACGAGCAGATGCTCTCCGACGATTTGCAGAAGATCACCGAGCTCTACCGCAAGGAAGGCTATTATCTGGCAAAGGCCGACTACCGCCTGGAAGACCGCCAGGGCGGCCGCGGCGCCGTGCTGATCATTACCGTGAACGAGGGCAACAAACTTTACATCAAAGAGGTGAAAGTCGCGGGCCTCAAGGAGCTTGACCAGGACGACATGGAAAAATACATGGCGCTCAAGCCGCGCAACATTTTCTCCTGGTTCACGGGCACCGGCGTGCTCAAGGACGAGTACCTGGAGCGCGACACCAACGCCATTGCCGCCTTCGGCCTGAACGAAGGCTTTGTGGACATGCAGGTTTCCGCGCCCGAGGTGGAGTACAAATCCGACGGCATCTACATCACCTTTACCGTGCACGAAGGCCCGCGCTACAGCGTGCGCAACGTGAAATTCGCCGGGGACGTGATCGACAGCGAAGAGAACATGCTCAATGTGGTGCAGATGGACGACTGGGAAAAGTCCAACAAATACTTCTCCCTGACCGTCATGCAGGAAGACAGCAAGCGCCTCACCGACTTTTACTCCGATTACGGCTACGCTTTCGCGGAAGTGGACACCAAGGTGATGAAGGCCGACGACGGCAGCCCGCAAGTGGACGTGGGCTATCTGATCAATAAGAAACAAAAGGTCTTCATCCGCCGCCTCACGATGGAGGGCAACACCAAAACCCGCGACAACGTGATTTTGCGCGAAATGCGTCTGGGCGACGGCGACATGTACGAAGGCGCCAAACTGCGCCGCTCCTCCGAACGCCTGAACCGCCTGCGCTACTTCTCGGCCGTGGATACGGAACTGATCCCCACGGGCAAGGACGACGAGGTGGATCTCAAGGTCAAGGTCAAGGAGACCAATACCGGCGCGCTCATGGGCGGCATCGGCTACTCCACCTATTACGACGTGGGCGTCACCGCCTCGATCATGGAGCGCAATCTCTTCGGCCGGGGCTACTGGCTGCAGTTGCAGGGCTTCTTCTCCTGGCGGCGGACCTCGGGCATTCTCTCCTTTACCAATCCGCGCGTCTACGACACGGATCTTTCCCTGGGCAACGATCTCTATTACACGCACGATTACTGGGACGACTTTACCAAGGACACCGTCGGCGACACCATCCGCGCTTCCTATCCCATCGGAGAATACACCACCGTGGGCGCGGCCTACCGCCTGGAACGCTATGAGCTCTATGACGTGGAGCCCTGGTCCTCGCCCTATATCACCGATTACAAGGGCATCAACTGGACCAGCGCCATTTCCGGGCGCATCCTGCGCGACACCACCGACGCCAGGGATCGGCCCACCAAGGGCACCATCACCCGCCTCTGGGCCGAATACGGCGGCGGCGGCCTGGGCGGCACGGACAATTTCATCAAGGCCGTGGCCGACTGGCAGGGCTTCTGGTCGTTCAATCCGGAAAATACCTTCCATGTGCGCGGGCGCGTGGGCGGCGTGTTCCAGAATTCCGACGACCCGGTGCCGGTCTTCGAGCGCTTCTGGCTCGGCGGCATGGACACCATCCGCGGCTACGCCTATTCCGACATTTCGCCCCGCGACTACAAATACGGCGGCGAACAGGTCGGCGGCGACCGCATGGGCGTGCTGAACGTGGAATATGTCTGGACCTTCCAGAAAGATATGGGCCTGGCCCTGGTTCCCTTCTTTGATGCCGGTTTCAACATCGATCAAAAGACCATGGGCGCGGATCTTTCCGACTACATCGTCTATTCCGCGGGTCTTGAACTGCGCTGGCGCTCGCCCATGGGGGATCTGCGCATCGCCTACGGCGTGCCGCTGGTGCAGGATTACGACAAGGAAATGGAGCCGGGCAGGCTGGAATTCAGCATGGGCCAGTTCTTTTAGAGCATTTTGCTCATGAAACCAGAGCGTTTAGCTAATTCCAGTAGCTAAACGCTCTAAAACGTCAAAGGAGTGCAGCGCCCCCCAAAAATCGACTGTCCTCCCCAAGACCGCCAAAGGCGCCGTGGCCTTTTTTACGGCACGCGGCACAAAACCTGCATACTTTCTCCCGGCCATCGGAAATATGACGCGGCACGGGGAACGCCCCTTAAGCGGATCGCAGCGCAACCGATAAAGTGTGCAGGATTCAGGCAGCGCCTGTCTCCAATTCTATGCGCTTCCAGACGGCAAGGGGACGGACAGTGGCCGCAAAAACCAGGAACACCACGGCTCGCGACAGGGCGATAACCAAGCGTCTCATGCCGCCGCTGGTGTTCATGCTGGCGCTCTGCCTGCTGGTCGTCTGCTTTTATGATTCCGGCTACACCTCGCTGCCGCCCACCGGGAAACGGTACTCCGTGGCCAAGGCGGCCATTGAAAGCCTGCGCCTGGACGACAAGCGCGCAGGCCAGCGCGAGCCTTGGGAAAAGCTGGCCGCCGAGTTCCGCGCCATTTACGACGCGGATCCGGGCTGGCCCAATCGCCCGGCGGCGCTGTTTCGCGCGGCTGAAAGCCTGGAAGAACTGGCCCGGCGATCCTTTGCCAAAGCCGATGCCCGCAAAGCCGTTGCCTGCTACGAGTCCCTGGCTCTGCGCCATGCCGACAGCCGCCTGGCCGACGACGCGCTTTTGCGCGCGGCAACCCTGCGCGCCGCCTGGCTGAAAGACGAAAAGAACGCTCTGGCTCTGCTCAAACGGCTCAAAAGCCAATACCCCAGGGGCGACATGCTGCCGCAGGCCCTGGCCCTGGAAAAGACGCTACAGGCTTCCGCCGCGGGACGCACCGCGCCGGAAGCCCGTCAGTTGGCCGCGGCGCGCCGCAAGGATGTCGTGGAGGATCAGCCCGCGGCCGTCGCAAAAACGCCCGCCGCGCCGGGCATGTCTTCCGAGCTCCTGCCTGAAGCCCACTTGCTGCCCCGGTACCAGGCGGCAAAAAGCCGCATGGACGCGCTCAGGGCGGATAAGGTCAAATCCTGCTGGCGGCAGCCCTGGGAGGAATTGCGGGCGGAATTTCTGCGCATTTATGCCAGCCGCAAAAACTGGGCCGTGGCTCCGGGCGCGCTGTTTCGCGCGGCCGCAAGTCAGGAGGCCCTGGCCGACTGCTCCCACCTGGCTGGCGATTACCGCCAGGCTGTTGCCCTCTACCTGACGCTGCCCCGCGAATTTCCCCAAAGCGCGCTGGCCGATGACGCGCTGCTGCGCGCGGCCCGGATTCAGAGCGCCAAACTGGACAGCACGCGCCAGGGCCTGGCCTTGCTGGATGAAATCAGCGCCCAATATCCCCGTGGCGACATGGCTGCCGAAGCCCGCGCGCTGCGGGCGCAATGGAGCGCCAGGGAGGCGGATGCGGGCAAGAAGCCGGCTGCCGCGGCCGCCCGCCGGGCGGATTCGCCCTCCAGGACCGCGCCGCGCGAAACGTCGCCTGAGTTGCAGGTACTCTCCTGGGATTCCCCGAACAAGAACAGCGTGGAAATCGTGCTGGAGCTGAGCGGCCCCGCCCGTTACTCCACCCGTCTGGTCAATGCGCGCAAAGGCAGTCCGGCCCGGCTCTATCTGGATTTGGAAAATACAGCCGTGGTCAGCGATGTGCGCAAGGGCGTCACGGTGCGCGGCAGTCTTCTGCAGGCGGTGCGCGTGCGGGATCGCAAGCAGGGCGGCGCCAGTCTGCAATTTGACTTTCGCGATGTCCGGCGCTTTGACACCCGCATGGAAAGCGACCCCTGCCGCATCGTGCTCAGCGTGGCCGCGGGCAAAACGCCCCTGCCCGCAAAGCCCGGAGCCAAAACCGGCTTTGCGCTTGACGAGGAGCGGCCCGCAAGCCCCAAAGCCAGGGCGCGCGCTTCCCGCACGCGGCAGGTCGGCAATCTGGCCGACCAGCTCGGCCTCACCGTGCGCACGGTATTCATCGACGCGGGGCACGGCGGCCATGATCCCGGAACCAGCCATCACAATGTGCTGGAACGCGCCATCACCCTGGACGTGGCCATGATGCTGGGTCGCCTTCTGGAGGCCAACGGCCTGGAAGTGGTCTACAGCCGCACCAGGGACGTAAGCCTTTCCTTGAGCGAGCGCACGCGCAAGGCCAACGCTGCGGGCGCGGATCTCTTTGTTTCCGTTCATGTCAACGCCAATAAGGACGCCTCGGTCCACGGCTTTGAGGCCTATTATCTGGATCTGGCTGGCGATCCGCAGGCCGCGCGCGTGGCCGCCCTGGAAAACGCGCGCAGCGATCGCCGGCTCGGGAGCATGCAGAAAGTGCTGGCCGACGTGATGCTCAATGCCCGGGTGGAGGAATCCCGCCGACTGGCCGCGGACATCCAGCGGCTCTCCATGTTCCGCCTGAAGCGGCGCAACTTCACGGTCAGGAATAACGGCGTCAAGTCCGCGCCTTTTCATGTGCTGATCGGCGCGGGCATGCCCGCGGTGCTCGTGGAACTCGGCTATTGCACCAATCCGGCAGAAGCCCGGAATCTGGCCGCCCCCAAATACCGGCACGCGCTGGCCGAAGGACTTGCCGAGGGTATCCTGGCATATAAAGATCGCCTTCTCAAACGCCGTACAGCGCAGAATTCCTTGACGCACGAAAGCCCTGATGCTATGTGAAGTCCGTATTTCAGTTCGGTGACAGGATCAGCCGGAAAACGCTGCGGCAGGCGGCTTCGGCGTTGCAACGGACCAGCGGGCCGGAAGCTTGGCTTTTGCAGGCAAACGGTTCGCGGTTTTGCGATCCCTCCCCTGAATGCAGGTGCACAATGGAGTTGTAACGGCGTGCGGGTCGCCTTTCTTCCGCAAGAAAAACATAAATTTCAGCAATCGGGGAAGGAGATTATTCATGCGTACTGTAATGGTGATGACCCTTGCGGCGTGCCTGCTGCTGGCAGGAGCGGCTTTTGCCGCCGATGACAATGCTGTGCCTGCGGCCAAGATCGGCGTGGTGGACATGCAGACCGTGGCCACCCAGAGCGAGCCTGCCCAGGCCGCCAAAAAGCAGATGGAATCCAAATACGGCAAGGAACGCCAGGACCTTGAAAAGCAGGGCGAAGCTCTGAAGAAAAAAGCTGAAGCCCTGAAAAATCCCAAGGCCAGCGAAGAAAAAAAGCTTGCATTCATCCGCGCCAAGCAGGAACTGGATCAAAAGACCCGCAATTTCCTGCGCAAGGTGGAACAGGACGAAGTGAAGCTGCGCCAGGACATGGTTACCCTCGTCTTCAGCGCCACCTATGAAGTGGCCCGTGCCAAGGGCTTCAATTTTGTGGTGGACGTTACTGCCGGCGGCGTGCTCTATGCCGATCAATCCATGGATCTGACCAAGGACGTATTGGCTGAAGTAAACAAGCTCTATAAAGCCAAAAAAACCGAAAAGAAGTAGGCGCAGCCTGCGTTGCAGTCCAGGCCTCTCGCCCCTGCGGGGCGAGAGGCCTGGACTGCAACGCATTACCCGTGAATTGCATGGGCAGGCACACAGGCCACGAAGGGAGCACAATGCAGGACGCGACCGTTGAACAATGCCTGAGCATGGATATACAGCGCATTTTACAGATCCTCCCCCACCGCTATCCCTTCCTGCTGGTGGACAGGGTGACGGAATGCGTGCCGGGCTCACACATCAAGGCATACAAGAATGTGAGCGTCAACGAGCCCTTTTTTCAGGGGCATTTTCCCGGCGTGCCGATCATGCCCGGCGTGCTGATTCTGGAAGCCCTGGCTCAGACCGGGGGCTTGCTGGCCTCTGCGAACCTCGACAGCCTTGACGACAAGCTCTTTCTGTTCACCGGCCTGGACGGCGTCAAGTTCCGCCGCCAGGTTGTGCCCGGCGATCGCCTGGATCTGGAATGCTCCAATCCGCGCATGAAGCTCAGGCTCTGCAAAATGGACGCGCGCGCTTTTGTCGACGGGAAATTGGCCGCGGAAGCGCAGATCACAGCCGCCATCGCCCCCAAGTCCGGAGCGTGAGCATGCGGGTGGCGCTGGTCCACTACTGGCTTGTGAATATGGGCGGCGGCGAGCGGGTGCTGGAAATGCTTTGCCGCATGTATCCGCAAGCCGACATTTTCACCCATGTGCTGGATCGCAAAGCCCTTACGCCGGTCATTGCGCGGCATAGCATCCGCACAACCTTCATCAACCGCCTGCCCGGCAGCCGCACGCTGTACCAGAGCTATCTGCCCCTCATGCCTCTGGCGCTGGAGCAGCTCGACCTCACGGGCTATGATCTGATCATTTCCAGCGAGTCCGGCCCGGCCAAGGGTGTGATCACCCGCGCGGACAGCCTGCATGTCTGCTACTGCCACACGCCCATGCGTTACCTGTGGGACAACTGGCCAGAGTATCTGAACTCGGCCGGTCCGCTGACCCGCCTGGGCATGCGCTTTCTGCTTCCGGGTTTGCGGCGCTGGGATCTCTTGAGCGCCTCCCGCGTGGATCACTTTGTGGCCAATTCCCGCACAGTGGCCCGGCGCATCCGCAAGCACTGGCGACGGGCTGCCAAGGTCGTTTATCCGCCTGTAAATATTGACTCTTTTACCATGCGTGCTTCCGGCAAAGGCGAGTTTTACCTCTGCCTCGGACGTCTGGCAGACTATAAAAGGGTAGATCTGGCGGTGAAAGCCTGTTCCCGCCTGAACCGGCCGCTGCTGGTGGCAGGCGAAGGCAAGGCGCGCAAAGCGCTGCAAGCCTGCGCCGGGCCCTGCGTCCGCTTTCTGGGGCGGCAGGACGACGCCGCCGTGGCGGCCTTGCTTACCCGCAGCCGCGCCCTGCTTTTCCCGGGCGAGGAAGACTTCGGCATTGTGCCGCTGGAAGCGGCGGCCTCGGGCGTGCCGGTGCTTGCCTACGGCCGCGGCGGCGCCACGGAAACGGTGCGCGAAAACAGCACCGGACTCTTTTTTGCCGAGCAGAGCGTGGAAGCTCTTGAAGAGGCTATCCTAGCGTTTGAACGCCGGGAAGCCGATTTTGATCCGGCAGAGATGCGCCGCCATGCCGAGGCTTTCAATGAAGCCCGCTTTATGCAGGAATTCGCGGCAGAAGTGGAGGCGGCAAAAACGGCGTTGTTGCAGAGCTGAGCCGATTCCCGCCCGCGCCAACAGTGTGCGATCCGGGGGACGCCGGGCATCGTCCCGGCTTGGGTTCTCCTCCAGCCTGTCTTTCAAAACGCAATGCCGGGCGACGCCGCTGTGGCGGCCTCCCCCGTAGCGCGGCCTCCCCTTCAATATGCGCCGTAGCCGCTGATAACCACGGGCACGGTCTTGCCCAGAATCCACAAATCCATCCAGACCGACCAGTTATTGATGTAATAATGGTCATAGGCCACCCGCTCGGCATAGCTCGTGTCGTTGCGGCCCGAAATCTGCCACAGGCCGGTGATGCCGGGCTTGACGCGGCAATACTCGTCATAGACCTGCCCGTACTTGGCCACTTCCGCGGCCACGATGGGCCGCGGCCCCACCAGGCTCATCTCGCCTGCAAGCACATTGAGCAATTGCGGCAGCTCATCCAGGCTGCTCTTGCGCAAAAAGGCTCCCATCCGGGTGATCCGCGGGTCATTTCTCAATTTATGATCCCGCTCCCATTCCTCGCGCAGGGCCGGGTCAGCCGCAAGGCAGGCCCGCAGGGCAGCGTCGGCATCAGCCACCATGGTCCTGAATTTATAAATATTGAGGTGGGAGCCCCCCTGGCCGATGCGCTTTTGCTTGTAAAAAACGGGGCCCGGACTGTCCAGCCGGATGCACAGCGCCAGAACCAGCCCCACGGGCAGCAGGATTGTGGCGGCCAGAGCGCAGATCACAAGATCAATGCAGCGCTTCAAGCGCAGGCGTCGCTTGTCGTGCAGGTTCTGACGCACCAGCAGACCCACGACATTGCCGAGATCGCGCGGCGTCAGCCAACGGGCCCTGAAGTCGTCGTCAAAGGCAGGCACAACCAGAATGTCGCTAAAGTATGCACTGGCTTCCGTGATATAATCCAGAGGCTGCGGCCCCATGTGATGATGAATCAGGATCATGGCCCCGGGATGCAGTTTGGCGGCAGTGGCCAGCAGGCGGCGCAGACCGGGCAGATCCTGGGGCAGAGCGAAAATATCCACCGGCATGAGCCCGTGCTCCGGGTGACGTTTGAGATGACGCCAGAGTTCGCGCCCGGTATCGTTGCGATCCAGGATGATCAGCGGCCTGCCCCACCAGCGGCTTTTGGCGAAACGACGGCGGCAAAGCCCGCGCATAATCGGCAGAGTAAGGACTGTGGCGGCCCAACTGCCCGCAATCACCAGGCGGGAATAGACGCCGCCGGCCTGGGCCAGAAAAAGCACGACCAGAATCAAACTGTAGGTCAGGCTTGTGAGCAGAAACAGAGCTTTCAGCTCTCTTTGCGGCGGGAGGCTGATGCTTTGATAAATGCCGAAGCTGCTCCCCAGCACCGGCCCCAGCAGGAGCAGGGGCAACACCCATTTATACAGGGCGGGATCAAGGCCGCCGTACGCCGCGCGCAGCAAAAAAACCAGCAGCGCGGTTCCCAGGAGCGCCACCAAATCAAAAAAACAAAGCAGTGTCTTTTGCGGCGAAAGCCCGACCCGGCGGAGCAGACTGATGAGCAGGGGCATCTGAGACATGCTGGACCTGGACGCGCAGGGCGTCAACATGTTGTAAAATTTTTGCCTTACAGCAGACAACATGCATCTGTAAACAAGTTTACAGATGCAACAGAGCACGATCGCGCTCTGCCTGCACGCATAACTGCAGCGACTGTTGTTGCTGCGGGATGGGCTTCCGATACACTCAGATCTATGCAAAATACGATACGCTTTCACGCCGCCAAGCGCAAGGGCCATGCCTTGGGCAACGCGCTCTTGCGTCGCCGCGGCGCTTCTGGTAGAGATAACCCTGTTTTGCCGGGAATAGTGGCCCGCAGGCGAGCCGGCCAAAGCCGTTCAGCATTTGGCGACCTGTAGACCTGCGCCCTGCCCCGGCATCCGGTTCTGTCAGTTCCGTCTTTTTTTTGAGGGAGAAATTCACATGAAAAAAGTCTTTGTCTGCGCTCTGCTGGTCAGTTTGCTGGCCGCCGTGCCCGCCTTTGCCAAAAAGAGCTATGTCAACGGCATTGATCCCAACTATCCGCCCTTTGCCTATGTTGACGAAAAAACCGGCCAGCCCGCAGGCTTCGATGTGGACGCCCTGAACTGGATCGCCAAAACCATGAACGTGCAGATCAGCCACAAACCCATGGCCTGGGACGGCATCATCCCGGCCCTGATGGGCAAACAGATCGACATGGTATGCTCGGGCATGAGCATCACGCCGGAGCGCGCCAAAATGGTGGATTTTTCCAATCCTTACTGGACTGTTTCGCGCGTTTTCCTGGTGTCGGCCGACTCCAAACTGACGCCCAGGGACATTCTGAGCCAGAAAATCAAACTGGGCGTGCAACGCGGCACCTCGGAGGCCAATGCCATCAAGCAGGAACAGGCGAAGAAAGGCTACGGATTCGAGCTGCGCTTCTACGAGTCGGCTCCGCTGGCCGTGGAAGATCTGCTCAATGGCCGCATCCAGGCCGCGCTGATGGATGAACTGCCCGCTGACGACGCCATTTCCAAGGGCGCGGCTGTGAAAAAGGCCGGCGTGCACGGCGCGCCGGATCAGTTCGGCGTGGCCATCCGCAAGGGCGACAAGGAATTGCGCGCCATTCTGGATGAAGGCTATCGCAAGCTCATGGCCGATCCGTACTGGCAGGAGCTGCAAAAGAAGTATCTGCACAAGTAGCCCGGCGTCACAGGCGCAGCTAGAGCATTTTCACTTTGAAAATGCTCTGCTGACGCGAAAGCGGCAGCCGCCGCAACGCGGCGTACATTCAGGCGAAAACCGCGTTTTTCGCCTGAATGCCACCTTTGACTTTCATAAAAAGTCAAAGGTAATCTGCTCTAAGTTTGTTCCGCCGCGTTGATGAACCCGGCCCAGGAAGCTGACGGCATCAGGCGCGTAGCGGCCGGGCCGGGTTCACCGGCCTGGCGACAGGCCGCTTGTGATCGGGAGCGGCAAATGCCGTATGCGCTTTTTCACATCCCGGCGGCACTGCCGGCCCAGGCCCTGGCGTGGGAGCAGCCGCGCGTCCCTTGTGCCGCGCGCCCGGCGGGCGCTGCCCCGCTTTCCGGCCGCGCGGCATAAGCCCTTGCAAAGTATCTGCCTATGCACGCACTGAACGATGTTCTTCTTGCTCTGCCCTCCATCCTGGCCGGGAGCTTTGTGACCATCGGGAATGTGGGCATCTCACTGGCTATGGGGCTTGTTCTGGGCGTGCCCCTGGCCGTGGGCCAGGTCTATGGCGGCCCCTGGCTGCGGCGGCTGGCCGCGACCTACGTCTGGTTTTTCCGCGGCGTGCCCATCCTGGTGCTGCTCTTTCTCTGTTACGGCCTGTGCATCAGCCTGGGCCTGAGCGTGAACCCCTTTGCGATCTGTTGTCTTGTGCTGGGCGCAACCAGCACGGCGTACCAGTCCCAGATTTTCCGGGGGGCCATTGAAAGTCTGCCCCAGGGCCAGCTTAAGGCGGCGCGCGCCCTGGGCATGCGGGACGTTACGGCCATCCGCTGCATTATTCTGCCGCAGGCCCTGCGTCTTTCGATTCCGGGCTGGGCCAACGAATTTTCCATTTTGCTCAAGGACTCGGCCATCTGCTATGTGCTGGGCACCCAGGACATCATGGCCCGCGCCAATTTTGCGGCCGCGCGCACGCACGAGCATCTGGCGTTCTTTGCCGCGGCGGGCCTGATCTATTTCGTGCTGACCCTGGCGGTGCTCCATTTGCTGCGCCGTCTGGAAAAAAAGCTGCATGTGCCGGGCTATTCCACGGGAATGGGCATGGAAGGCATGGGCGCGGGATAAGCCATGAGAGCGGAAGACAAAGTGGTATTGCAGGTCCAAGGCATTTCCAAGACCCTGGGCGGCAAGCCCATCCTGGATAATTGCTCGCTCAGCGTGCGGCGCGGCGAGCTCAAGGTGCTGATCGGCCCATCAGGCGCGGGCAAGAGCACGCTCTTACAGTGCATCGACTGCCTGATCCCCCCGGACAGCGGGCAAATCTGGCTGGACGGCGAACTCCTGGAGAGCGGCGACAGGAAAAAACTCTGCGAATTTCGCGCCCATGTAGGCATGATCTTCCAGGATTTCAACCTCTTCGATCATCTGACCGCCGAAGAGAATGTGGCCATTGCCTTGCGCAAGGTGCGCGGCATGTCCCGCAGGGAAGCCAAAGCCCGCGCCCTGGAGGAACTGGGCCGCGTGGGCCTGGCGCGGCGCGCCCCGCTCTACCCGGCGCAGCTCTCGGGCGGGCAGAAACAGCGCGTGGCCATTGCCAGGGCCCTGGCCATGGACCCCAAGGTGATTTTGCTGGATGAACCCACCTCGGCTCTTGACCCCGAACTGGTGGGCGAGGTGCTTGCCGTGATCCGCGATCTGGCGAGCGGCGGCATGACCATGCTCATGGCCACGCACCAGATGGATTTTGCGCGTGCCCTGGCCACGGAGATTCTGTTCATGGAGCACGGCAGGCTCATTGAGCAGGGCGCGCCGGAAGTTCTGCTGGCCGAGGGCTCTGCCACCCGCACCCGCGATTTTTGCGCCCGTCTTCTGGAGATGGGAGCTTAGAGCATTTTCTCTTTGAAAATGCTCTGCTGACGCGAAAGCGGCAGCCGCCGCAACGCGGCGTACATTCAGGCGAAAACCGCGTTTTTCGCCTGAATGCCACCTTTGACTTTCATAAAAAGTCAAAGGTAATCTGCTCTAGGAGGGGGCATGCTGGATACGGCCTTTTTCAGCCATGCGCTGCTGCCCGCGCTCAACAAGGGCCTTCTGGTTTCCCTGGCGCTGATCATCCCGGCCGGGAGCCTGGGCTTTGTGGGCGGGGTGCTGCTCGGCTGCGCGCGCGTTTTCGGGCCGCGCTGGCTGCGCCGCCTGGGCGACTGGTACACGGCCCTGCTGCGCGGCGTGCCCCTGGCCGTGCAACTGATGATGATCTATTACGCCCTGCCCAAGCTGGGCATTTATTTCGCGCCCTACGGCGCGGCCCTGACTTCCTTCATTCTCTGCACCGCGGCATACCAGTCGGAATATATCCGGGGGGCCCTGCTTTCCATCCGCCAGGGCCAGATCCGCGCGGCCCAGGCCCTTGGCTTCAGCACTCTGCAAACAGTGGTCTGGATCGTCATTCCCCAGGCGGCCCGGCGGGCCCTGCCCGGTTGCGGCAACGAAATCATTTATCTGATCAAATACAGTTCCCTGGCCTATCTGGTGACCTGCATGGAACTGATGGGCGAAGGCAAGGTGGTGGCTTCGGACACCTTTCGCTTTACCGAGGTTTTCCTGACTGTGGGAGCCTATTATCTGATCATGGTGACCCTGGCTTCCTGGCTTTTGCGCTGGCTGGAACAGCGCTTCCATGTGCCGGGATTCGGCGCGCGCTGACCTGGAGCATTTTGCTTTTGAAATTATTCAATTTCAAAAGCGGCGCTCTGCGCTGCACAGCAGCGCCAGAGGCATCACAAGCCCTGCTGCCCCAGCTCGGCCTTGAGCCAGGCCTTGATCCCGGGCGTGGGCTCGCTGATGCCGCGCCACTGGCCGTGCGCCCGGCGGAAATCTTCCAGCAGATCCTGGGGCAGGGGCACGACAATCAGATCCTCGGCGCGCTCGGAATTGCGGCGCACCAGCCGGATGACCGGCGGATCGTTCCAACTGTCCACCACAAAATACTGCGCCACGTCGTCTTTGGAGCGCACCGGCGGGTATTCCGAATGCCAGTCGTTGTTGCCCCATTCCAGATACATGGTTACCGCATGTTCGGGCGTGAGATTCCAGTCTATATCGTACAAGGCAAAGTCTTTGAGGCTCGGCACGGCTGACTCCTTTTCAAAAGCCGGGGCTTATCCGGCATGTATCCGACAAGGCAACGGCTATGCTGTGAAAAAACAGCACGCCGCAGGCCATGCGGGCCCTGGAGGCAAGATGTTTTTCGCGGCGCTTCCCACTGAATCAGAGCGTTTTGCTAATGAAATTAGTTAGAGCAATTTCACTTTGAAATTGCTCTGGCGGCCGCGGGAGCGGACGCCCGCGCCGAATGAGCGTCCAGACCGCGTTCTGGACGCGAAATGATGGCAGCGCCGCTTTTGAAATTGAATAATTTCAAAAGCAAAATGCTCTAGAACAGATTACCTTTGACTTTCATAAAAAGTCAAAGGGAATCTGTTCTAGTCCTTGCGCATGCGTTCCTTCAACTGCCGCTGCATCTCGCGCTCGGCCTCGGCCTGCTGGGCGCGGCGGGCGTTTTCCGCTTCGGCCATGCGCTGCTTGCGAATGCGCTCCAGGCGCATCTGCTGCGCTTTTTCGCGCTGGCTGCGGGCCTGCTCCAGAAGTTTTTCGCGCTTGCGGTCAAAGACCAGGGTGGTGCGCAGGGCGGCCAGGCCCAGAGCAATCATGGTGACAATCAGGCTCAGAACCTTCTGGATGGACCATTGGTTCTCGCCGAGCAGTTCCTTGAGCCAGCCCAGGTAGAGGCTTTCGCCCCAGAAGACCACAATGGGTATGCCGATAAAGCAGAACAAGAGGCCCACTGTCTCCACCCAGAAGAAGGTCTTGCCCATAGTCATAGCAAAAAGCGTGCCGTCCCGCACCATGCGCAGGAACTGAAGGCGCTTTTTCAGGTTGCGCAACAGGGCGGCCAGCCTGGGCATGGAGGCCTGCGCGCGCTGGAAGATCTCGGCCTCGTTGAAGTTGCAGGCAAAGGCCCAGTTGATGATCCCCGCGCTTTCATTGAAATCGCTGCTGAACTCGCGCAGCACCGAAGGGAAGGGAAACCAGGAAGCCTCATCGCGTATTTCCTGCAGCACGTCCAGATAATACTTGTAGCGGTTGCGCAGGTCTTCGACTTCGCGCTCAATGCTCTCATCCAGCTCTTTTTCCAGAATCGGACGCTCTTCCACCACCTGCAAAAAGGCAATGTAGTTGTTGACGTTGCTCAGGGCTTCCAGTTTGCGGATTTTATGCCCGATCTGCATCTGCACCGGATGATCCTCGGAAAACCAGGCGCTCAGGCGGGCCTCCAGGGCATTGATTTTGACGCGTTCCTCTTCGGCGTTTTTTTTGGCCTCCTCCCAGAGATCGTACAGGGAGGAAAGGATCAGCAGGCGGCCGCGCTCCAGGGCCGGATCAATGAGAATGCGGTTGAAATAGGCGGGTTCCTCGCGCACCAGTTTGACGATCTGCTCCAGAACCTGCTCGGCAAAGCCCATTTTGACCCGGCAGACAATGCCCCTGTACTGCACGTCCCGCCATTGGGGCATGACCCGCAAGACCTGGGCATACTGCTCAATGGCCGGGCCGAACTGCCCCTGTTCCTCGGCCAGTCGGGCAAGCAGGTATTCGTTCCAGGCCTGCAACGTGGGCGCGGGGGTCAGGCTTGCCGCTTCGCGGAAACAGGCCGCGGCATGGCTGAAGTCGTTTTTTTCGATCAGCAGAAAAGCCCGCACCATGCGCAGACGCGGATCGCGCTGATGCCGGGCAATGGCCTGCTTCAGCTTTGTTTCCAGATCCGGCAGATCGTCCGGCGCGGTCTGGGCAAGCCGATCCAGCAGATCCCAGGCCGGGCTGTCGTCGCGCGTGGGCTTTTCCTCATCCGGGTCCGGCTCGCGCATACGGTAGAGCCAATGCCTGGGCACATTGCGCAACTGGCTCGGACTGTTGAGATCCAGCACGGCCTGCAGCAGCACGGCGGCATCGTCCTCGCCTTCCAGCAACTCCTCATAACCGTCCACGCCCTTGCGGTCGAGCACCATCTCGATCTGGCGAAAACCCTCGTTGATCTTTTCCAGATCCATGCCCGCCATTTCATCCCAAAGCTCGGCACGGCTGGGGAAATAGGTGCGCGTGGGGCATTCGGCGGCCGTGTGGGTGTGGATGCCGCAGTAAAAGCAACCCGCGCCCCCGGCAGTGCCGCCGCTGAGCTGGGCGGCCATCAACAGGGGAATGGAGCGGCCGCTGATGCTGTTTTCATCCAGCAGGACGTTGCACCAACTGTCCATGCTGGTTTGCTCGCCGGTGAAGCGCAGATCCCGCACCGTGAAGCCCTCGCCCAGCAAATAGGCGTTGCGGTAGCTCATGTACGGGAAATCCGGCATCAGATTGTCCCATTGCAGGCCAATCTTCTTGGGCAGGTCGGTGTTGAAATTGAGGTTGTTGCGATCGGCCACCACGCAGACGCAGGGCCAGTAATCGCCGGGGTCGTTGTTCTGCTTGTCGAAACTGTGCAGATAGTCGCGCAGAAAGGTGCGCAGCATCAGCAGGTTGTCCACGGCCACGATGACAAAGGTTTCGTGCACGATGGACTTGATTTTGTGCTTCTGCAACAAGGCCTCAATGCGCTTGAACATGGAGCTCCAGCCGCTCTGAAAAGCTTTGTCCAGAGGGCTGCCCAGGGGATGCAGCAGCGCGAACCAGGCCTGGGTGGAGGAGTACGGCATACGCACATCCACCACAATGGTGGCCCAGTCCACCGAGCACATGCCCTGGCGGCCGGGCTGAGGCTCAAAGGCAATGCCCGGCAGGGCGTTTTTGCCCTCCCGGCTTTTGGGGTGCACCCAGACCTCGAAGGTGTCGCGCACAAGCATTTCCTGGGCGCACAGCGCGCCGTCCAGCAAAAGGCTGGCCTCCCGCTTGCCGCCCAGTTGCAGACGGCCGGGAAAAAGCTCAATGCTCACGGCGAGCTCATTGAAATTGCCCCAGACCATCAGCCGGGCCAGCGCCAGGAACACGTCGTCGGTAAAAAAGAACCAGAGCGCCTGCTCATGCTCCTCGCCCACCAGCATGCCGCCGTAGTTGAGCAGGGTCTGGTTGACGGCCGGCGTGAGCCTGGCATGCCAGCAGACCCAGAGCACATGGCCCATCGTGCTCATGCGCACATCTTTGCTCTCGGGCAGGCGAGAGAGGAGCTGGGATAGCTGAGCCATGCACAAAATCCTTTATGAGGGCGCAAAACACATGTATACTGTCACTGCGGCCCTGTTCAAAAACGCAGCAACCAAGGCGGGTCTCATGGATATTACCAAAACTCTTCAGGAACTTAAAGCCCGCCCCGGCTTTGCGGAGCATGTGGGCATGACGCTTGTGCACAACGGGGTGGTGCGCGCCTGGTCCCGCAAGGATCATGCGCCGGTGAGCGCGGTGCGCGTGCGCCATGACGAGGCCAGAATGCGCGCCATCTGCCGCGAAATGGAGCAGCGCCCGGGCATTTTCGCCATTCTGGCCGAGGCCCGCGAAGGCCTGCTCAAACCCGGCGACGACCTGCTCTTTCTGGTGGTGGCCGGGGATATCCGCGAAAATGTCAAAGCCGTCTTTGCCGAGCTTTTGGATCGGATCAAATCCGAAGCCGTGATCAAGCAGGAATACCACGAGGCCTGAGCAAGGCAGCGGCCGTCTTCCTTCTCCCTGTATCGGACAATTCCGGTAAAAATTAAGGCAAAGGCTCCCGGCTGCTGCGGCAGGAGCCGGGGACGGCGGCTGTCAGGGCAGGCAATTCCCCTGCGCTTGCCGGTAGTTACGCTTCAAAACAAAGAAACGATACGAAAATCGCTTCCGCTCTTAAGCGACGCAACGGATTGCCGACAGGAGAGACATCCAACCGGACATGCGGCTTTTTGGCTGCTTTTGCCGCCTGCACGGGCCGCACAATTTTTTCATGTGCATCTATTTATATGAAATATATAGATTTTATATAATTTGCGCACGGCGCTTTGAAGGCCGCAACGCCTGGGATGGAGGCAGGACTTTGCGTGCAGAGACAAGAGGGATTCACCTTTGAGATGATTTTTCTTAAAAATTCAGTTTACTGTCACATGGTTGAGAAAGAAATTTCACTCTAGCAGTGTATCCTTTCAGACAGAGGAGGTTTGACATCTTTTCGCAACACACAACTATTTCATAAAGGGGAAAGCATGAGGCTCTCAATCCGGAACAAACTCCTGGTTCCCAGCCTTACGGCCCTTGTTGTTCTGATCCTGTGCAGCACCCTGCTGGTTGCCGGCATGATCGCCGACCAGCTGGAGGAGAACTTCACGCAGGAACTGGAGGTGAGCAACAACATTCTGTTCAAGGGCGTGAGCAACGCCGCCGTCACCTATAAGGACAGCGTGCGGGCCATGGCGACCACGAGCCAGCTGCGCCCTCTGAGCAACATTCTGAGCGGGGGCCGGGCCGGGATCGACCCCTCCGAGGTGGCCGCCACGGTCGACCCCGCCGAGGTGGCCGCGGCCACGCAAATGGCTCAGGATGCTCTTGAGGGTTTCGCCAGCCTGTATGCCACCTTCCCGGTGGTCAACATTGCCGGGCCCGACGGCCTGGTCGTCGCGGGCAGCAACAAGGAAGCCATCGGCAAAGTCAATATCGGCAAGCGCGCCTATTTTCAGGCATCCATGCAGGGTGAAACGGTTATCTCCTCGCCACTCGTGAGCATGGGCACCCGCGACAAGGCCCTGGTGATCTCCACGCCCCTGCTCGACCTCGCCGGCAAACCGGCCGGCGTCCTCTACGCTATTCTGCCCTGCGCCACAGTGGTGAAGAACACCATTGAAGGCGCGCGCATCGGCAAAACCGGCTTTGCCTATATTATAGACAACGAGGGCCTGATGCTGGCCCATCCCAACGCCAAACTGATCCAGGAATTCGACGCCCGAAAGGTGGACTGGGGACGGCAGGTGCTGGCTTCGCCCGAGGGCGCCTTGCGCTATACCACCAGTGCCGGCGTGGAGCGGATGCTCAATTTCCGGCTGGATCCTGAATCCGGCTGGATCACCGTCACCTGCATGGATATTTCGGAAATTGAGGAGGCCACGGCCTTTATCCGCAATATAGCTCTGGGCATCATGCTGGCCGGGGCGGCTCTCGTGGGTCTGATTATCTTTCTGGTCATGCGGCCCATTATCCGCGACCTGCTGCAGAGCGTCAATTATGCCAAGGCCGTGGCCGACGGCAATCTGGACAGCAAACTCACCGTGACCCGCACTGATGAACTGGGCACGCTTTGCGACGCCTTGCGCAGCATGGTGGATCATCTCAAGGAAATGATCGACGCAGCCCGGCGCGAGTCGGAAAACGCCAAGGAGCAGTCCGCCAAGGCTCAGGAAGCCATGCTGGAGGCCGAAGCCGCCAGCAGGCAGGCCCAGGCCAAAACCGAAGCCATGCTCATAGCAGCCGACAAGCTGGAACAGGTGGGCAGTGTCGTCTCCTCGGCCTCCACCCAGCTTTCGGCCCAGATTGAGCAGTCGGATCGCGGCGCGGCCGAATCCGCCACCCGCCTTGCCGAAGCGGCCACGGCCATGAACGAAATGAACGCCACCGTGCAGGAAGTGGCCAAAAACGCGGGTTCGGCCTCCCAGGCTTCGGCCGAAACCAAGCAGAAGGCCGAAGCCGGGGCCCAGGTGGTGGAACAGGCCGTACACAGCATCGAGCAGGTGCATCAGCTCTCCCTGGAACTCAAGGAAGACATGGCCCAGCTCAATGAACATGCCCAGGACATCACCCGTATCATGGGCGTTATCTCGGATATTGCGGATCAGACCAACCTGCTGGCCCTGAACGCGGCCATTGAGGCCGCCCGCGCGGGCGAAGCCGGGCGCGGCTTTGCCGTGGTGGCCGACGAAGTGCGCAAGCTGGCTGAAAAAACCATGGCCTCCACCAACGATGTGGGCAACGCCATCAAGGCCATCCAGGAAAGCACGGCCAAGAGCATGACCGGGATGGACAACGCGGTGCAGCGCATTGGCGAGGCCACGGCACTGGCCGGACAGTCGGGCGCGGCCCTGCAGGCAATCGTGGCCACCGTGGAAGCCACGGCGGATCAGGTCAATGCCATTGCCGCGGCCAGCGAGGAGCAGTCCGCGGCCAGCGAGGAGATCAACCAGTCCATCGTGCAGGTCAACGACATGTCCCGCCAGACCGCCGAAGCCATGGCCGAAGCATCCAAGGCCGTGTCGGAGCTGGCCGCCCAGGCCCAGGGCCTGACCGCGCTCATTCAGGATTTGAAGGCAGACTAGTACCAGATCGCTTCGCCGAAAAGCGCGGTTTTCGGCTCGCTCGCGCCGCCTGCGGCGGCGCGCCGGACTTTCGCCCGGCGACCGGTACTCTGTAACGCGGAACGTTACGGGGTGCTGGCCGCCATACCATTTGCGAACCTGGACAGCACGCGCCTCTTTTGAAGAGCCGGGCGGCAACGCCCGGCTTCCTTTTTCCCTGAACGGCGCGACCGCGCATTGCAAAGCATGGCATTATGGCTTATTTTAGAGCGGTTTGCTGTTGAAAACGGCAACCGCTCTGGCGGCCGCGGGAGCGGACGCCCGCGCCGAATGAGCCTGAAAACCACGCTTTTCAGGCGACATGATGGCAGCGCCGCTTTTGAAATTGAATAATTTCAAAAGCAAAATGCTCTAGTAAGATATAAAGGGCGGGTTTCAAGCTCGCGCCGTGTCCGCGGCCCGGCTGCGACAGACTGCCGTCCGGGCGGAATAGTGCCTGGAACGCCGCGCCTGATTCGCCCGTATGAAATTGTCGTTCTCCCTGCCTGCGATCCGCCTGACGCCTCTTCTTTGGCGACGGCGTTAGTGTTCCGGGCATGTTCCGTTATTTCAAAAGAGTATTCTGCCGCACTGCAAACGCGCCCCGTGTGCATCAGAGGAGCACAGATGTTCGCTTTTCTTTTTAAAAAAATCTTCGGCAGCAAGAATGAGCGCTATCTGCGCCGCCTTCGTCCGCAGGTGCAGCGCATCAATGCCCTGGAGCCGGAGATGCAGGAATTGGCTGATGCGGATTTCGCGGCCCGCATCGCCCGGTATAAAAAAGACGTGCAGGAGGGAGGCAAAAGCCTGGACAGTCTGCTGCCTGAGGTCTTTGCCCTGGTGCGGGAGGCTTCGCGCCGGGTGCTGGGCATGCGCCATTATGACGTGCAGCTGGTCGGCGGCATAGTCCTGCACAAGGGTAAAATCGCGGAAATGAAGACCGGCGAAGGCAAAACCCTGGTGGCCACCCTGGCTGTGGCCCTGAACGCCCTGGCCGGCAAGGGCGTGCATGTGGTCACGGTCAACGATTATCTGGCGTCGCGCGACGCGGCCTGGATGGGCAGGCTTTACTCCTTCCTGGGCCTGAGCACGGGCGTCATCGTGCACGACATGGACGACGAGGAGCGCAAGGCCGCCTACAATGCGGACATCACCTACGGCACCAACAACGAATTCGGCTTTGACTATCTGCGCGACAATATGAAGTTTTACGCGCAGCAGCTCGTGCAGCGCGGCCACAACTTCGCCATTGTGGACGAAGTGGACTCCATCCTGATCGACGAAGCACGCACGCCGCTGATCATCTCCGGCGCGTCCGAGGAGTCCGTGGGCATGTACCGCATGGTGGACGACATTGTGCGCCAACTCACGCCGGAGCATTACACCATTGACGAAAAAGCCCGTACCGCCATGCTCACGGATGCGGGCGTGGCCCGCTGCGAAGAATTGCTGCGCGTGGACAATCTCTTTGACCCGGCCAACATCACGGCCCAGCATCATGTTTTGCAGGCCCTCAAGGCCCATCAGGTCTTCAAGCGCGACGTGGATTACATCGTGCAGGACGACCAGGTGGTCATCGTGGACGAATTCACCGGCCGCCTGATGGCCGGGCGCCGTTATTCCGACGGGCTGCATCAGGCTCTGGAGGCCAAGGAACATGTGACCGTCGCCGCGGAAAATCAAACCCTGGCTTCCATCACGTTTCAGAACTACTTCCGCCTGTACGACAAACTTTCGGGCATGACCGGCACGGCCGATACCGAAGCCGTGGAATTCCAGCAGATCTACAACCTGGAAGTCATTTCCATCCCGCCGAACAAGCCCATGATCCGCAAGGATTACCCGGATCTCATCTACCGCAGCCGCCAGGAGAAGTTCGACGCCATTGTGCAGGCCATCGCGGATCTGCACAAGGAGCGGCAGCCCGTGCTGGTGGGTACCATTTCCATCGAAACCTCGGAGATGCTCTCCCAACGCCTGAGCAAGCTGGGCATTCCGCACAATGTGCTCAACGCCAAGCAGCATGAAAAGGAAGCGGAAATCGTGGCCCAGGCCGGGCAGCCGGGCAAAGTGACCATTGCCACCAATATGGCCGGGCGCGGCACGGACATTGTGCTCGGCGAGGGCGTGGTGGATCTGGGCGGCCTGCATATCCTGGGCACCGAGCGCCATGAGAGCCGCCGCATCGACAACCAGTTGCGCGGCCGCGCCGGCCGCCAGGGCGATCCCGGCTCCTCGCGTTTCTACCTTTCCCTGGAAGACGATCTGATGCGTTTGTTCGGCTCGGATCGGATCAAGGGGCTCATGGAAAAGCTCGGTCTGCGCGATGGGGAAGCCATAGAAAACGCCATGGTCACCCGCGCCGTGGAAGGCGCGCAAAAGCGCGTGGAAGCTCACCATTTTGAAATCCGCAAAACCCTGCTGGATTACGACAATGTCATGAACCAGCAACGCGAGGTGATTTATGCCTTGCGGCGCGAGCTTATGGTGGAGCAGGATCTTGAGCCGGTGCTGGAAGAATTCATGAGCGACGTGCTGGACGACGCCTACGGCCCGCTGGCCAACGCCTCGCCCGACGCCGTGGAAGACGCGCGCCAGACCGCTCTGGCCCGGCTGCGCGAGGTCTTCAACCTGGATCGCGTGCTTCCCGAAAACGCGCCCCTGCCTGAGCGCGAAGAGTGCGAAAAGCTGGTGCGCGGTATTCTGAGCGATTTGCAGCGTGAGGCCGGGGATAGCGCCAGGGAAATTCAACGCTACTTTTTGCTCGAAGAGCTGGACCGCTGCTGGAAGGAACACTTGCGCAACATGGACGCCCTGCGCGACGGCATCGGCCTGCGCGGCTACGGCCAGAAAGATCCGAAGCTGGAGTACAAGCGCGAAGGCTTTGAGATGTTCCAGGCAATGCTCTTCCAGATCCGGGAGAGCGTGTTCCGCGCTCTGACCCGCGTGCGCGTGCAGCAGGTCAGCCCGGAAGAGGAAGCGGCCCGCGCCGCGGCCGAACAGGAAGCTCTGGCCAGGGAATTCCGGCACAGGGAAGAAGCCCGCCAGCTTTCCTACTCAGGCGGCGGCGAGTCCGAAAGCGCTCCGGCCAAAGGCAGACCGGCCAAGGCCGCGCCGCGCGTGGGCCGCAATGATCCCTGCCCCTGCGGCAGCGGCAAGAAATACAAAAAATGCTGCGGCCGGAAGGCATGACCTCTCGTGACGCGCTGATCCCGGCCCGGACCTGCTGAAAGGAGCCGCTCGGCAAAGAAGGAAAAAAGCCTTCCGGCATGGGCCATGTGGCAAGAACTCAGCACGGCAGGCCCTGCGCCCGCCGCCGCGCCTCCAGAGCTTCGAGCACCTCCAGGCGTATCCGCAGGCCGCCGCGCCCCACGCCCAGGCAGATGCCCGGCTTGTTGCCGCCATGATAGTCCGACCCGCCGCTGAGGCCCAGGCCGAAGCGTTTGGCCAGAGCGAGGCAGGCGCGCACGTCTGCTTCGGAATGCTCGCTGTGCCATGCCTCAACAGCCGTGAGCCCATATCCGGCCAGCCGGCCGGTAAAGTCTTCCAGCCAGCCCCGGGGGTATTTTTGCAGCATGGGATGCGCCAGACAGACCGTGGCCCCCAGTCGGGCCAGCAGGCGCACGGCCGTTTCAGGCTCCAGCACCTCTTTGGGCACAAAGGCCTTGCCGTGCGAGCCGAGATAGTCCACGAACGCCTGCCGCAAGTCCTTCACATAGCCCTTGCGCAGCAGAACTTCCGCGATATGCGGCCGCCCCACGCTTTCGCCCTGGGCGACCTCGCGCACGTCTTCCAGACTGATCGCAAGCCCGAGGCCGCGCAGCCTGTCCACAATCCGGGCGTTGCGCTCGGCCCGCTTGCGGCGAAGTTGCACGAGCTGATCCTGCAGGGATTGCGCCTCGCGGGGCAGCCACAGCCCCAGAATATGCACTTCGCCGTGCTCTGTGCCCGTGGAAAGCTCGCAGCCCCGTATCACCCTGATCCCCAGAGCCCGGCCGGTCTCCTCGGCTTCTTCCAGACCTGAGAGCGTGTCGTGATCCGTCACGGCCAGCGCGGCCAGAGCGGCGGCATGCGCCTTCTTCACCAGGGCCGAAGGGCTGTCCGTGCCGTCAGAGGCATGGGTGTGGGTATGCAGGTCGATCAATTTCATGCGCTTTTTCCATCTCTAGAGTATTTTTTGATTGAACATATTCATTTTCAATCAAAAAATACTCTAAGGGTGAATCCCTCCCGGCACAAGCGCCCCTTGAATCCGGGCCCGCATCGGGCTATGTTGCCTCCTGCCTGATGTACGGCAAGGGAAAAATATGAGCATCAACACTGAAGAATTATTGCAGATCCTGGCCTGCCCGCGCTGTCTGGGCTCCTTGGCGGCCCTGGGCCGCGATGGCCAGACCACGGGTTTTGCCTGCACAGCCTGTGAGGTGGTTTATCCGGTGCGGGAGGAAATCCCGATCATGCTGGTGGAAGAAGCCGTGCCCCGCGCCAAATGGAACAGCGAGCACCCGGAAGACGCGCCAGACGGCGGAGAGCAACGCTGATGCGCCTGCTCATCGCTTCGGATCTGCACGGTTCTCTGGAAAGCCTGCGCTTTCTGCGTCGCCGCGCCGAGGCTCTCAAGCCCGACCTGCTGGTGCTGCTGGGGGATCTGGTCTACCACGGCCCGCGCAATCCCCTGCCCTCCGCGTACGACACGCGCGCGGTGCTGGAAGAAACGACCGCGCTCACGGCTTTTCCGCTTACTGCCGTGCGCGGTAACTGCGACGCCGAGGTGGATCTGGCCCTGCTGCCCTTTCCCCTGGCGGAACATGCCTGGATCAACGCGGACGGCCTGCGGATCTTCGCCAGTCACGGCCATCACCTGCCGGAACAGCCGCCCCTGCCCCGCATACAGCCGGGCAGCGTGATCCTGCGCGGGCACACCCATGTTCCCCGTGGGGAAACCCTGGACGGCCTGCACTTCTGGAATCCCGGCTCGCTCTCCCTGCCCAAGGGAGGCTCGCCCCGCAGCTACGGGCTTTGCGAGGGCGGCGTATTCCGGGTGCTGGACATGCAGGGGCGGGAAGTGTTGCGCCACGCTCCGCAAGACTGAACCGATCCGCGCCGCGCTTTTTTTCTTCCTGCCCTTCCCTTTTCGCGCTGTGAGTTATTTTCCTGGCGGGGGAAGCCGTCTTGCCGCGGCCTGCGTTTTGCCTCCACGTCCCGACCCGGCTCCTGGTGAAGGCCGAAGCCGGACCAATGGACAGAAATATGAAAGCCTTGTTTGCGCTTGCCCCCGGAATCCGCCTGCTTCTCGCCTCAAGCTCACCGCGCCGCAGGCAGTTTCTGGAAGAATGGGGTCTGCCCTTTGTCCCGGCCCGACCGGATAAGGCGGAACCGCATCCCGAACCCGGCGAGGAACCGCGGCAGTACGCCGTGCGCGCGGCAGAGGCCAAGGCTCTGGCCGTGGCCCGCCAACCGGCCTGTGCCGACGCCCTGGTGCTGGCCGCGGACACTGTGGTGGCCCTTGAGGGCGACATCCTGGGCAAGCCGCGGGATCAGGCCCACGCGCTGCGCATGCTTGAGCGGCTTTCCGGCCGCAGCCATGAGGTGATCAGCGCGGTTTGCCTGGTCTTGCCGCAGGGCAGAACGCCAGCCCCCGCGGCGGACGCGGAAAGACCCAAAGCCGAAGCCGCGCCGCCGGGCCGTCTCGCGGCAGACCTTGCCCCGCACATGCGGACGGCAAGCGGCGGCCGTTGCCGCCTGAGCTTCAGCGATACGAGCCGGGTCTTTTTTCACCCCTGGCCAGGTACAGTGCTGCGTGCCTATGTGCGCACCCATGAGCCTGACGACAAGGCCGGGGCCTACGCCATTCAAGGTCAGGGCGCCTTTTTGGTGGAACGGGTGGAAGGCTCCTGGAGCACAGTGGTGGGCCTGCCGGTCACGGCTCTGGCGCGGATTTTACTGGATCAGGGCCTGATGCTGCCCGTTCACGCCTGCAAAACGCTCTGAGATGCCTGCCCACGCGCTTTGCGCGCAAAAAAAAGAGAAAAAAAATTTTTGCAGCTCTTGTGATTTATTTCTCTTTACAAATCCCCTGCAAAAAAGCCCGCAGCCCCCATGCGGCAGCATGCCGACGGCAGATTGCGCTTTTCCGCACAGCAATGACTGAAAGCCCAAACAGCTTCAGAACGCTTGACGACGATTGAGAATCTCTTTACTCCGGTATCATGGCTACCGTGCCGACTCTCTTTCGTTAACGTTTTGCACAGGTGGGAGGGCCAGATCATGTCCCAGGAACGGATCACCACATTGTTGACTGAGAAACGCAGCTATCTGCCGCCGGAGCACGGCAAATCCTCGGCCTGGATCTGCGGCCAGGAGGAGTACGACGCGCTGTGCCGCCGGGCTCTGGACGATCCCAATGACTTTTGGGGGGCGCGCGCTTCGCAGTTGATACATTGGTTCAAACGCTGGGACAAGGTTCTTGATGCCGATGAGGAACATCACAAGTACAGATGGTTTACCGGCGCAAAGCTCAACGCGGCCTTCAATTGCATTGATCGCCATCTGATCTCCGGCCGCCGCAACAAAGCGGCCCTGATCTGGCAGGGCGAAAAAGAGATGGATGTCCGTTGCTACACATATCAGATGCTGTATACCGAAGTCTGCCGCGTGGCCCACGCTCTGAGCTCCCTGCGCATCCGCAAGGGGGATCATGTGGCGCTGTACATGCCCATGATCCCGGAGCTGGCCATTGCCATGCTGGCCTGCGCGCGCATCGGGGCCATTCACACCACCATTTTTTCGGGCTACGCCGAGGGCGGCGTGCGCAGCCGCATCCAGGGTTCCAAGGCCAGGGTGGTGATCACTGCCGACGCGGCGGTGCGCGCGGGAAAATTCAAACCCCTGAAGGCCAATCTGGATCCCATTCTGGAAAAATGCCCTTCTGTGGCCCACGTTGTCGTGGTCAGCCATGCCGGGCTGGACAATGTGAACATGCAGACCAACCGGGATGTCTGGTGGCATGATCTGCTTGATGATTTCACGCTCAACCCGGATTTTCCCTGCGAGCCCATGGACGCCAACGACACGCTCTTTCTGCTGCACACCAGCGGCAGCACGGGCAAGCCTACGGGCATCATGCATTCCACGGGCGGCTACCTGACCTATGCGGCCCACACGACCCAATGGTGCTTCGACATGCGCGACGACGATGTGTACTGGTGCACGGCCGACACAGGCTGGATCACCGGCCACACCTACGGCATTTACGGGCCGCTGTCCCTGGGCGCGACAACCGTGATGTTCGAGGGCGTGCCCACCTGGCCCAAACCCGACCGCTACTGGCGCATTGTGGAAAAATTCCTGGTCAATATTTTCTATACCGCGCCCACGGTGATCCGTTCCCTGATGCGGCTGGGCGAGGCCTGGGCCGAGCGTTATGATCTGCGCAGCCTGCGTATTCTGGGTTCTGTGGGCGAGCCGATCAATCCCGAGGCCTGGCAGTGGTACCACAAGAACATCGGCGACAGCGAGCTGCCCATTGTGGACACCTGGTGGCAGACCGAAACCGGCGGGGCCATGATCAGCCCCATGCCCTACGCCACCAAGCTTAAGCCCGGCTCGGCCGCCAGGCCTCTGCCCGGCATTGACGCCGCGGTCGTGGGAGCGGCCGGACGCGACGGCGAGGCGGCCGAAGAAGGCTGCAAAGCCGGGCATCTGGTGATCCGCCGCCCCTGGCCGGGCATGATGCTCGGTGTCTTCAATGACGAGGAAAAATATCAGTCCTATTTCAAACGCTTCGGCTGTTACGAATCCGGCGACGGCGCGGAAATTGATCAGGACGGCTACTTCTGGATTCTGGGGCGCATTGACGATTCCATCAATGTTTCCGGCCACCGGCTCTCAACAGCGGAAATCGAGGCCGTGCTGGCCGCCTGCCCAGAAGTGGGCGAAGCCGCGGTGGTGCCCATGCCGCACAGCCTTAAGGGCGAAGCCATTTACGCCTATGTGGTGACCCGCGACGAAGTGCCCTGGAGCGCGGATTTGCGCAAAAAACTGCGCGACACGGTGCGCCGCGACATCGGGGCCCTGGCCAGCCCGGAATACATTCAGTTTGTGGAGGCCATGCCCAAAACCACTTCGGGCAAAATCATCCGCCGCATGCTGCGCAAAATCGCAAGCGACGTCTCTGAGGATCTCGGCGACACCACGGCTCTGGCCGATCCCGACGTGCTGGACGCGATCATTGCCGGCCACCGGAATCTTTTACAGGGCCGGCACGAAACCGCCCCCCTGCCTGGCGAGGAAGCAGGCGCGGCCGCCACGAAAGCCTGACACTCTCTTGCAGGCCAGAAAAGGCGCGGGCCGCGGCATTCATCGGCGGCCCGCGCCTTTCAGCCCCGGACACCGGCAACGCTGCGGCGCGCCGCATTGCGCGCGGCATCAGAGCATGTGCGAGGCAACGCGCTGACATCCGCAAAAAACAACAATTTGAAATTGACTTTCTTTTCTCTTGACGCATTTTGTAAAGCAGGGCATAGTTCGCAGCACGTCAGGTATATTTCCGGCACGACGTCCGTCAGATGTCGCCCCCTGCGGATCACGGAAAGTTCCGCGCCGCAGGACGTCGTGCCGGATCGATAGAGCGTTTTGCTCATGAAATGAGCTAAACCGCTCTAGTGTCTTGCGTTCCACATTCCAGCCGGCATACGCGCCGCAAAAAGGAAGCGCCATGAGCCAGATCGTCAATCTTCGCCAGATGCAGATCGGTCAGCAGGGGAAAATCGCCGCCGTGGAAGCCCTGGGAGAAATGGGCCGCCGCATCCGCGACATGGGCCTGATACCGGGCACGGCAGTTTCCGTTGTGGGTCGCGCCCCGCTCAAGGATCCGGTGGCATTGCGCCTTTCCGGCGTCACGATCTCGCTGCGCAACAGCGAAGCGGATTTCATCAAGGTGGATCTCTCCGGCGCAAATTGAAAATATCCATTTTCAATCAAAAAATGCTCTAAAGGCAAAAAGCTCTAGTGTTGCGTCAAACTTGAAAAGGCATAAAAAAGGACTTATCTTTTTCCTCAAATGGGAGAAGATATGCCAAAAATTTTATATAGGGTGACCCTCACACAGGAAGAACGCACTGAACTTGAAAGT
>NZ_JAAKEI010000060.1 GCF_011039085.1 Desulfovibrio sp. ZJ369 | reverse complement strand
AAAGCAAAAACATGTGATGAACTGTATAAATCCATTGGAAAAGCATTAAGTTGTATCACACAAAAAGACGCTGAAGGATGGTTTAAATCCTGTGGATATGTAAAAAGTTAAAAGCAAAATGCTCTAGCCGGAACGCGACTTTAGTCGCCAAGGTGAATCCACCGGCTTTAGCCGGTGGAGTGTTCAATTTGCCGGGTCTCTTCCGGCGGAATCGGGCGTTGATCAAGCCTGTCGCTTATCAGTTTCATAAAGGCTGAATTTTGCGCTTTCAATTCGATAATTTCTCGTTCTTGGGCTTTAAGCTGCTCTTTTGCCTTTTCAAGCTCATGGCGGCAACTTGCCTCTGGAGAATCCCACGGGAAAACCAGAACTCCTCCCATACAATCCACCAATTTGGAAACTGTTTGCAGGTTCAGACTTCCTTTTGTCAGAGAGGGAGGGGCATCCGTTCGGCCATACCCCATTGTTTTCAGAAACCTCGAAAGGCCAGCCTGATCCACCTCGGCCGCTTGCGAAAGCGCACGAGTGTTTTTGAAGGTTCCATCCCCAAGAACCCTTAGCAGGGCTCCCCTGAAATTTTTTTCCATATTCATGCCTCCTTAGTAGCCTAGTTGTGTCAAACGGCAAAAGCTGAACGACCACATTTCACTTGACTTTTATATTGTCGTTCGACAATCTAGCCCCATGAACAACTACACCCTTCGAGACGACATCCGAGCGTGTCTGAAAGGCCGCGGCATTTCCATCCACCGCCTTGCCCAAGAAAGCGGCGTGGATGCAGAGGCTCTTTGGCGCTTCGTCAATAACAAGAAGCCAAACCTTACCACAGACTCGCTGTTCCGCATCTGGCCCCACGTCTATGGGGAACAAAAACCATCGCCGCTCTCTCCCAACAAAGTAGAGGCAGAATCTTCTCTCCAGGAAAAACCTACCGCAGTAGATGAAGGCAAGGAATCATAAAATGGAAGAAGCATCCTTGCATGTTACACGGCTGCTCAATCAGGCCTGCTCGCAATATCCGGGGGGCCTGCGGGCCGTGTTCGCCATCCTGGTGCAAAGAAGTTCCCGCTCCCGTGCCGAATCCAGGCTGTACGCCGATTTCAATCCTCACCCCTCAAGCGCCGGGAAGCTCAAGGTGGAGGACATGATTACGGCCATGACAATCACCGGGGATCACGGGGCGCTGCATTTCTTGGCTTCCTACTTTGGCTACAGCCTGACGCCACTCGCCTGCGTTGAGCCGGACGCCCCCACGATGGAAGGCGAAATGCTCCAGGACTACCCCGCCGTGGTGGCTTTCCATGAGGCGGTGAAGGACTACCAGAGCGGCAAGATCGAATACGAGACCGTCCTTGCACGGCTTGAAGGCGCACTCCTCGATCTTCGCCAGACGGCGGCGATGGCCAAGGACAAGAGAGCGGATTCATGAACACAGACATACGCCTTTCCGTGGGATTCTTCAGCCATCCCAAGACCATTAAGCTCATGCGCCAGGCAGGCGCAGAAGGCGTTGTCTGCCTGCAACGCCTTTGGATTTGGGCCGCTCAAAACCGCGTGGATGGGTGCCTGGTCGGGTTCGAGGCGGATGATATTGAGATTGTGGCCGGTTGGACCGGCGAATTGGGCTTCCTTGTCCGGACGTTGGAATCTCTGCGCTTTCTGGACAGGAACGGCGACGCGTATTGCCTGCATGGTTGGGCGGAGCATCAAGCGTATGTCACGCAGGAGCCGGCCCGGATCGAAAAGTCGCGGAAGGCTGCGCAAAAGCGTTGGAGCAATGCCCGCAGAAATGCCAATGATGGCAATGGGGTAATGCCCGATGATGCTTCAGGCAATGCCAGTAGCAATGCCAGTAGCAATGCTAGTAGCAATGCTAGTAGCAATGCTAGTAGCAATGCCCCAAACCAAACCAATCCAAACCAAGAAGAAAATACATCCCCCCCTGTAGAGAGTCTTGTGAACCAGGATCGCGCGCGTTCCCCAGAGCGCGGCAGTGAGGGAGTTGGGGCGGATTTGTCAGGGCCAGGGCTGGAATTTGTGGAACTCCGGGAGTTCTACAACCGCGAAATGCGGGCTGAAGGCCCGTTGGCGGGCTTTTCCGAGTACAAACAGCTCAAGGCCGCGCGAGACATGACTGGCGCATCGCTCTGGCCGGGAAACGCCAGGCTTTTTGACGACCTCTCGGCCCGCAAGGAAGCTGGCGTCTGGAACCGGGGCTTTGAGATCGGGCTTGGGCGCTATCTGCGCGAAAAGACCTGGCTTGCGCCCATCCAGAGCCGGGCTTCACCGCCATCGGAGGCCACGCCGACAGAGTTTCAACGCCAACAGCAGGACAGGCGCACCATGATGCGCATAGCCAAAGATCTCAGAGAGCGCGAAAGAGCGGCAAAGCAACAGGCGCAAGGAGGGCAACATGGACAGAGAGCAGCTGCAGCAACGCCTCCTGCCGCGTTTGATTGAGGCGGAGGCGGTTCACAAATCCGGGCGCTCCCCGGAGGAACTTGCCCTCCTGGCTGAAATTTTCGCCGATGACCTGGACGGCGAGAACCCCGAAGCCATAGAACGGGCCTTTGCCCTGCACCGCAGGGAATCCTCGCGATTCCCTACCCCGGCGCACATTCTGGCCTTGCTGCCCAGATGCAGGCAGCCCGCGCACTCGCTGCCGTCCTTGCCGATGGAAGTCTCCGGCCGCAAGACGCCGGGCCTGGGGCGGCTGGTATCCAGGGCTCTGCGCGGGGAAGCCGCGGCCAGAAACGCAATGGAAAAACTGATCAGGCAAACGCGCGCGGGAGTACGGCAATGATCGCTTTCACGTTGTCCTGCATTCCCACGGCGCAACAGCGCGCCCGGCACGGCGTGGTCAACGGGCACAGCATGACGTACAAGTCCGGCTCCCAGCGAGCGGCCGAGCGGACCCTGGACGCGTTGCTGGCGCCCCATGCGCCGGAAGTCCCCATGTCCGGGGCCGTGGTGCTGGAGTTCCGGGCCGTGTTCCCGCCGCCGCAAAGCGTGAGCAAAAAGGCGCGGGCGGCCATGCTGCGGGGACAGATCCAGCACGTCAAAAAGCCGGATCTGGACAATCTGGCCAAGCAGCTCAAGGACGCCATGTCCAGGCTGCAATTCTGGGGCGACGATCGGCAGGTGATCCGCATGGTCAGCGAGAAGCGGTACGGCGCGGTGGGCCACTGGGAGGTATGCGTGCGCGAAGTGATGGAGGGCGAAGCGATATGAGCAGAATCACCGGCGCGAAATGCGAGGATTGCGGCAAGGTCGCCGGAGGCGCGGGCAACTGGTCCGCTGTGTGGCGCGCGCTCAAAAACATGGGCTGGACCGTGGACCGGAGAGTCCATAGGTGCCCGGCCTGTTCCGCAGCGTGGCAGGCCAGGCTTGAGAGGGAGGCGCGGCGTGGCCCGGCTGACCGCTGAGCAGTGGGAGCAGGCCCGGGCCGAGTACGAGGTGCGCGGGGTGAGTCTGGGCGACGTGGCCAAGCGTTTTTGCGTGGCCACGTCCAGCGTTTCCAGGCGGGCGCGGGCCGAGGGCTGGACGCAAGGGCGTTTGCAAGACCTTGCGGAGCGGAAAGTCGCGGCAGTCAAGGAAATGGCCGAGGTGGAAACGCAAACGCAAGACCTGCCCGTGCGTTTCCAGCACACCTTGCAAAGCGTGGTGCAGGAGCGCCTGCAGGCAGAGGGATTGCTCGCCAGTCTGGACGTGGCCCTGGCCGCCAAGGCTATCACGCTCGCCCATCAGGCCACGAGCGCGGCGGACATTGAGACGCTTTCCCGCGCGCGCAAAAATCTTGCGCCCGCGCAGCAGGCCCCGGCCCAGCAGACCACCGTCACCGTCAACCAGCAGGCCCAGGCCGGAGCGGCCGCCGAGGCTGTCTCCGTTCCTCCGGCTCCGCCGACGCCCGAGGGGGCCGTGCGCGCCGTGCTGCGCGGCGCCCTGGAGGGGGATGACGTCTGATGCTGTTCGCCCGCGCAACTCAGGCCGAGCGCGACGAGATTCGCCGCGCCTGCGAGGCCGACCTGCTCACGTTCACGGCCATCATGTTCCGCGCGCGCATGGCCCAGCCGTTTTTGATCAACTGGCACCATGAGCGCATTGCCGATGCTCTCATGGCCGTGTACCGCGGCGAGGTCAAAAATCTGCTGGTGACCATGCCGCCCGGCGGCACCAAGACCGAGCTGTGCGTGATCCATTTCATGGCCTGGTGTTTTGCCCGCTCGCCGTACTGCCGCTTCCTGCACCTTTCCGGTTCGGGGGAATTGGCAAGCCTGAACAGCGCCACGGCAAAAGAAATTATCGAACTTGAGGAGTATCAGGCCCTGTGGCCGCGGGCCATCAAGCGGGACACGCGGGCCAAGAACCGCTGGAACATCGACGTATGCGGCCGCACGGCGGGCGGCGTCTATGCCACCAGCACGGCCGAGCGCAATGACTACTCCGTCCTCTCGCTGTGGGGCTTTGACGGCGTCAGCGTCTATCTGCTGGACATGGAGCGCGGCAAGTGGGAAGCCCCGGACCTGCTGACGGTCGCGGCGTCCTTTCTGGCCCGGCATCGGCCGCGGCGGCCCTCTCCGCTCAGGCTGCGCGGCGTGCTGATTGAGGACAAGGCCAGCGGCACGGGTTTGATACAGAGTCTGCGGCGTGACGAGACGTTGCGGGACATGCCGATCATTCCCGTGCAGCGCGGCACGGACAAGGTAAGCCGCGTCAATGACGTGCTGCCATTCATCCGGGCCGGACGCCTGTGCGTGCCCGAGTCCGCGCCGTGGCTCGCGGCCTATCTGGGCGAGCTGGCGGCGTTTTCGCCGGCCATGACGCACAAGCACGATGATCAGGTGGACGTGACCTGCGACGCGCTCAACGAGTTTTTACAGGCAGGCGGCGGCATAAGCCGGGGAATGGATCTGTCGTAGGGGAGGCACAGCAATGGCACGGCTGAGACTTTTGAGAGACGCTCTCACCGGAGAGCGATATTACCGGGAGGCGGCCACAGGCATGGCTTTCCGGCGCATTGTCGGCTCTCTGGTGTGGCCCTGCGGAGAGCGGCCGGGCTGCCTTGTGGTACTGGGGGAGACGCGCTCCCGCCAGAACGTCCTGGGCGCGCTCAGGCACGATGTGCACAGGCTGGAGGAGATCCGCAGCGACGACGTGTCGGTGTTGGTGTCCCGGATGGCCCGCATGACAGAGGATTGGCTGGTCCAGTACTGGGCCACGCCCATGGCGGACAATCGCGTGTACCTGCTGGACGACGCAAACGACAGCCAGCGCAGACTCCGCCGTCCGCTCCTGCACTATGGCGACCCGCAGGGGTGGCAGGGCCGGGGCGAGGGGCTGTTGCCTTTTTACCACGCCCTAGCGCAGCGCCGCACCAGGAGCGAAAAGACCCTGTTCTTTGACGGTCCCTGCGACGCTGCGGTGGAAATCCTGAAGTTGCAGCCGGAGGACGCGAGCCGCAGGCCGACAGACTTCCCGGCGGCCGCGGCCTTGTTTTTCGCGCTCGCGGAAATCGACGTTGACCCATGGCCGGAATGGGGCGAGCGCGCCAAACTCTACGGGGGGCCTGCCGACGAGCTGGGAGGCTACTGATGGAGCGTGCCAATGCTGTGTCGTATACCCCGAAAATCCTGAAGAGTATGCGGGAAATCTGTGAGGAAATGGGCGTTTGCGCCAAGGTGGTCAGGATATGGGTTGCCGCGGGCGCGCCCATTGCCGTTGAGGGCAGCGACAAGAGGCGCAAATACAGCGCCGAGGCGGCACGTCTGCAACTGTGGCGCGAGTCGGCTGCCGGCACAAAACAAAAGGCCGAGGCGTAAGCTGCCCCGGCCTGGATCCTGATGCTTTTTTAGCCCGCCAACGCGGCACGCACGGTGTCCGGCGCTTTTTCGATGACGCGCAGGTATGCGCGTGCTGCGGGGTCGGGCTTGCGTTTTCCCTGTTCCCAGCCGCGCACGGCATACAGGGAAAGCCCGAAGTTCGCGGCGAAACTCGCCTGCGTCATGCCCATGCGTTCCCGGATGGCTTTCACATCCACATGTTCGGGCGCGCGCGCCACCTGAACGACGTGTTCCACGTATTCCGATTTGGGCATTTTGCCTTGGGCGATCTGGACCGCCTGTTCCATGCTCTTGAGGAGCTTTTCGCCAAATTCGCTCATATCTATTTCACTCCGTATGCTTTGAGGAGTTCTCCCACAAACCTTTTCAGACCGTTCTTTTCTCCCATCGTCAGGGTGTCTTTGCGATTTTTGGGATATATCATCAGCGCAAACACCGGTATGGACTCCGCGTAGTAATAATAGATAACGCGGTACCCACCGCTTTTGCCGCCTCCCCGGCGTGCCCAGCGCACCTTTCGCACACCCCCCGTCTGCTCGATAATATCCCCGGCCTCGGGATGTTCCGCCAGAAACAATATCAGATCGTTCCGCTCGTCCTCGGTCAGGAGGGCTTTCACTTCATGCGTAAACGCCGGAGTTTCCGCTACCGTCATAGGGGTGTTTTGCATGGAGATATATGTAATACATTGTCTTACTTACGTCAAGATCGAAAAACCTGTCAAGTTGTCCTGAGATGCACCTGGGACGTGCTGAGATGGTCCTGGGTAATCCTCCCCAGATTCTCCATGCTACGCTTCCGGCAAACCGGGAGCGTTTTTCATGGTGCATACCGAGTTCATCCGTCGCTTTTTGGCCCGCTGGGAGACGCGGCAGCTTGTCGCCTATATCCCATGCCGCAAACGCAATTTCACGGGCCGGGAAAACCCGGCCGCGTGCGGGGAGCCCATTGGCGCGTCCGGCGTGACGGTCGGCGCCGGTCTGGACCTGGGCCAGCAGGCAGAGGCCGATCTGCGGCGCATGGGGATTCCCGACGCGCTCATGGAGCGGTTCCGGCCCTATCTCGGCAAGCGCCGTCAGGATGCGCTTGCCGCCCTGGCGGCCGCGCCCCTTACTCTCACCGATGCGCAGTGCGAGGCCGTGGATGCGGCCGTGCATGGCGACTATATCCGCAGGGCCGCAGCTCTTTACGACCGGGATAGCGCGGGCCTGCCGTTTGCGAACGTGCCGCCCCAGGCCCAGGCAGTCATTGTCTCCCTGTTTTACCAGTTGGGCGCGCCTTCCGGGTATCCCAAAACATGGAAGTATCTTTGCGCCGGGGACTGGGCCCGGGCCGCCCGTGAACTGCAAACCGGGTTCAAACGGTACGCCAACCGCCGCGCGGACGAAGGGCGGTTGCTGGCGGAGGTTGCGTGATGATCAAATTTCTCAAGTCTCTTTTTGGTCTGGGGGGAAAAGCTCTGGACAGAATCCTGCCGGATCGGGCCAAACTCCAGGAAAAGAATCTGGAAATCAATGCCGAGACGGAACGGGCCAGCGGCGGACGTCTGACCCCGCGCAGGCTCATGATGTACCTGCTCTGTCTTCTGTTCGCATGGGAGGCCGTCGCGCGGCCCGTACTTGTTACCTACTGGCCCGGCCTCACCCTGCCGCCCAGCATGGGCAAGGAGATATGGCTGGCCGTTTCCGCGCTGTTCGGCATGGGGTTTTAGCGTGAGCGTGGATCGCGAACTTTCCGAATATGACCTGAACACGGCCGCGAGTATCGCGCGCCTGGAAGCCAAGGTTGACGCCCTCATCATCCGTTTTGACGAGGCCATCACCACTCAGGTCAAGGATCACGGCAAACGCCTTGGCGTTCTGGAAAGGCGCGCGGTCTGGCAGGCGGGATGGATTGCCGGAGCCGGTCTTGCCGGATCGGCAATGACCGCGGTTATTTTCAAATTTTTGGGCCTGTGAGGGATACCATGCTCTACATCTCCCCCAGCCTCGAAGAGCAGAGGGAGCGGCTTGCGCCGCAGCCGGACAAGCCTCCCCTGGCCCCCTACCAGCAGGACGATACATCTTTCTGGCCCGAGGGCATTGCCTGCGCCCTGCGCGCCCCGCAGGCGGGCATCAATGCGTCCGTGCGCGCCATGCAGGACAACGCCGGGGCCTCTTCCGGCCCTGTCTATGGCATCAACATGGCCTGCCTGGCGCCCGGCGAAGACCCGCTGGAGATGCAGGCCAACCGGATTTTCCTGTTCGACAAGCACGGCATCAACCTCTCCCAGGCATTTCAGGCCGTAACCGTGCCCTCGGCCATTGAGCACAATCTGGCGCTCGCCACATTCTGGCAGAACGGAGCCGACGAGGTGAGCGCGCCGCGTTTTAACGCCGGCGACGGCAATATTGCCGGGGCGGGCAAAACCGCCTCCGGATTGTCCATGCTCATGGGCGCGGCCAACATTCTGCTCAAGGATCACATCAAGGACTTTGACGACTGCATTGTAGCGCCGTTCATCCGCGCCATGTTTCGTTGGAACATGCAGTGGAATCCCCGCGAGGACATCAAGGGCGACTTTGAGGTGGTGGCCTCGGGCAGTCAGAGCATGATCGCCAAAGAGGTTCGCGCCCAGCAGGTTCCGGCCCTGATTTCCTACATGGGCATTCCGGCCTTCGCGCCGTTCATCCGCGCGGAAAAACTGCTCGAAGTGGCCCTGGAACAGACCGACCTGCCGGCGGAGCGCATTTTGCGTAGCGAGGAAGAGGCCAGGCAGTACGAGGAGCAGCAGATGCGGGCGCAGGCTCAGGCCCAGGCGCAAGCCCATACTGAAGCCCTGATGGAACAGTTGCAGCGCCAGGGCATGACGCCGGAGCAGATACAGCGGCAGATGGTGCTCTTGCTGGCCCAGCTCGCGCAGGTCGCCGATGGCGGACAGCCGGGAGCCCCGTCTCTGCCGCCGGGTGAGCCTCAGCCGGGCGGCGCGCCCCGGCAAGGAGTTGGGGCATGAACGCGGATAGTCGCTCCCGCAGGGCGGATGCCGTGCGCGCCCTGCAAAAAGCGCACGGCCAGGGCCTGCACACGGCCCTGATCGACCTGCTGGAAGCCGAGATAGCCGAGGCTCAGGAGGAGATGGAATCGGCGGATCAGAGCATCACCATCTGGCGGGCGCAGGGCCGGGCCGCTGGGGCCCGGAGCCTGCTTGCCGCCATAACCCCGCGCAACGCGGGATAGGTGGAATCATGAGTCAGTTGCAGGAAGAGACGGCGGCCCGGCCCGAAATGCCGACCGGGGAACAGGCTGAAGCCCAGTTTGATGAAGGATTCGAGCTAGGCGGGGAAGACGAAGGACGGGATACGGCCCCTGCGAAAGAGCCGGAGCAGCCCGGCGGTGAACAGGCCCGGCCGGAGGAACAGCCGCGGGCGGATACGCCGCAGACGCCTCCCGTCACGCCGCAGACGAGCCCGGAGCAGCTTCACGACTATGAACCGCAATCCGATCCTCCGTCCGCGCCTCAAGCGGCGCCGGAACCCGCCCCGGTAAAGACGGTGGAGGCGCCGGCAGAAATCGCGGACGAGCTGGAAACGCTGAAAACCCTGAACCCGCCCGCCGCGTCCCAGCCCACCTTCCGCGACATTGAGGCGAGCATTACGCAGTACGGCGATTATGTGGAACTGACGGACGTGCTGACCGACACCCATGAAGATCCGCTCATTGCCGAG
>NZ_JAAKEI010000059.1 GCF_011039085.1 Desulfovibrio sp. ZJ369 | reverse complement strand
ACAGCCTCCTCCACACGGTTTTTCAAATTGGGCTTTCTGCGGCTGACGTCAAACAGTGCCTCGACCCCACCGGCATCTCTGGCGGCTTGATATCGATAAAACGTATCCCTGGAAAAACCATGAGCCTACAGGCTTTGGAAATATTCCCCAGTTCGGCGGCGAGATTGAGAAGTCCGGTCTTGTGCTTGATGACGTTTTGGTTGAAACTTTGCATGGGAACTCCGTGGGCATGGTGCCAGGTTGATGGCTTGTTTACGTTTCCATCAAAACGGAGTTCCCTTCCTTTTTCAAGGGCTACCTGTCCGATCAAGTCGAAACTAGTTCATTTTATCCCGTCTATCGTACTTTTCCGCGTAACATATCCAGATAGTCGGCGTACTCCTGAACCATGCGTCGTCGCTCCGGCAAATACTCCGCGTAGTTGTACGCGGCGCGGACGCCGTTGCGCTCGCAGTGGGCAAGCTGGCGCTCTATCCAGTCTGTGTTATAGCCAAGCTCGTTCAGGAGCGTGGACGCCATTGACCGGAAGCCGTGAAAGGTATGTTCGCCGCTGGCACAGCCGAGTTGCCGCAGGACGCGCAACGGACCTCCTCTGTACATGGGGCCGTCGTTTCCCGCCCTGTTGCCAGAAAAGACAAAGCGTCCATCGCCGCTTTTCTCATGCAGCTCATGGAAAATTGCCAGGGCCTGACGTGAAAGCGGCACGACATGGATTTGCTTCATCTTCATCCGTTCCGCCGGAATGCGCCATTCCGCCGCCTCAAGGTTGATTTCCTCCCATTCCGCGCGGATCAGCTCATTGGCACGGACAAAAACCAGCGGCGCAAGACGCAGGGCGCGGGAGATGAAAAAGTTCCCCTCATAGGCGTAGATCCTGCGCAACAGTTCGCCCACGGCAACGGGTTCGGTGATGGCCGCATGGTGCCCGTTAGCTGTGGGCGCGAGCGCGCCGCGCAAATCGGCGGCAATGTCATGTTCCGCCCTGCCGGTGACAACGGCGTAACGGAAAATCCGTCCGGCATCACGCAGCGCCTTGTGGGCGATGGTCAACGCGCCCCGTTCTTCCACCCGCCGCAGAACCGCCAGCAGTCCCCTCGGTGTAATAGCGTTGATGGAACGTTTGCCGATGTGGGGGAAGAGGTTTTCCTCCAGAATGCGAATGACAGTTTTTCGGTATGCGGGGATCCACTTCGGCGAATACCTGGTATGCCATTCGCGCGCCACGTCCTCGAAAGAGTTGCGGGCCGCTTCCGCCGCCGCTTCTCTGGCCTGGCGTCGGGCCTCGCTGGGATCGATATGTTCCCGCAGCAGCTTTTTGGCGTCTTCCCGTTTTTCCCGCGCTTCGCGCAGGCCCACGGACGGATACGGGCCAAGGGAAAGAAGCTTCTGCTTGCCCGCGAAGCGGTACGCCAACCGCCACGATTTTTTGCCCGTAGGCGTGACGTAGAGAAACAGCCCCCCGCCGTCCGAGTGCTTCTGAATCTTGCCGTTGGCTATGACATGCCGTATGACTGTGTCGGTCAGTTTCATCCGGCCACCTCCAGAGTGGTGTTTCCTGGTACGGCTGGACTGACTGCTACCAACATATTTCTGAAAAAACATTTTGATACAAGATATTACAAGAAATATTCCGGTAGCCGAGAGGGGAACCCCGCTCCGTTTCCCAAGGCCGGGTGCAGCACTGCCCGACCTTGGGAAAGGCCGTCATTGACAGCCCAGACCTACCAAAAGACTACCAACGTGTCTACCAACGGTTTTTGTGGATGCAGGTGGATTTTTGTGGATGGGATAAGGCAAAGATGCCTGGTTAACATATTGAAACTACATGCTAATCAGACATATTTGGACTTCCTGAAATAAGTTAGGTAACTTCAAAAGCAAAATGCTCTAGCCGTTGGTTACGGATGTAATGGGTCAGGGCTGCCCCGTGGAATCATGGAACACCAGCGAAGTGGCAATATTGGCCGTGGTGAATATCGGTACAGGCGAATGACCCGGCTCCAGAGATACGCTTACCGTGCGCGTGTTCAGATCAGGGGACACCGGCAGGAGAGCGCGTTCACGCTGAGCCGACCGCTCGCGGTATTCCTGAATCTGCCCCTGATCCAGCGGCATCATCTGCCGCAAGGATTCTTCAAACAGGGCTTGCGCGTCCTTTTTCTTTTCCCCAGGCGCGGGGTTTGGCGCTCCGAGTTCCGGCTGTCCGAGAACAACGGCGTGTTGATCCTCCGCCGGAGGAGTGGTTTGTGGCATATCTGCCAGGGCCGGTTGTGCGGAGAGAACCGCCAGTACCAGCAGACACAGTATTTTTCTTTTCACGGTAAACCCTTTATGCGTGAGCGATTGCGAAGTGCGCGGACTGTCCGCCGTCTCCTCCCCTGGGGAAAAAGGCAGGCAAATTTTCCAAAATGGCTCCAACCTGGTGGCAGAGGGGTTTGGCTTCATGCCTGGCACTCAGCCGCGAGTGTTTTGCGGTGAAATCCGCAGTCTGGCGGCGGCCGAATTTGTTTAAAAACTCGACAATTCCCAGATCATTCTACAAGTGAATCCTTCCCCGTTGCGGCCTTCTTGTGCCTTGCCCCGGAACATGCTATAATCTTCGCGCCGATCACAGGCTGCTGTGACCGGATCCGGCCGCATATGCCGCGCCAAAAAAACTGCAGCAAGGGAGAATCCATGTCGGAACTGCGCACGCCGCTCACTGCCTGGCACGAGGCGCACGGGGCCAAAATGGCTCCTTTCGCCGGTTGGCTGATGCCCATCCAGTACGAGGGCATTTTGATCGAACACCAACATACCCGTCAGCATGCCGGGCTTTTCGACATCTGCCATATGGGCGAGTTCCGCATTGAGGGGCCGGGCGCGGCTGAGGCCCTGGCGCGCGCCGTGAGCCATAATCTGGAGACGCTTGCGCCCGGCAGATGCCGCTATGGCTTTCTGCTCAACGCTTCTGGCGGCGTGCTGGATGATTGCATCATTTATCGTTTCGGGCCGGACGCGTTCATGATCGTGGTCAATGCGGCCTGCGCGGCAGGGGATTTTGCCGCCCTGCGCGAGCGCCTGCCGCACAACATAAAACTGACCGATCTTTCCGAAGCCACGGCCAAGATCGATTTGCAGGGTCCGGAATCCCTGGACGTGCTGGAAGGCGCGCTCAAGGAAAACTTTCACGATCTGCCGTATTTCGCTTTTCGCGAGACAAGCTTTGACGGCGCGCCCCTGCTGGTCAGCCGCACGGGCTACACGGGCGAGCTGGGCTTTGAGCTCTACCTGCCCTCGCACAAGGCCGAGGCCTTTTGGACCGGCCTGCTGGGCGACGGCCGGGTCAAGCCTGTGGGGCTGGGCGCGCGCGACACGCTGCGCCTGGAGGCCGGTTTGCCGCTGTACGGGCACGAGCTGGACGAGAAACATTCCCCCGCCGAAGCGGGCATGGGTCGGATGCTGACCAGCACGGCCGACTATGTGGGCAAGGCGGGCGCGCAGACAATCCGGGAGCAGCTTGTGCCCCTGGTGATCCAGGGCCGCCGCGCCGCGCGCCACGGCGACGCGCTCATTCTGCCCGGCGGCCCGCAGGTGGGCCGGGTGACCAGCGGTTCTTTCGCGCCCTCGCTGGGCTGTGTGGTCGCCCTTGCCTGGGTGGACGCGGCCCATGCCGATCAGGAAGATTTCGTGATCCGCGCGGCCCGCAGCGAACTGGCGGCGCGCCGCGCGCAACTGCCTTTTTACAAGGACGGCACGGCGCGCAAAAAACTGTAGTGAAATAATGCGCCCGCGGCGGCGCTTGCATGGGGCCGGATCGCACGGATCCGAACAGTGGAAAATACGAACCTCAGTGAACCTCAGTCAAGGGAGCATAGTCATGTCCAAGAATCCCGCAGATCTTTTGTACAGCAAAAGCCATGAATGGGCGCGCCTGGAAGGCGAGGAAGCCGTGATCGGCATCACTGCCTTCGCGCAGGAATCCCTGGGCGACATCACCTATGTGGAACTGCCCCCCACAGGCGACGAGCTGGCCGTGGAGCAGGAATTCGGCTCCATTGAGTCGGTCAAGGCCGCGAGCGACCTGTTGTCGCCGGTGAGCGGCGCTGTGATTGCCGTCAACACGGCCCTGGAAGACGCGCCCGAAAAATGCAACAGCGATCCCTACGGCGAGGGCTGGCTGATCCGCGTCAAACTGGCGGAAAAGCCCCAGGGGCTGATGGACGCCGCGGCGTACGAAGCCTTTTGCGCCACAGAGGCGCATTAGAGCGTTCTGGACGCGAAATGATGGCAGCTCAGTGATTGAAAATGAATATTTTCAATCAAAAAATGCTCTAAGGAGTCCACATGCCTTATATCCCTCATACGCCGCACGAGTTGCAGGAAATGCTCTCCGTGGTCGGCGTGCGCAGCCTGGATGATCTTTTTGCGGACATCCCGCCGCAGATGCGCCCCAGGCATTTCGAGTTGCCCAAAGGCCAGGGAGAAGCCGCGGTCTGCGCCTGGTTTGAGGATCTGGCCGCCAAAAACCGGTCGGAGATGATTTTCTTTCTGGGCGCGGGCTATTACGCGCATCAGATCCCCAAAGCCGTGGACGCTCTGGCCGGGCGCAGCGAGTTTTACACCGCCTACACACCGTATCAGGCCGAGTGCTCGCAAGGGACCCTGCAGGCCATTTTTGAATTTCAGACCGCTGTCAGCCGCCTGCTGGACATGGATTGCGCCAATGCCTCGGTGTACGACGGCGGCACGGCCCTTTTTGAAGCGGCCATGATGGCCGTGCGCGCCACCCGGCGGCGCGTGCTGGTGGTGGACGAGGCCGTGAATCCCATCTGGCGGGTCATGCTCGGCACATACATCTCAAGCCTGGATCTGGAACTGCGCACTGTGCGGCAGGAAAACGGCGTCAGCCGTCCGGAAGCCCTGGCGGCCGCGCTGGACGGGCAGTGCGCGGCCGTGATCGTGCAGAATCCCAATTTCTTCGGGGCGGTGGCCGACTTTACCGACCTTTTCGCCAAGGCCAGAGCGCAGAAGACCTTTGGGATCATTTCCGTATACCCGGTCATGCAGGCCGTGCTCAAGACGCCCGGCGAGATGGGGGCGGACGTGGCCGTGGCCGAAGGCCAGAGCCTGGGGCAGCCGCTTTCCTTCGGCGGGCCGTACCTGGGCGTCATGGCCTGCCGCAGGGAGCACATCCGGCAGTTGCCGGGCCGCGTGGTGGGCCGCACCACGGATCAGGACGGCAAAACCGGCTATGTGCTGACCCTTCAGGCCCGCGAGCAGCATATCCGCCGGGCCAGGGCCACGTCCAACATCTGCTCCAATCAGGCTCTGTGCGCCCTGCGCGCCCTGATTCACATGTCCTTGCTGGGCCCGGACGGTCTGGTCCGCCTGGCCGAGAACAACATGGCCCTGGCGCGCTACGCCGTGGAACGGCTCACGGCCCTGAAGGGCGTGGAGCTGCTCAATGACGCGCCTTTCGGCAATGAGGTGGCCCTGCGCCTGCCCATGCCCGCGGAAGTGCTGGTGGACACGCTCACCAGCCACGGCTGCGTGCCCGGCTATCCTGTGGGCCGCTACTATCCGGGCATGGAAAATGTGCTGCTGCTGGCCTGCACCGAGTTCAACAGCCGCCGCCAGATCGGCTTTCTGGCCGAAACAGTGGGAGGTCTGCTGTGAAAACCATTTTCGCCAAATCCGTCCCCGGCCGCCGCGCCTGGGAGATCGATTCCGACGCGCCCGCGGCCGCGCGGATGCTGCCCGCAAATCTGCTGCGCAAACAGCCGCCGCGCCTGCCCCAGTGTTCGGAGCTGGACGTGGTGCGCCACTTCACCGGCCTTTCCCGGCTCAATTACAGCGTGGACGCCAATTTCTATCCGCTTGGCTCCTGCACCATGAAATACAATCCCAAGTTCACGGAATACATTGCCGCGCTGCCGGGCTTTGCGCGCCTGCATCCCATGCTGGCCCAGCTCTCGCGCGGGGCGGCCTGCGCGCAGGGCGCGCTGCAATGCCTCTATGAGGCCGAGCGCTGGCTCTGCGAGCTCACGGGTATGCGGGCCTTCACCTTTCAGCCCATGGCCGGCGCCAATGGCGAGTTTACGGGCGTCAAGCTGATCGCCGCCTATCACAAGGCCAAAGGCCGCGCGCGCAAAAAAATGCTGATCCCGGATGCGGCCCACGGCACCAACCCGGCCTCAGCCGCGCTGGCGGGCTTTGAAACCGTGAACATTGCGTCGCGCGACGGCATGGTGGATCCGGAGGCCCTGATCGCGGCCATTGCCGAGCACGGCGAGAACGTGGCCGGCCTGATGATGACCTGCCCCAACACTCTGGGCCTCATGGAAGTGCATCTGCCCCGCATTGTGGAGGAGCTGCGCAGGATCGACGCGCTCCTGTATTACGACGGCGCGAACATGAACGCGATCATGGGCAAAATGCGCGTGGGCGACGTGGGTTTTGACGTGGTTCACCTCAATGTGCACAAAACCCTGGGCACCCCGCACGGCGGCGGCGGCCCGGGCGCGGGCCCGGTGGGCGTGAGCGAGCGCCTGTTGCCCTTTCTGCCCTCGCCGCGCGTGGCCGTGCGCGAGGACGGGAGCTTTTATCTGGACTACAAGCTGCCGCAGTCCATCGGCTATATGAGCCCGTTTTACGGCAGTTTCGGCGTGGTGATCAAAGCTCTGGCGTATATGTTGCGCCTGGGCGGCGAGGGGCTCACGCGCGCTTCGGAATATGCGGTGCTCAACGCCAATTATCTGAAAAAGCGTCTGGAAAAGACCCTGGACATCCCCTTTGCCGACCGGCTCTGCGCCCATGAGTTCGTGGCCTCCGCGCCCGAAGGCCTGCGCGCCCTGGATATTGCCAAGGCCCTGCTGGATCGCGGCTTTCACGCGCCCACCATCTACTTTCCGCTGATCGTCCGGGAATGTCTGATGGCCGAGCCCACGGAAACCGAAAGCAAGCAGACCCTGGACGCCTACATCCAGGCCCTGGAAGAAATCGTGGCCCAGGGCAAAAGCGATCCCCAAAGCCTGGCCGGGGCTCCCATCAGCCTGCCCATGCGCCGGCTGGACGAAACCGCGGCCGCGCGGCACATGGTGCTCACCGAGGATATGGAGCAGGGCGGGTAAGCGCGCCTCTTGCTTTGCCTGCCCATGCCGCACAAGGCCGGAGTCTTTCTCCGGCCTTGTGTCGTTCAGGGCGCGTCCATTTTCAGCTCTTCATTCGCTCAATACCCGCAGTACGCGGTACGCCCGGCGCAGCTCGTCGCCCTTGAGCCTGCGGGTCATGCTCAGTATGTCTTCGCGCAAGGCATCGGGCTCGCGCTCGTGTTCAAAATCCAATACGCCCGCCAAAGGCTCGCGCAGCGCTTGCGCGATACGCGCCAGCACCAGATAGCTGGGGTTGGACGCGCCGCGTTCGATTTCGCTCAGATGACGCGAGCTGATCTCGCACAGCTCGGCAAGGCGCTCCTGAGAGAAGCCGTGTTTCCGGCGCAGATCCCGTATTCTTTTCCCCAATAATACAAGGCTGTTATCTTCCATGAAAAGGCCTCCCTCCTGCTTTTGCCAGGAGGGTACAGGGCATGTTTTTTGGCAGACATGATGTTTAGTACTTGAAAAAGTAATTTCTTTGATCAATAAATCAAACACGCAAGCGCGTACTTAATTTCTGATAAGGGGGTTTTTGTTATGCGGATCAGCAGGAAAAAGGCAGGGAATCCTGGCGGCAGACATGTCGCGGCGTCCACAACGTGCCGCGTTCTCAACGTGTTCGGCTCGCTGGCTGTGGCCGGAGTGCTGACCTGGGGCGGCGCGGGCATGGCCCAGGCCGCCGACTGGGATACTTCGCCCGTGATCATTGACAGTACGGATTCATTCACCAAGGAAAAGGATCCCGCCACAGACAAAGGCTATACGAATGAGGGGATGCAGAATATCGAAGCCACAAGCGTTCGGGTCACGCAGGGGGGCGATCTGACAGTGACGGGCCGCCTGAGCCATTACAAGGGGCAAGGGGGCACCACTCCTTATGACGGCATGGACTTTGTCATGGACGGCGGCTCGCTGCGCATACAAAATGCCGGCAGCCTTGCCTCCATTGACGCCAACACGGTCACCATCAGCGGCGGCACAATAACGCTGACCGGCGGCACTGACCCGGCTTCGGCATACATCGGAGGGTATCAGGGTTTGCAGATCACCGGCGGCGAGATTCAGATGAATGATAACAGCCAGTTGTTCGCGGGCAGCGATAGCGGTTTTTCATTCACGGGCGGAACCGTGACCCTGAACGGAGCCGCGGGCGAGGATGCGCATATCATGTTCAGCGACACTGGCTCGAACACTATTGGCGGCAGCGCGGTGATCAATGTGACCGGGGCCGGCAAGTTCAGCATCCAAGATACAACTAAAGCCTTAGACCTGAAGATGACGGGCGGCGCGCTGAATATCGCGGAAACGGGCACTCTTACGCTGGGCGGCGGCACGCAGGCGGACAAACTGACCCAGAGCGGCGGCACTGTGACCAATGCGGGCGAGCTTCAGCTGGCCGACAAGGCAAGCATGACCGTGGAGGACGGCGGCCTGCTGCGCAACGAGGGAACGGGGCAAATCAATCTGGGCACCTCCTCCGCATTGACATTCGACAACGGCTCCACGTTTGATGTCAGCGCCGCCGGGGGGCAGCCCGCCATTACAGGCGCGGGCGGCGTAACGGTGAACGATGGGGCCAGACTGCGCATCAGCGGAGCCAAGGCAGGAGAAGAATACACCCTGGTGGGCGGTACGGTCAGTATCACCCAGAGTGGTACAGAGCAAAACGGCTGGAGCGGAGACAATCTGCTCAGCAGCACCTCATTTCTTGATCTCAGCCTTGATCCTGCCACCGGGAAGGTAACGCCAGCGGCCAGATCCGCGGCCGAGGCGCTGCCCACCCTGGACGGCGAGCTGGGCCTCATAGCGCAAGGCATGTATGCAGCCGCGCGCAACGACTATTTCGCGGTCGAGCCGGGACGCCGCTTCCTCTCCCGCGCCACTGACAGCAACTATGTGGCCGACGCCACGCAGGCCGCCGTGACCATTGAAAGCGCGGCGCGCATGGCTCTGCTCGGCGCGGTTCCGCAAATGACTCTGGCGGCCAACAATGCGGCGGGCAATGCCGTGACCCAGCGCACCAGTCTGGCCCAGCCCGGCGGCAACGCCATTCAGAGCATGGCTTCGGACGGCTCCGTGTCCGGCGCTTCCGCAACCGAGGTCGCCAAGACCGGCTTTGCCCTCTGGATCATGCCTCTGTACCAGAGCGCCAACGGCTGGGGCCTGGAAGGCGGCAACTTCAATATGGACTACAGCGGCGGCCTGGGCGGCGTGGCCATTGGTGCGGATTACACCTTTGAGAACGCCATCCGCGCGGGTATCACCTTCAACATCGGCGGCGGCTATGCCACGGGCTCCGGTGATTTCAACGAAACCACCAATGACATGAGCTTCTGGGGCATCGGCGCCTATGCCGGCTGGACAAAGAACAACTTCGGCCTCACCGCCGACGTGAACTACACCTCCACCTATAACAAGCTGGAACAGGAACTGCCCGCGGCCATGCAGATGGACAGCCTCAAGAGCGACGTGACGGCCTACGCCATCAGCGCGGGCCTGCGCGGCGAGTACAAGTTTGAAACCAGCGTGCTGGACATCACCCCG
>NZ_JAAKEI010000058.1 GCF_011039085.1 Desulfovibrio sp. ZJ369 | reverse complement strand
CCACGCGTTACTCACCCGTGCGCCACTCTACTCAGGGCCGAAGCCCCTTTCGCGTTCGACTTGCATGTGTTAAGCACGCCGCCAGCGTTCAATCTGAGCCAGAATCAAACTCTCCAGTTCAAATCTGTACTTAGATTCCCGCTTTCGCAGAAATCAGAATCTCAAAGACTCTTTCTTCCCACTCGCTATTCACTTGTCAATGAACCACCGGGAGGTCTCCCCCTGCCGCTTTCCAGCGGCGCGGTGCAGACTTATGCACCATCCCCGACAAGCTGTCAACACATTTTTTGCTCAGGCGGAAAATTTTTTCCCGGCCAGGGCTGTGTGGAAACTCGTTTGTCGCGGAAAGTGCAAGATAGACATTTCGGCTTCGCGTGTCAACACCACCAGAGGCTTATTTTTAAATTTATTGCCAACTGGTTTATTTTGCTGAAAAAGTAATTTCAGGCTTCACGCGCCCATCCCTGTACGTCTGGGCAACAAACGCAGCAGCAGCACCAGCGCGGCTCCAGCCAGCACGCTCTGCCAGTCCGGCAGCGGGGCGTAGAGCGAAAGGGCCAGAGTCAGCAGGGCTCCCAGGGCCGCGGCCGTGGCATACAGGCTTTCCTCCACCGCGCGGGCCACATCGCCCAGCGCCATATCGCGCACCAATCCCCCGGCCAGACCGGCCAGAACCCCCAGCAGCAGGCAACCGCTCAGCCCCAGACCGAACGCCAGGCCTCGCGATGTGCCCACGCACGCGGCCAGGGCCAGGCCGAGAGAATCCGACCAGTAAAAAAAGCGCCATGCCCTGCCGGAAAGATTGCCGAACAGGGCCCCGGCCAAAGCGCCAAACACGGCCGCGGCAAGGTATTCGCCCCGATTCAGGGGCAGAGCCCCAAAGCCCAGGAGGCAGTCGCGCAGCAAAGGCGCCGCCAGGCCTGCCAGACAACCCAGCACGGCCGCGCCGGTGACATGGTTGCCGCAGGCACGGCTGCGGCAGGATGCGGCGGCGGCCAGCAAAACGCCGGCCGCCAGATCCAGAATAAAGATGGGCGCAAGGCCCTGTGCAAAGATCATGGCTATTTGGCAAAGCCCACGGCCCGGCGCTCACGGATCACGGTGACGCGGATCTGGCCCGGATAGGTCAGATTTTTTTCGATTTTTTCGGCAATATCCTTGCAAAGGATATATGTGGTATCGTCGTCCACGTTGTCGGAATTGACCATGACCCGGATTTCACGCCCGGCCTGAATGGCATAGGCCTTTGTCACCCCGTCGAAGCCGGTGGCAATGCCTTCCAGCTCCTCCAGGCGCTTGACGTAGTTTTCCAGCAGTTCCTTGCGAGCGCCGGGTCTGGCCCCTGAGATGGAGTCCGCCGCCTGCACCAGGACGGCCAGGGCCGTGGAGGGCCGCTGATCCTCATGATGGGCGGCAATGGCGTGGATAATCTCCTGACTTTCATTGTACTTTTTCGCCAGATCCGCGCCGATCAGGGCGTGAGGGCCCTCAACTTCATGATCCACGGCCTTGCCGATGTCATGCAGCAGGCCAGCGCGCTTGGCTTTTTTGACGTCCATGCCCAGTTCCGCGGCCATCATGCCGCAGAGCGCGGAGACTTCCAAAGAGTGCTGCAACACGTTCTGCGTAAAGGAAGTCCGGTAGCGCAATTGACCGAGCAGGCGCACGATTTCCGGATGGATGCCGTGCACCCCGGCGTCAAAGGTGGCCTGTTCGCCCACTTCGCGCACCTGCACGTCCAGTTCCGTCTCGCATTTCTGAACAATATCCTCAATGCGGGCCGGATGGATGCGCCCGTCCTGGATCAGACGTTCCAGAGCCATTTTGGCCACCTGACGGCGCAAGGGGCTGTACGCGGAGAGGATCACGGTTTCCGGGGTGTCGTCGATGATCAGATCCACGCCCGTGGCTGCCTCCAGGGCGCGGATATTGCGCCCTTCGCGGCCGATGATCCGGCCCTTCATGTCTTCGCTGGGCAGGGACACGGCAGTGACCGTCTGTTCGTTCACATAGTCGCCGGCGTAACGCTGGATGACATTGCAGAGGATTTCCTTGGCCTTGCGATCCGCGGTTTCACGAGCTTCCATTTCAATCTGGCGGATCATCCGCGCCGACTCGTGCCGGGTTTTGGCCTCGATTTCCGAGAAAAGGCGGGCCTTGGCCTCTTCGGCGGTAAAACCGGCGATCTGGGCCAAACGCTCTTCCTGCTCTTCTATGCGGGCCTGCAAAAACGCCTCGGACTCGGACAGTTGGCGTTCCTTGCGGGCCAGATCTTTTTCCGTTGCCAGGAGCTCGTGCTCTTTGCCCGTGGCCTTTTCCAGCTTTTCCTCAAGGCGGCCGCCCATTTCCTCCAGCTTGCGCTCACGAATTTTGACTTCGCGCTCCCGTTCCTTGAATTCGTTTTCCAGCTCGCGCTTTTGATTGAACAGATCATCCTGCCCCTGAAGCAGAATTTCCTTTTTCTGGGCCTGGGCCTCCTTGCGCGCCTCCGCCACAATGCGCTTGGCCAGATCATCGGCATCGCCGATGCGCTTGGCGGCCACCCAGCGGTGGCCCACTACGCCGACCGATGCCCCCACCAGGACGGCCGCAGCGAGCGCAAAAATAAACAAAATATCCATGAAACCAGCCTCTCTTTACAACTGCGGGCCGAACCCGGCGAACACCGGCAGCCGCCTTGAAAAACGCGGCTGCCGCAACGATATTGCCCGAAGGGCTCCTGTGACCCTGGCTGGACGCCGGAGAAAACCGGCACAAGGATGTGTCGCGCAGCAGAGACGACGCCTGAACAGGCGCGCCGAACCTGGAGAACTCCTAAGGAACTCCGGCATAATCCCCAGAGCGCCGTGTCATGCATGCGGTGCAGAACCTGGTTTCCCAGGTCGGGCGCCTGTATGCTTTTCTCAGGCTTCCCGGCCATGCCGGGCATGCACACAAAAAGCAGAGACGGCTCCCATTGTTCAATGCTTGTCAGGTTAGCACCGAGGCATAAATCACGCACACCCCAGGGAAAACGCCCAAAAGAGTCTAAACGGATTCCTCTATCTGTGAAAGCAGGGAACTGATGCGATTCTGCACATCAGCCGACTTTTTCTGCGATTGCAACAACTCATCCGCCAGTCCAAGGGCCAGAAAGGTGAGCAGAATGTCCTTGCTCTGCCCTCCGTGGGACCTCAGCTTCTGGTCTGCAAACCGTTCTTCCACCAGCCGCACGGCGCGTTTGACGCGCTCCATGTCGGCACCGGGCCTGAATGCTATCTCAAGACCGAGAACGGTAAGGTTGATGTTTCCCTGGCTCACAAAAACCTACTCAATGCTGTCATGCTCCTGAATCCTGCGCAACAGGGCGTCAATTCGCTTGAGCGCCTCAGTGCGCAAGGCTTCTTCCTTGGCAAAGGATTCATGCAGCTTGCGGTTTTCCTCTTCCAGAACCGCCTTTTCCGCCACAAGAGCGGAAGATTCGGCGCGAAGACGCGCATTCTCCGCCTTGAGGCGGTCCAGCGTTGCGAGAAGCGCCGTAACATGCGATTCAAGCCGTTCCAGAAGTTCCATAGTCTGTAGATAGCACCGCCCCCCAGGCTTGGCAAGAATGGATGGTACCCTGCAAAGCAAAAAAAGCTCCGGGCGCGGCAGCAAAGGCTGCGGCGGCAGGCGCGGAAAAGGAGAAAAACGGCAAGATACGCGGCTCTCAGGGCGCAAGCCATTTCCTGCAGATCCGGGAAGGAATTTTTTTCCGCCAGCAGCGCAGCCATACGCGTAAAAGGCGCACAACCCCGAACCTTCACCCCCTGCGCGGCAGATTTTTCTGACGGCCGCGGGTTGCGGCAGCCGTTCGCCCGCAGGGCGTTACGGATGGCGACAGCAGTCCCTGGCGCTACGTCGCAACCCCGGACCTTCACCCCCTGCGCGGCAGATTCTTCTGGCGGCTGCGGGCTGCGGCAGCCGTTCGCCCGCAGGGCGTTACGGATGGCGACAGCAGTCCTTCGCGCTACGCCGCAACCCCGGACCGTCACCCCCTGCGCGGCAAATTCTTCTGACGACTGCGGGCTATGCCCATTTCATTGCCGGGCACGTCCCTGGTGATCACCGAACCCGCGCCCACCAGGGCATTGTCGCCGACGCTGACCGGCGCCACCAACGCCGTATTGCTGCCGATAAAGGCCTTTTCTCCGATTTTTGTCTGGTACTTGTGCCTGCCGTCATAATTACATGTGATTGTGCCCGCGCCGATATTGGCCCCCGCGCCAATCTGGGCGTCGCCCAGATAACTCAGGTGATTGGCCTTGGCTCCTTTGCCCAGGCGGGCCTTTTTAAGTTCCACGAAGTTGCCCACATGGGAGTCGGCTTCCAGCACAGCGCCGGGCCGCAAGCGCGCAAAAGGCCCGACCAGCGCGCCCTCGCCCACCCGTGCGCCGTCAAGGTGCGAAAAGGAACGTATCTCGGCGCTCGTGCCGATCAGGCTGTCGCGCAGCACGCAATGCGAAGCCACAGACGCGCCGCGCCGGATTTCCGTGCGGCCGCTGACTTCGCAGGGGCCGGTCAGCTCCGCGCCCGGCTCCACCCTGGCCAGAGGGCTCACCCGCACCAGATCCGGCGCATGCAGGATGACGCCCGCGGCCAGCAACTGTTCCGCTGTGCGGGCGCGCAGCACTTCTTCCAGACGGGAAAGCTCCAGGGGAGAATTGACGCCCAGCAGGCTGTCGTCACGGCCGCACTGCACGCCGCGGACAGTATACTTTCCCGCTACGGCCAGGCCGATCAGATCCGTGATGTAGTATTCGCCGCTCTTGTTGTCGTTGCTCAGGCGCGGCAGCAGGCTTTCCACCGCGGCCAGATTGAGCCAGTACATGCCGGCGTTGACTTCGCCGCTTTCCGGGCCGTAGCGGGCCGGATCGTAATCCCTGGCTTCCACAATGCCGATCACCCGGCCCTGTTGGCGCACCACCCGCCCATAAGCGCCGGGATTATCCGGAACAATCGTTGCGAAGGCCAGGTCCGCCCCGGCCGACTCAGCCATAAAATCGCGCGTCAGTTCCTCGGAGAGCAAGGGCGCATCGCCGTTGACCACCAGCAGATGGCTGCAACCGGCCTCGGAAAGCGCAGGCAGAGCCTGCATCAGGGCATGACCCGTGCCGAGCTGCTCGCTCTGGAACACCAGGCGCGCATCCGGAAAGGCCGCCTGGACCATTTCAGCCCGATGCCCCACCACCATCCAGATTTCCTCGCCGAAAACCGGCCGCAGAGCTTCGCGCACATAGGCCAGCATGGGCTCGCCCAACAAAGTCTGCAAAACCTTGGGCCGCTCCGAATGCATGCGAGTGCCCTTGCCGGCCGCCAGAATAAGAGCCGCGTTTTTGGTCATGAACAACTCCTTGCTCCGCCCGATGGCGTGTACGTCAAAACAGACCGGTAATAGCCTCTTGCCCGGCAAACGGCAAGGCAGGCCGCGCCAGGGCCGGCGCGGTCTGCCAGAGCTTTCGCCTGCGCGGCAAAGGCTAGAGCGGTTTGCTGTTGAAAACGGCAACCGCTCTGGCGGCCGCGAAAGCGGACGCCCGCGCCGAATGAGCCTGAAAACCACGCTTTTCAGGCGAAATGACGGCAGCGCCGCTTTTGAAATTGAATAATTTCAAAAGCAAAATGCTCTATTGGGCCTTGAAGGTCAGCCCGGAGTCTCTGACGTCCACGGTCACATGCTGGCCGTCGCGGATCTTGCCGCTGACCAGCTCACGGGCCAGAGGCGTTTCCACATACTGTTGCACATAGCGCTTGAGCGGGCGCGCCCCGTAGACCGGATCGTAGCCCGCACCGGCAATGAAATCCCGTGCCGCGTCGGTCATGGAGAGCTTGATTTTGCGATCCTCCAGACGACGACGCAGACGCGCCAGCTGCAATTCCACAATGCGCGCGATCTGATCCCGCCTGAGCGGCAGAAAGACCACGGTTTCATCCACCCGGTTCAGAAACTCTGGCCGGAAGTGCGCGCGCAATTCATCCATGACCTGTTCCCGGGCGCCTTCTTTCAACGTGCCGTCGGGCGAAATGCCGTCCAGCAGATGCATGGAGCCGATATTGGACGTCATGATCACAATGCAGTTGCGGAAGTCCACGGTGCGGCCCTGGCTGTCCGTCAGCCGCCCGTCGTCCAGCAATTGCAGCAAGGTGTTGAACACGTCCGGATGCGCCTTTTCGATCTCGTCGAACAAAATCACGGAATAGGGCTTGCGGCGCACGGCCTCGGTAAGCTGGCCGCCCTCGTCATAGCCCACATAGCCCGGAGGCGCGCCGATCAGCCGCGAGACGGAATGCTTTTCCATGTACTCGCTCATGTCCAGGCGCACCATATTGTCCTCGGTGTCGAAGAGCGCTTCGGCCAGGGCCTTGGAAAGCTCGGTTTTGCCCACGCCCGTGGGCCCCAGGAAAATAAAGGAACCCGTGGGCCGCGCCGGATCGGAAAGCCCGGCCCGCGCGCGCAGCACGGCATCGGCCACGGCCGTGACCGCCTCGTCCTGACCCACGACCCGCTTGTGCAGCTCTTCGCCCAGGCGGAGCAGTTTTTCGCGTTCGGATTCCAACAGCCGGGTGACCGGGATGCCCGTCCATTTGGCCACGATTTCCGCCACGTCGTCCGGGCGCACTTCCTCGCGCAACAAACGCGGGCCGCCTTCGGGCCTGCCGCCCGAAAGCTCGGCCAGTTTTTTCTCCAGTTCCAGCAATTTTGAGTACTTGAGCTCGGCCGCCCTGTTCAGGTCATAGGCCCGTTCGGCCTGCTCGATGGCCAGCCTGGTCTGCTCAATCTGCTCCTTGAGCTTGCGCACATTGTCAATGGAACCCTTTTCGCTTTCCCACTGCTTGCGCATGCCGGCCTGCTGGGAGCGCAGCTCGGAGAGCTCATTTTCCAGCCGTTCCAGGCGCTCGCGCGAGGCTTCGTCAGTCTCGCGGCGCAGGGCTTCCCGCTCAATTTCAAGTTGCATGACCTTGCGGTTGACCTCGTCCAGATCGGCGGGCAGGGAATCGATCTCCGTGCGGATCATGGCTGCGGCCTCGTCGATGAGATCAATGGCCTTGTCCGGCAACTGGCGGTCGGTGATGTAGCGGTTGGAGAGCACCACGGCCTCCACAATGGCCGAGTCGCTGATCCGCACCCCGTGATGCACCTCGAAGCGATCCTTCAGGCCGCGCAGAATGGAGATGGTGTCCTCCACCGAAGGTTCTTCCACAAGCACGGGCTGGAAGCGCCGCTCCAGGGCGGGATCTTTTTCAATATACTTACGGTATTCGTCCACCGTGGTGGCGCCGATGCAATGCAGCTCGCCGCGCGCCAGCATGGGCTTGAGCAGATTGCCCGCATCCATGGAGCCTTCGGTTTTGCCCGCGCCCACAATGGTATGCAGCTCGTCGATGAACAGGATGATGTTGCCCTCGCTCTTTTCCACCTCGCCGAGCACGGCCTTGAGCCGTTCTTCAAACTCGCCGCGGTACTTGGCCCCGGCGATCAGCGCGCCCATGTCCAGGGCGTAGAGCTTGCGGCCCTTGAGCCCCTCAGGCACGTCGCCCTTGACGATACGAAAGGCCAGACCTTCCACGATGGCGGTTTTGCCCACCCCTGCCTCGCCGATCAAGACCGGATTGTTCTTGGTGCGGCGCGAAAGAATGCGTATCACCCTGCGGATTTCCGCGTCGCGGCCGATAACCGGGTCCATTTTGCCCTGGCGCGCAGCTTCCACCAGATCCCGGGCATACTTGCTCAGGGCCTCGAACGTATCTTCGGGATTGGCGCTGGTGATGTGCGCGCCGCCGCGCAGCTCTTCCATAGCTTGCACAAAGCCCGCGCGGGTGAGCTTGTATTCCTTGAAAATCTGGCCCAGGGGAGTGGAGGGCTCCACCTCGGTCAGCGCGGCGAAAAGATGATCCACGCTGACGTATTCATCCTTCATGCGCCGGGCCTCGTTCTGGGCTTCGCCCAAAACCTTTGCCAGACGCGGGGTGATCATGATCCTGGTGGGATCCATGCCGCCGCCGGAAACCGAAGGCCGCTTGCGCAGCGCGGTTTCCAGGGCCACGGCCAGGGCCCTGGGCTGCACGCCCATGTGTTCCAGAATGCGGGGCACAATGCCCTTTTCCTGCTGCACCAGGGCCAGAGTCAGATGCTCGGCATCCGTGCCCTGATGGCCCATGCCCGCGGCGATCGTCTGGGCCTCGCTCACCGCTTCGCGCGCTTTTTCCGTAAATTTGTTGATATCCATCTTTTCCTCCACACAATGCCGGGGCATCAGGCCCGGAGGCATAGCAGCAAACCGCAGCGCCGAACGCCGCGGCTACTCTTCAAATCCCTGCAGGCTGCGCACAGTTCTCTCCAGCGCGTCGATGCGCTCCAGCAAATCCACAATGATCGTGCCGCCCACCACCGGCAGTTCAAAATCGCAGCAAATGCGCTCCAGTTTGCGCACTCTGTAAATATCGGCGTCGCGGAACAGATATGTTTGCGTCGCGCTGGTCCGGGTTTCAAGCCAGCCCAGGGAAAGCAGCTCCTGCAGGCGCTCCGGCGCCACGCCGGTAATTTCCACAAATTCCTCCCAGGCCATGACCGCGGACGGCGCAGGCAGCGAGGATGGTTTTTTGGTCATGCTCATATCAGCACCTCCACCTGGCTAGGCGCGAGCCTGAAAGGCCGATGTGTCCGCCAGCTTCTGCCAGAGCTCGCGCTCGGGCGCGCTCAACTGGGCGGGCGCCTTGATCATTACCCTTGCCAGCAGATCGCCGCGGTTGACGCCGCTGCCCATGCCTTTGCCGCGCAGGCGGAACTTGCGGCCCGAACTGGATCCGGGCGGGATGGTCAGCTCCACCTGGCCCTCCAGCGTGGGCACCGGCACCTTGGCGCCCAGCGTTGCTTCCCACGGCGCGAGCCATACGTCGCACTGCAGACTGTCGCCATCAACCTTGAACAGATGATGCGGCAGGTAACGCACGCGAAGGAATAAATCGCCGGGCGTGCCGCCGGGCACTGGATCGCCCTGCCCGGCCAGGCGTAGTTTCGCGCCGTCGCGAATGCCCGCGGGCACAGTAACTTCCAGTGTTTTGGGCCCCTGGGGCATCTGCAGCGTCACAGTACGGCGACCGCCGCGCGCCACTTCCTCCAGACTCAGGGGCAGCTCGGCCTCCACATCGCGGCCGCGCCGTTGCCGGGCGGAAAATCCGCCAAAAGGATCAGGGCCGAATTGCGTGCCCCGGCCACTGCCTGCGCCGCCGGCCGCGCCGCCGAACAGGGTTTCAAAAAAATCGGAAAAGCCGGAGCCGTCAAAGCTCTTGCCGTTAAACGTAAAATGCGCGTTCCCAAAGCCCGGCGCGCCCTGGAACTGCTGCCCATGCTGCCAGTCAGGCCCAAGTTGATCGTACAGCCTGCGCTTTTCCGGGTCCTTGAGCACCTCATAGGCTTCGTTGACTTCCTTGAATTTTTCTTCGGACTGCTTGTCGCCCGGATTAAGATCGGGATGGTATTTGCGCGCCAGCTTTTTATACGCCTTGGAAATATCCTCGGCCCTGGCCCCGCGCTCCACGCCCAACAATTTGTAGTAATCTTTATATGATACTGCCATGTTCTGCTCTCCCCCCGTGCGGGTGTGACACTAGAGCATTTTGCTTTTGAAATTATTCAATTTCAAAAGCGGCGCTGCCATCATTTCCCCGCAAGCGGGACAAGTCCCCGCAAGCGGGACAAGCGCCTGAAAAGCGTGGTTTTCAGGCTCATTCGGCGCGGGCGTCCGCTCCCGCGGCCGCCAGAGCGGTTGCCGTTTTCAACAGCAAACCGCTCTAACGACAAAAAATAAGGCCGCTGCGGGCAAGGTCAACACTTTTGCCATAATAAAATAGCGGCTGGCCTATAGCGCGGGAGTTTTTCGAGAACACGCCGCGCAGCAAAGTGTATGCGGCTCATCGCGCATGGGCTGAACGCCGCAGTCTGTACTCTGAATTTTACGACCGGGAAGACAAGACATTTTTCCAAAAGCCGCGCTTCCCGACGCCTGCGCTTTCGTCTCCCTGAGGGAGACATGCGGCGTGAGAGCATTGTAAAGGTAACATGCTCCGAGGGCGATTTTTCCATTGAGGACTTTTGCCTTTGCGGCAAAAAAACGAGGGTATTAATAATATGATGTAAATGTGTTATATTCCTCCAAAAGGAGGAGCCCATGGAAGCAAAGCCCGACTGCCCCAAGTGCCATGCCAGCACGGTATATCGAAGCGGAAAGATTCTGGGAAAACAACGGTATCGCTGCAAGAATTGTGGATTTCAATTTACTCGCACCACTCCACGG
>NZ_JAAKEI010000057.1 GCF_011039085.1 Desulfovibrio sp. ZJ369 | reverse complement strand
GCGCCGATCAGATGAAAATTGCCTTTTTTCCCAATGCCCGTGGCAAGACCCTTCCGGCCATCCGGCGCGATGGCCTGGAATCCCCGCAACTCGCCGTGGATGTTCCGCAGAGGAACAATCAGGTTCCCCTGATCTTCCTTGAGGCCAAAGGCTTCCACGCCTTTTTTCTCCAGATAGGGAGACGAGACGGCTGGACTGAAGCTCTCCCACATGCTCTGGCAGCGTTGGGCGGCAGCATCCTGCTCCCTGATCCGTTCCGCTTCCGCCGTCTGAAGCCGCGCGGCCCGTTCCTGTTGCTGCCGTTCCCGTTCCGCCGGCGAAAGCACAACGCCCGTGGCCACAAGCGTCACCTTTTCGCCGGTGACATGGTTTTGCGCCCACCCGGCGGGAATGCCGTCGCCGTGAAGGCAATACGCTCCATCCACGCCCCTGCCGCTTTTGGCGAGCAGAGGGACGCGGTGCAGCTTGCCGTCCAGTTCCGGGAGCCGGCCCTTGAGGTCCAGGCCCAGATCCGTCAGTTTGCGGGCAAACTCTTCCTGGGGAGAGAGATTTTCCGCCGGCGCGGCGGCACTGGCACTGGCGAAAGCATGTTCCAGCGGCGTCAGGAAACGCCGCAGAGGCTCAAGATTCGTGCCTTGCGGCGCGTACCACCGTTTTTGCCTGCCATCCCAGCGGGCTCCCAGGGACTTGGCGGCCTCCTTGTCTTTGTAGGCCACATGGAGATAGGTTTTGGCCGGCGCAGGATCCAAAACCGGCGCGCCGGCAGGCGCGGCCATGCTGGCGGCCTCTTGCCCGCGTTCCACACTCTGCTCACGAGTCTTTTCCTTCTGCATTTCCAACCCCAGAACATAGTCGCGGATCTGCTCCGCATCCCGGCAGGCACGCATGATTTCCAGCGGATCTTCCCTGAGCGCCTGTACCCAGGACTTCACATAGGCCGCATGTTGGCCGGGTTCATGACCCACACCAATGTCTTGTCCGACCATCCACGAACTGATTTCCGCGCGCAGTTCTTCCTTGGCATAGGCTTTGGAGCCCCTGGGGCCGAACTCGCGGTTCATGCGCGTGGGCGCGCCCGTCCAGTGCCCAAGCTCGTGCAGGGCCGTGGCATAGTATTTGTCGGCCTGATCAAAACTGCCCTTGGGTGGAAGATGAATGCTATCAGACAGGAGGGAGTAGAAGGCCCGATCATGCTGATCATGCTTGATGACAGCGCCGGAATTGGTCAGGACAGCTTCAGCCTTTTCCTGGGGATTCCAGGCAAAGGCCTTCTCTTGCGCCGGGATCGGAGGGAAGTTTTCCACCTGCTGCGCATTGAAAACGCGCGCCATGCGCAGAATGGGCCGCTCAAGCGCGACAGTTTCCTTCAGGGGCTTGCCGTCATCGCCCAGGACCGGCTGACCATTTTCATCCAATCGATCCTGTTCTTTGACAAACTGGTAATAGACCACGGTTGTGGAGCGGCTGCCCGGCTTGATGCGATAACCGGCCTCATTGGCCTGCTTGAGCGTCATCCAGCGCGGATCCTCATAGCCGGATACCGCGCCGGACATGGCCAGATGCAGCCGGTTCACGCCCCTGTAGACAGTGCCGGAAAGCGGATTGCGCGGCGCGAGATTTTCCGCCGGATGCCACGGCTTCTGCCAGGGAGCCGTGCCCTCTTCCAGCATTTTGATGACCTTTTCGGCGAATGCCACATGGAACGGGATCCGCTCTTTTTTATCCCTGGTCATCTTCTTCTCCTTCAGTCGTGAGAAGGGGGGCGTCCAGCACATCCTGAAGCGTCAGGGCCTGTTCCGCGAATGCTCCCATGCCTTCCGCCATTTCAGGATCCAGCGGCACGGCCAGGCCGTCCTGAGCCTGGTTGAAAGCGTCCGCGGCCACAGCGTTTACTTCGTCCTTATTCATGGTGTTCTCCTTGAGTGAAGGTGAAAACGGGCTCTACCCTGGCCATGCGCGCCAGAGGCACGAGCCCGAAAAAACGACTGTCAAAGCTGCCCGGATGCTCGGCCAGCACCAGGGCCATGCCCGCAGGGATCCCGCCGGATCGCAGCGAGCCTGCCGGCAAGGGACGGCCCATGCTGTCGCGATCCCGAGCCGGCGCGGGCCAAAAGCGGCCCGGCCCGGTGACGGGCACGATTTTCATGCCGTCAGGCGTCACATCCACGGCATCCCCCGGCAAGCCGGCCAGACGTTTGAGCAGGGGACGCAGGCCGGAGGGGCAGGAGCCTGATTCAAGATAGCCGCGCTCCCTGGCCTCAGGCGTCCAGACGGCAGACTCCAGGCAAAAGGCGACGAGATCGCCGCGCTCCGGAGCGCCGGGCGCAATGCGGTAAATGCCTTTGGGCAGGGATGGCGTGGGGTTGCAACGGAAGCCCGCGCCATACAGCAGCAACAGCAGCAGGGAGAAAGCGGCAAAAAAGACTGAAAATGCCTTCATCCCCGATCCTCCAGAAAGCTCTCGAAGGTGGCGGGACGGACTTGCGCCGGCACATCCGGCTTTTTTTCCTCCCGGGGCTTTTCCACCGGAGAAAACCATTCCGCAGGGCGGGGAAAGTACAGCGAATCCGTGATGCCGTCGGGGTACTTTTCAGAAAGGCCAGGCGCGGGCATTTTGGAGCGCCGCGAAAATGTGGGATCTTTGAAATAGAGGATCTGCATCCCGTAAACAGGATACTGGCCGGCAGTGAAGATCAGCATATGGCCGGGTTTTGTGACCTTGCCCTCACTGTCTTTTTCCGCGCCGGGCAGGCGCGAGCATTCATCCGGCGTCAGCAGGGGCCGGGCCGTTTCCGCCATGTTGATGGAGCGGGAACGCCCGGCCTTGCCGATGGAGATGGAGGTTTTCTTTTCCACCACCGTGGTCTTGCCCGTCATTCTGGAAAGCAGCTCCGCCGTGTCCGGATCATTGGGCGCATAGGCAATGCGCACATGGCAGTTGGCCATAAGGGCATTGTCTTTGCCGTATGCCTCGTTGAGCTGCTTTATGTTCTGGACGATGATGTACAGTTTGCCGCCATAACCGGCGATGTAGGCAATGGCTTTCTCCAGAATGGGGAGCTTGCCCAGGCTGGTAAGTTCGTCCAGCATCAGCAGCAGCCGATGCAGATAGCCCGCCTTGCTCGCGCCGTCGGCAAATTCCATCCTGGCGCAGACGCGGCGGATAATCAGATCCAGCAGAAGGCGCATCAGCGGACGCACCCGGTCTATGCCGTCCGGCGGCGTCACCAGATAGAGGTCCACGGGCTTTTCATCGTGCATCAGATCATGGATGTGAAAATCCGAGCGGGCCGTGTTGATATTGATGATCGGATCGCGGTAGATGGCCATATTGACCAGGGCCGACGACAGGACGCCGGAGGCCTCGTTGTCCGCCTTGGAGGCCATTTCCCGCGCGGAACTGGCAATGAAGATATGGCAGGCGTCCCCCACGCGCGCGTCGGCGTCCGGAGCGAACTCGTTGAACAGCATTGCGTGATCCGTGCCCATCATTTCGTCCAGCAGCTCGGCAGAGCTGCGATCGGGATCGGACATCATGATGGTCAGTTCCTGAAGCGTGGGCATACGGCCCTCCTTGTGCCGCACCATGACGCAGCAATGCAGGATCAGGCCGGAGAAAAAGGCAAAGGCCGCCTTGGTCCAGTGATCCGCCAGGCCTTTGCCGTCAGGGTCCACCAGCATGAGCGCCATGTTTTGCACGTCTTGCACGGCTTCCAGTTGCGTCAGGCGGACTTCATCCAAAGGATTGAAGGCGCAGCCGGAACCGGACGCGTCCGCGGGCGCGAAGCGCAGCGTCGTATGCCCCTGAGACTTGCGCCAGCCGGAGGTCAGCGCCCAATTCTCGCCCTTGATGTCCAGGGTCAGGCTGGATCCCGGCCAGGATAGCAGCGTGGGCAGGATCAGGCCCACGCCTTTGCCCGAACGTGTGGGCGCGAAGCAGAGAATATGTTCCGGGCCGTTGTGCCGGAGATAGCGCAGGACATTCCCCCTGGCGTCAAACCAGCCGCCCACATAGACGCCCTTGCCGTCGAAATAGCCCATGCGTTCGATCTCGTTTTTCCGAGCCCAACGCGCCGAGCCGTGAAGGCTCTTGTTGCCTTTCAGCCGCCGCAGGGCCAGCGCGCAAAGCACGGTAAGCAGCAGGGGCAGGATGAAAAAGGCCTGGCCGACCGTCATGGCATTGTCCATGACCGACGGGGCAATGCCCTCCCAGGTGAAGATGCTCCAGGGCGCATACATCGGGATGCCGAAAAGGGTAAACCACGGCTGCCCCAGAGCCGGCTGAAATCCATAATCCGAGGCCGCCTTCAGCGTGGCCATGCCCATGCCCAGGAGCGCCAGCGCCGGCAGCAGGGGCAGCAACCACCAGGGAGCGGCTTTGCGCCCGGGTCTTGATTCCTGAAGGCCGTATTCCTGTTGCGCCATGATTCTCTCCAACAAAAACGCGCGACCGGGGATCAATGCCGCCAGCGGGTATAGGGTTCCTTGAAAATCACGTCCCTGGTCACGACAATGTTGAACTGATAGCCGGGCCGGATCTCCAGCGTGGGCTTGATGCTCAGATTGCGCTGGAGCAGCGTCGTGGTGGTCTGGCCAAGCTGTTGGGCCAGAGAAGCCGTCATTTCATCGGTCATGCGCGTCCCGTTCTCGGTTTCCGTACTGTCGTTGACGCCATCCAAGGCATAGGCCATGCCGCCGGAAACCAGCGACATCATCAGCGCCGAGCCGAAAATGCGCATGTAGTGATTGTTGACGTCGTCATGGAAGCCGGCCATGCCGGCCATGTCCGCGCCGGGCATGGCTCCAAGGGAGATGGAGGAACCATCCGGAAAGATCAGGCGGTTCCAGGCGATCAGCACGCGCTCCTGGCCGTAGACAATGCGGGAGTCATAGACGCCGTAAATTTTGGCGCCCTGGGGAATGAGCAGGTTTTGCCCGGTGGCGGAGTCAAAGACGTGCCGGGAAACCTGGGCGATCATGTTGCCGGGCAGATCCGAATTGACGCCCGTCAGCATGATGCCCGGAATGACCGCGCCGGTCTTCAGCTCCAGCGGCATGCCCGGCGTGCGCTGTTCCCGGAGCTGCCAGGACGTGTCCTTGCGCGCGCGATCCAAAAAGGCTTCCTTGTCCCGATCAGCGGCCGGGTCATAGTAGTTGTCGCTTCCGGCTGAGGCCGTGGCGGAAACGGCATTTTGGCCGCCAGACGGCGCGGAGCCGGTTGCGGGCGCGGCAGGAGATACGGAAGCCGTGTTGGGGCTGCTCACACGTTTGGCGACCAGGGGCGCGGAAAGCGCGCTCATATACGCCTGCGTTTTGACGCGGCGAACATTTTCCGCCTGTTGATCCGGCTTTTCCTCACGCTGGACAACCACCAGGGGTTCCGGCTTGGCCGGTTCCGGCGGAGCCAGCACGCCGCTTGTCCTGTCTTTTTTGGGATCAAGCGCCAGGCCGCTCCCTTCCACCAGCCAGACCGGCTTTTCCTCTTCGCTCACAGCCGCTTTTTTGACCTCTTCCTCCTTTTTTTTGTTGGGATCGTGCATGAAGCTCACGCTGTAAATCAGCGCCGCAAGCAGGAGCACGAGCACAGCCAGCAGCACATAGAGCGGCCAGCGGCCCATCCGCGCCACAAGCGGCGCGGGCGACATGACAAGAGCATTGGGAGATTCGTCGCTCATTGCGCCTTCCTGATGATCCGCACTTCTTCCTTTCTGGAGCCCACGCCCAGCAGAAGGGAGATGTCGTCAAACAGACCGTCCACAATCATGTTCCTGCCGTCCACGCGGTAATTGACCAGGACGTTTTCGCCGCCCTTCCGCGCCAGGAGCACGGGCATTTCCGTGCTTTTCCGGGGCAGGTGGATATAGATTTTCTGGCCGTCGTCAAAAACGCGCTCAGGCTTCCAGGATGCCTTGCCTTTCACCTCGAAATTGAAATTCAGGCCGGAAATATCGACGTCCCTGCCGTCGATCCTGGCCGTATTGCGCTGGACTTCCTGCTCTCTGGCGGCTTTCTCTTCCGCAAGCCGGAGTTTCATGGCGTCGGCGTAGACAAAGCCCACATACGGCGTATGTCCGGAGCGCCGGGAAATAAGCCGCAGATGATAAATGCGGCGATCTGTGGTGATCACGGCGCTTGTTTCCAGCCCGGCGTCCACGGGCTTGATGAAGAGGTGCGTGGTGTTGCCGGCAGTGCCCGTTTCCACCATCCAGCGCGCCGAATCGCCTACGATCACCTCATTGACCTTCTCCCCGGGCTGGAGTTCCACGTCGCAGACCTGCATGGGGCTGGCCAGGATGGTGGGCAGGGACGCGCCGTGCACATAAACAAGCTTGCCGGAGTGCGAGAGCACCGGAGCCGGGCCGCGTCCGGCCCAATCACGGGTCAGGGTAAGGGACTGCCGTTCGCGCTTGCTCAGCGGCACGGTGTCATTGCTGAGAAAGTCCGGAGGCGTGTTCAGAAAATCGGCCGGCAACGGCGGCGCTGAGGCCGGGTCGGCAGCAGCGGACGACGAGCCCCCGGAAGGGGCCGCGCCCGCAACGACTCCAGGGAGAAAGCAGCATATCAGCAGCAGGGAAACAACAATCCTTTTCATGGGGAACTCCTATTGTGCCTTTGCCGAAGAAGCGGCAGGCGCGGCAGTTTTGAATACGCGGCTCGCCGTAAGGCTGGTGATGTACACGCCACCGGGATTGCGCAACAGCACGGCTTCAGACGTGGGCGGGTTGATCTGGACACTGACCGTGGCCTCATAGGTATGGCTTTCCAGAGCCACGCCCGTATGCGCACGGGTTGTCTCCGTCCACTCCACCCGGTAGGAATTGGCGCTTACCGGCAAAGGCAGGCTTTTGATCGCCACATGGACCAGCTTGCCGGACTTGGCAATTTCATACGGATTGTTGGTTGTGAACCATTCCTTGAGCACGCCCTTGGCGCTGCCCGCCACGAAATAGCTGAGACGCTGGATCATCTGCTTTTGCAGCTCAATGTCCGCTGTGACTGTGCGCCAGTCTGCGATGCAGGCCGCGATTTCAGCCTGGATCAAACGCAAGGGCGCGGCGCTGGCCTGATCCGCGCGAGCCGCCACGGCAGCCTTGCCCAGCTTGTCCACTTCGATGATGTATGGGATGGCCTTGACCTGGTTCGCCTGAATGACGTTGGCCGTAATAGAGCCGCCCAGGAGCAGCAAGGCAATGAATGCTGTCATGCGCCATTGCGCCGCGCGGCTGATGTACGAGCCGTAGCGCTCCAGCCATTCCTGACGGGCGTTGAGATAGGGGTTATGGCCCTCAGAGGGCTTGGAACCCACGATTCCAGAGTTGGCTTTTTTGGCGAAAATGCTCATGATAGGTATCCTTGGTCTTGAGCTGTTAGCAGGCGACCTGATTGTAAATAATAAAAAATGTTAAAATTGATGTAATCATAAACAAAATTAATCCACATAATTTAATATAATTTTGCATATTATCTTCAGTGTCTTTATTGTTATCCTTATAAAGTAAGCGAAATAAAAAAATCGAAGGAATAATAAGAATAAAAAAACCCCCAATATAAATTTTTCTCTCCAGCATGATATACCCATAAAGAAAGGACAAAAGGATAATGAGGGACCCTGCCCAACCCATTACATAACAAAACATTCCTATGCTAAAAGATGAAGAAAGTTTTCGGGATCTCTGTTTAAGCGAAGCCTTTTTCGTACTCATGGGGTTAATCCTTCTTGAGGCGTGCGGCCTCAATCCGTTCCCGCAGCGATGAAGCGACACTGCCCTGGCGCTGGCCTCTGTTGTGCATGGCTTCACGGCTGGCGTTCCAGAGATTGCCGGCTGTGCCCTTAAGCATGCCGCCCATGCCCTGAGCGCCTTCCGCTTTGGCAAGCTGGGCGGCCCGGCCAATGTTGGCCATGCCGGAGCTGGCGGCCATGCCCGCGCCCATCATGCCGGCACCCATTGCCGCGACTGTGGAAGTAAGAGCATTGCCCGTGCTGACGTGTGAGCCCTGGATGATCCCGGCCACCACGTCCGGCAGGGTTTTGACAAGGCAGTAGAAAATGACGCAAAAGGAAATTGTGACGCCGATCTGAGCCCAATCCATATCCTCAGCAACTTTCAGCTTCCTGATGAAATCAATACCGACTCCAATGACAAGCTGCATAACCATCAGCTTGAAAGCCACGGCAAAAACATAGCGCAATGTATTTATGGCATAATCTCTAAGAAATGAGGTGGCTCCAAGACCAAGAAGAATGGATGAAGCACACATTGCTACAATGCATTCGCATTTGATGAGAATCATTTGTAACGTAATAAGTGTGAAGCAAAACAAAATTGCCATCCCTGCCAGGATATAAGCCAGGGACTTTGCTGGCTCATAAAACGCCATTTGTTTGAAAATATCTTTTGCCAATGAAAGGCCAACAGTAAACGGTTCATCAGAAGCATCCGTGATGGTTGTTGCTTCACCAGCTATTGATTTTAGTCCATTAATGACATTCCACGTCCATGTATGATAATTGTTGATAACAGCGAGAAAGAAGCCGGCAGCCAGCAGCACAAAACAAAAATTTTTGATTGTCTCGCGCACATCAGAAGTGCCAAGAACCATTTTTACGCCAAGAAAGGCGACCTCTAGAACTGCGCACCAGTAAAATACTATTTTTGCATATTTCAGCATGACGCTTTCATATTTTGCCAATCCATCATGGAATGTTTTTACTATTGATGATACTGATAGATCGCTTCCTCCTTGCACCTCAGCATAAACAGTGCTAGAATAAAGAAATATTGAAAAACAAAGGAGAACCCCTATGAGAAGAATTTTTTCTATGATTTTCATATCAGCATTTTTATTCTTCATGGCACAACCTGCATTCTCTTTTGATTTAACTGGTTGGTGGAGTAGAGAGAACAAAGTTCCAAACTCTCCTGAACTGATGAAAATAACAAAAGAACGCTTTTCTGGCATTAAATATTCCATTATTTCGTCTTCTTCAGATGAAATAAAAATTTCCATCGACAATGGAGGCCCAACAATAATAGAATATTTAGGCAATGATAAAATTTCAATTACGACTGTTAATAAAAGTGTATTGATATACAAATGCATCAGTAGAGATACAAATCTCTCTCGTAACGATGCTGAAAAACTTACCAAGCATCCTTAAAAAGGATCCGGATACGATTTTGTATCCAGCTTATCCAAGTTTTTTATCATCTGCCGATGTAATTCCTGCCCCATCTGACTTTCCTTCTCGGCCTTTTCCTGGCTCGCCAGATCCGATTGAACCTTTGTCGCAATGAGTTCACGGAGCTGGCGGGCCTCTTGTATTTGCAGAGCCGCAAGCTGATTGCCGGCCATGAGCGCCTTTTGCTGACCGTCCGGGCTGGAAAGCAGCTCATTCATATAAGCTTCCAGCTCGGCGGACTCTTCCAGATCCTTGAGCTGCTGGCCTGAAAGCTGAAACGTCGCCCTGGTGGAATCGTCCACGCGGCGGCTCCAACTGTCCCAGCTTGTGCGGTACGTCATGCCGCCCTGGGAGAGCATGTTTCTGGGCATGTTGGCCAGTTTTTTCAGTTCGGCTTGCGCCTGGTACAGACCATCAAAGACATTGCCCAGACCCGCAACATCATTGCGCATGGTATTCAGCGCATTGGTGATTCGCGCGACCTTGGAGAGCTCCGAAGAAATCTTTCTGATGATGTTCGCCGGCAGCATGACGGTGTTTTGCACCATGTTGGTGTATTGCTCGATGTTCTGTTGCACCATCTGAAGTTGCGCGGCAGTTTGCTGAATGGCTTCATCGTATTCCTTGAGCAAGGTTGTGAGCTGCTCAAGGCTGGTGGCCTTTTCAATGGCCTGGGTCACTCTGTCGCTGCAATTTGTGCAATACACTGTGTACGCGGCACTGGCATTCGCCGCAGAGAGCGTAATAATGAGAGCGCATAACAGGATTTTCATTCTTTTTCTCCTTGGAGTCAGGCGACGTTGCGCTCTTTGAGCCAGATCCAGGGCCACTCTTTCCCATATTGGCTTTTAAGAGCCTTGATCCGGGCAATGCTTTCCTTGTCGGAAACGCCGGTGAAGGACAGGGCAACCGGCCCCAGGCCGAGCTGAAAGAGCCGCCGGCCCGAGGGATTGACCATGTAATAATCCCGCTTGGGGGTGGCGTTGGCCAGAATCCCGATCTGGCGGTCATTGAGTCCGCAACTGCGGTAGAAGGCGTATTCGTCGTCGTTGCGGGCCTGCCTGTTGGGCAGATAGATAACTGTCGGGCAGGACGTGAGGATCACGTCCATGATGCCGCTGTTTTTGGCGTCCGAGAGGTTCTGCGTGGCCAGGATCACGCCGCAGTTGGCCTTGCGCAGCACCTTGAACCACTCGCGTATTTTGTCGCGGAAGACGGGGTGCCCAAGCATGAC
>NZ_JAAKEI010000056.1 GCF_011039085.1 Desulfovibrio sp. ZJ369 | reverse complement strand
TACCCATGAAGAGCTTTATGCGGTAGTAGCGAAAGCCCTGAGCATGATCACACAGAATGATGCCCAGGGCTGGTTTGAATCGTGCGGGTATGAAAAAATTTAAAGTTAATCTGCTCTAACGCGCCGGCGGCGTGGCGGGCAGGGCCCACCAGGACATCTCGCGCCAGGCTTTGTTCAGCGCTTTTTCCATCTCCGGCCAGTGCGGCGAAAAGCGCGCCAGCTCGGCCCGGTAGGCCGGGGAGTGGTTCATCTGCCGCAAATGGCAGAGCTCATGCCAGCAGAGGTGCTCCAGCAAGGGCACGGGCAGCAGGGCTGCCCGCCAGTTCAGGCTGATGCGCCCCGCCGTTTTGGGCGCTTCCGTCCATTCTTCGCGCTCTTTGTCTCCCAGCAAGGCGCTCAGAAAACCGGCAAAGCCGCTGCGCGCCGGTGTGCGGCGCTCCCCGGTTTGCGCCTGTTCCCGGGTCGCGCGCACGCGCGCGCAGCTTCCCCAACGGCTGCGCTGATCCCGCACGCTGACCCCGGCCAGCGCAAAACCGCCTTGCGCGGCAAGGGCAGCGAGGTAGGGCGGCAGCAGGCGCGCGGCCGCCGCCCGGCACCAGCGGCGCAGGGCCAGGGCGCAAACGGCCGGGTCGTCCACAGAGCCGAAAAGGCGCAAACGGCCCGGTTCTTCCAGCACAAGCAGCCGCTGCGCCCCGGCGTTGAGCAGCAGAGGGGGCGCGAGTTCCGGGGCGCGAGCCGCTTGAGCGATCTGACGCCGGCCTGCTGCCCAGTCCCCGGCAATTTCCAGAAGATATTCCCGATCCGGCAGGGGCAGCACAATGCGCTCCGGCAGCGTGGCCACGGGCGCGCGGCTTTGCTGCTTGCGCCAGGCCCGTTCCAGCCACGGCAAAAATTGGGGCAGATGCTGCTCAATGCGTGCCGGGGTCAGGGCTTGCGGGACTACCAGCAGAAGATCCCCGGCCGGGGTGAGTGTTAGACGCGGCCGCCGGGCCCGCGCCGAGCGGCGCAGTACAGCCTCCAGGCGCGTGCCGTCGGCCAGGGTAAAAAATACGGTGGCTTGCGGCGCGGGAGCCGCAAAGACCGCATACGGAGATCTGGAGGAAGAGGCAGGGCCGAAGGCGGCGATATTTGCAGGCATGTGGCAAGGCTGCCACAGGCGGCCAGAGCTGTAAAGCGCGGGGCCAGAGCAGACGCATACGATGCTGCAGCCCTGGGGACAGACTGCGCCTGCCTTGACAGATAACGCAAAGCCCGGTAGAAATTATGCGGGGATAGCAGTGTCTATCCCCTTGTTTTTTCCTTTATTTTTTGAATTGCGCAACCATGCCAGGCATGCTTCACATATGAGGTGGATATGAAATCTTTGAAAGGAACGCAGACGGAGAAAAATCTTCTGACCGCCTTTGCCGGCGAATCCCAGGCCCGCAACCGTTATGATTTTTACGCCGTCCAGGCCAAAAAAGACGGCTTTGTCTGGGTGTCGGACATTTTTGCCGAGACCGCATTGCAGGAAAAGACGCACGCCAAGCGCCTTTTCAAGTATCTTGAGGGCGGCGAGGTGGAAATCCGGGCCGCGTACCCGGCAGGGGTCATTGCGGGCAGCGAGGCCAATCTGAGGGAAGCGGCCGGGGGCGAACACTACGAGCATACTGAAATGTACCCGTCATTCGCGGATGTGGCGGCCAGGGAGGGCTTTTCCGAAATCGCCGCGGTCATGCGCAATATCGCGGTGGCCGAAGCCTTTCATGAAAAGCGTTTTCTGGAACTGGCCGCGCTGATCCGGGAAGGCCGCATGTTCTGCCGCCCCAAGCCCACGATCTGGCGTTGCCTGAAGTGCGGCTGCCTAGTGGAAGGCGACCATGCGCCGGAGGTCTGCCCGGCCTGCGCCCATCCCAGGGCCTATTTTGAGGAACTGAATTACGCCTTTTAGAGCATTTTCTCTTTGAAAATGCTCTGCTGACGCGAAAGCGGCAGCCGCCGCAACGCGGCGTACATTCAGGCGAAAACCGCGTTTTTCGCCTGAATGCCACCTTTGGCTTTCATAAAAAGCCAAAGGTAATCTGCTCTAGATCGTTTTGCTAATTTCATTAGCAAAATGCTCTAATTATCCACCAGCTTCGCGTGGCTTTCAGGGTAACGCGCGCCGGTTATGACAATGCCATCCAGCATCGCCTTGATGGATGCCAGCTCTGCCGCCGTAAAGGAAACATTCAGGCTGCCCAGATTTTCTTCAAGGCGGCTGATTTTCGTGGTTCCGGGAATGGGCGCCATCCATTCCTTCTGCGCCAGCACCCAGCCCAGAGCGATTTGCGCCGGAGTCACCCCTTTCCGCGTGGCCAGTTCCGTGACAAATTCGGCCAGCTTCATGTTGTTCTGGAAGTTTTCGCCCTGAAAGCGCGGGATGGAACTGCGGTAATCGCTCTTGTCCAGCTTTGAATCGCGGCGGAACCGCCCGCTCAGGATGCCCTTGCCCAGAGGAGAGAAGGGCACGAAGCCGATGCCCAGTTCTTCCAGCGTGGGGATGATTTTTTGTTCCGGATCGCGGTAGAACATGGAATATTCGCTCTGCACGGCGCTGACCGGACAGACGGCGTGCGCCCGGCGGATAATGTCCGCACCCGCTTCGGAAAGCCCGAAATACAGCACCTTGCCTTCCTTAATGAGCTCGCTCACCGTGTTCGCCACGTCCTCTATGGACACCCTGGGATCAACCCGATGCTGGTAATAGAGGTCGATATGGTCCGTGCGGAGGCGTTTGAGCGAGCCTTCCACGGCCTTGCGGATGGCGGCGGGGCTGCTGTCCAGCCCGAACGCCTTGTCGGTATAGGCTCCGCCGTCTTTCGGGATGCTCCAGCCGAATTTGGTCGCTATGACCACCTGATCCCGGTACGGCTCAAGCGCCTCTCCCACCAGATCCTCGTTGGTATAGGGGCCGTATACCTCGGCAGTATCAAAAAACGTAACACCCAGTTCCACGGCTCTGCGTATGACGGCGATGGAATCCTTCTTTTCGGGAAAGGGCGGATAGCTTTGCGAAAAGCCCATGCAACCCAAACCCAAAGCCGATACGGTCAATTTGCCCAACATTCTTTTTTGCATAGCATTTACCTCGTTTTTTCTAGGGATGCGCTCCGTTCCCGCGCCTTTGAGGACTCTATAGGCACGCCGCTCTTGACAGGGAATACGGAAAATTGTTTAAGCGTTTTAAGAAAAACTGAAAGCAACCCGGCGCGGAGGCCCCCATGTTCCACCCCGGTATTGAAGTCTTTGTTCAGGTGGCGGATTGCGGCAGCTTCTCCAAGGCGGCCGCGGCACGTTTTTGCTCGCCTGTTTCGATCATGAATCAGATCAACGCCCTAGAATGGAGAATGGGGGTCACGTTACTCAAGCGCACGAATCATGGCGTGGAACTGACCCCGGCGGGCCGGTCCCTCTATGAGGACGCGAAACGAATCATGGCGGCATCGGAAGATGCGGTTCGGCGGGCACGCCGCATAGCGGGAACCGGGCAGGGCATTATCAGGCTCGGCACATCCTTTTTGCGGCCGTGTAAACCTTTGCTTGATGTATGGGCCGCTATTGATGCGGAACACGCGGATTTTCAGATCAGGATTATTCCCTTTGACGACAGCCCGGCCAGCCTGTCCGCCATGCTGGAATCGCTGGGCAAGGACATCGACTGCTTTGTCAGCCCGTGCGACAATTTTCATTGGAAAAAACAGTATGCAATCTGCCTGCTGGCGCAGCAACGCTGCTGTGTGGCTCTTTCAAAAAAGCATCGCCTGGCGGGGAAAAAACGGCTGACATGGGATGATCTTGAGGGAGAATCGCTTATGCTGGTCAGGCGCGGCGTGTCGCCCGTGCTGGACAGGATGCGCGACGAGATCGACCGGCATCATGCAAACATTCGTCTCATCGACATGCCCAATATCTATGATGCGGAAGTGTTCAACCAGTGCGAACAGCTTGGCTGCCTCATGGAAACGCCGGAAATCTGGGCGGACGTGCATCCTTCACTGGTGACGCTGCCGATGGAATGGGATTATACCATGCCGTATGGAGTGGTGTATGCGAAAAATCCATCAGCAATTTTTAAGGAATTTATAAAAGTACTAAAGAAATATATAAAATAGAGCAAATTACTCTGTTCTTCGCTTGTGTAACTCGATTGGTTTTCCCTCTGTATGTTCCGCGCACCTCTAGAAAAAATTGGAAACATGTGGGTATTGTTTAGAGCATTTTGTTTTGAAATTATTCAATTTCAAAAGCAAAATGTTCTAAAAGCAGCTCCTTCCAGCCAGTTTCATGCCCTCCAAAGAAAATTTTTTTGGCGTAAGCAAAGCCATATTTTTATGGGGTATCCTGTGGGGTATTAAAAACCTTATTTTCTAACTTATTATAATAAATCAAGTTCTTATCATTATAATTCAAGCTGTCTGACACAGCTAACATCCTGCCAAAGGCTTCGCCTCTGGACTCCGGCAGAGCGTTCGGCGCTTCGCTTCTCACGCTCTCAAAAAGGGAAAGGCAGAGGAAAAAGTGCAAGGTGCCAGACGGCGTTCAGAGACGGTAGACACTTTCGGGCTTGTCGGTTGCAGGCATGGCCTTCCTTTCAGCCGCGATTTCCTCGTCTTCTTTTTCCGAAGACTTGATGAGTTGACGTATGAAGGTGACCCTTGATTTATTGTTAGGTTTTGAGCCATAATCACAGATAGTGACAGGAGATTTCTGTAATGATTACCGCCATAGGCGGTTCAGCGCGGGAATCATGGACGCCCTCATCAGGGGCGCAAGGCGGCGCGCTATCTCCCAAGTGTTTGCAACGACGGTCAGCCTTGCCCTCAACCTGCGCATGGCCACGCTTATCGGCTGGAATCCGTCGCTGGAACTCCCCGTCGCCGTACACGAATTCTATCAGCAAATGCATAAAATCAGGGAGAAGACGAGTCATGAAAACTCGCAGGCAATTCCTTTATTGGGGGGCAGGCTTAGGGGCGGGCCTTCTCCTTTCTCCTGCCAGTGTTCTGGGAGGTTATGATCCGACCTGGAAACCCGGTGCCCGCCCGGAACGGGCGCTGGACATTACGGTTTTTGAAATGTTCAAGATCGGCCCCGGCCCATCCAGCTCGCACACAATTGCGCCCATGAAAGCCGGCAACGACTTTCTCGAGCTTATGCGCAATCTTCCGGAAGCGGATTTGAGGCAGGCGGATACGCTGCAGGTTCGCCTGTACGGCAGCCTTTCCGATACGGGCATTGGGCATGGCACGCACAAGGCCGTCACCGCGGGGCTGCAGGGGGTAACGCCTGAAAGCGCCACTGTGGAGATCATGGACGGGCTCTATGTCCGGCAAGACGATACAGTCACCATCCATTGCGGCCCGCTGTCCCTGCCCTTCGGCATGGGCAACTTCATTTTTGAAAAGGGGGAAGCCGCCGGCGCGCCTTGCAGCGATGTGCTGCGAATCAGCCTTGCCGCCGGCGGCAGGACGCTGGCGGAACGGGAATACTATTCCGTAGGCGGCGGTTTTTTGCAGTGGAAAGGCTGGAAAGCCCCGGAACGCGGCGAACCGGCGCATGCCTTCGATAGCATGAACGGTCTGCTGGAATGCATGAAGGCCACGGGCAAAAGCATGCCTGTCATTCTCATGGAAAATGAGACGGCCTTGACCGGCATGCATCCTGATGATGTCCGCCAAGGGTTGTTGCGTTTTGTGAACGCCATGACCGCTTCGGTGGAAAACGGCCTGGCCCGCTCCGGTCAGCTCAAGGGACCGTACAAGGTGGAACGCCGCGCCAACGGCATGTTCAAGGCGGCGGAAGGCATGGGGGGAGCGGACGCGTTTCTGGCCCGCCTCAGCGCATATGCCCATGCCGCCGCCGAGGAAAATTCCGATGGACATCCCATCGTCACAGCCCCCACGGCCGGTTCCGCAGGCGTTATGCCCGCTGTGGTTTATGCGCTGGAGCATGAGCGCAACCTGAAGGGGGAACAGCTTGTGAACGGAATGCTGGTTGCCTCTTTTGTGGGGATGCTGGCCAAGCGCCATGCCAGCATTGCCGGAGCGGATGTGGGCTGTCAGGGAGAAATCGGCGTGGCCTCCTCCATGGCGGCAGCCCTTGCCGCCCATGTGCTGGACGGCAGTGCCGAACTGGTGGAAAACGCGGCGGAACTGGCTCTGGAACACCATTTGGGCATGACCTGCGATCCTGTGGGGGGCTATGTGCAGATTCCCTGCATTTCCCGTTGCGCCATGGGAGCTGTCAAAGCCTGGAACGCCCGTGTCATGGCCCGATCCGGCCAGGGAACCTGGCATCCCGTAGGGCTGGATCTGACCATTCGCGCCATGAACGCCACGGGGAGGGATATGGACCCGCGTTACCGTGAGACCGCCAAGGGCGGGCTGGCTCTGTTTTACACCGGGACTTGCTGATGACAATTCAATCAAGGAGAACAGGGATGAAAGACAAAACCACGTCCCCGCTACTTTCGTCGGCGTTGCCCCGATACATGATCCGAATTCTGGCCATATTCCTGACCGCGACGCTGCTGCGGGGCACCGCATCAGCGGAACCCCTTCGCCTGCCTCCCATGCCCAAAAACGCGGCCTGCACCACCACCATCGTAACGCCGGGGGCCTCGTCCGACGGCAGTATGCTGGTAAGCCATTCCGACGACAATGATCTGGGCGACCAGAGCATTGTTTTTGTCCCCGCCCGCGACTGGCCCGAGGGCAGCCTGCGCCCGGTATACGCCAGCGCTGTAGCCGTGGGGGACCAGCCTCAATTCAACGCCTTCCTCGTCCCGCGTCTGGTGGACAAGAACCGCGCTCCTGGTTACGCCAATCCGGGCAATGCGCCATCCATCCCCATCGGTCACATTCCGCAGGCCGTCCACACATACGCCTATATTGACGGCAACTACGGCATCATGAACGAGCATGGCCTGATGTTCGGAGAATGCACTGACGGCGCATTCATCAGCAACGGTCCGGAGCCGGGCAAGCGCATCTTTTACTCGGCGGAATTGTCACGCGTGGCTCTGGAGCGTTGCCGCACGGCCCGCGAAGCCGTCGCCCTCATGGGGCAGCTTATTGAAACGTATGGTTATTACGGCACCGGCGAAACCCTGCCCGTGGCCGATGGAAAGGAAGCCTGGATTATGGAAATGGCCCCGTCGCCGGAAGGGACGGGGGGGCTCTGGGTGGCCCAGCGTGTTCCCGACGGTCATTTCTGGGTAGCGGCCAATGAATTCCGTATCCGCGATCTTGTTCCGGGCAATCCCGACCAGATGTGGGGAAAAAGCCTGATGGGTGTTATAGAACGGGCTGGCTGGCGTTCTCCCAAGGATGCTTCCCTGCCTGTGGACTGGCTTGTTTCGGTAAGCCACGGCGAATACAATCACCCCTATTATTCCCTGCGCCGCGTGTGGCGCGCCCTTTCCCTGGCCGCGCCCTCGGCCGGGCTGCCCGCCTGGGTGGAAAGCGGCAGCACTCGCGCCTATCCCTTCTCCATCAGACCGGATCGAAAGATGAACGTGGAGGACGTAAAGCGCATCCACCGCGATCATTATGAAGGCACGGAATTTGATCTGACCAAGGGGGTAGCAGCCGGCCCGTTCGGTTCACCGGAACGCTACCTCGGTCCTTACGATCCTCACGGCGATGTGGGCGATCCCAAGGCTGTGCTCAACGGCGCGTGGGAACGGCCCATATCCATGTACTACACAGGCTATGTCTACATCTGCCAATGGAAGCCCCATCTGCCCGCCCCCTTGGCCGGAACTCTCTGGCTGGCCCTGGACCGCCCGGCTGAATCCGTCTTTGTGCCTCTGACCGTGGGACCGCTGCCAAAGGGCTACGAGAAAGGCGACACCCGCGCCTTCTCGCGAGACAGCGCATGGTGGAGCTATAACCTTGTGGGTAACTACGCCCAGCTCAAGTATTCGTATATGATCCGCGACATCCAGGCGCGCGCCGCCTTGAACGAGGCCGAGGGAGTCCGCATTCAGGACACACTGGAAGACGAGCTGGCGGCACTGGCAAGCTCGGCTCCACATCAGGCTGCCGCCCAGCGGAACCAGAGGTTCAATGCGTATGCTGAAGCTGTGCGGGCCGACTGGGGCAAACTTTTCGAATTTCTTGTCGCCAAGTATGCCCAGGGGTTCGTGAATACGCCGGACAAGATGGCCCAAACTGTGGGATACCCGCAGGAGTGGCTGGATAAAACCGATTACTCTCATGGACCGGCGCGCGGCTACGCCAAAGACGGCAAATGAGACAACCGACCCAGGGCATTGCAATCTTGGAAAGTTGCAATGCCCTGACGGCGGTGAAAGCCGGCTCCGCGCCCGAAGTCCCGCCGCTGGCCGAGGGCATCTGCCCCTCTCCCAACAGGGGACAATTTCAAGACGGAGTTGCGCTTACAATGTAATTTGAGAGTGTTAACTTTTGAATGTTTTCGCCACTTTCGAGCCGCATGGAATCTGGCTTTGGCAGGAAGCAAACATTACTTTGGCAATACCCTCCTCTTTTTTTCGTTGGATTTCTCTCTGCGGGTGAAGAGAAAAAGCCTGTGTTGCCGATAAGCGCACAGAACATGGCAGGGTTGTGGCACACCACCTGGGGCGAGGGCGTGTCTGCCTGGATAGGATAATCCGAACGCACAAGATAGTGGCTGGGCTTGTCGTCTGCTCCCGTGCCGTGTGGAAAATTTTCATCAGTATGACCCTCCTCCGGCTCATCCACCAATGATGCACATGATGCAAACTCAGCAACATGCCGCTCAATGCCACCACCTCCGTCAATACCTTCACGGCTTCAGTCGTCCGTAGGTTCTCTTTCGCAGTGTTTCGCAAGCGGATGTCGAGGCAGGTTTGGTGGAAGATGTCATGCTCGTCCGTGCACACGCGCACGATGACGGCAATGTTGCGGATCAGTTTGGCGCACTTCACCGTTTTTCCTGCCTTTGGGCTTTTCGGGGTTCGAAGGGGCAACGCCCCTCGCCAGCCGTGAGGCTATACGCGCAGCGTATAGACAAACGTAAGCTGGCCCTCGGAGATAATGCCGGACAAATGAACAGGCATCCGCGCGAAAACGGAGACGTATGATGCGGATATCGGGAATGCGGCGAGTGCGTATCAGACGTGAAGCGGAGTTGTATCTGGTGTGCTGCTGATAAGCATGACGACGACACGGGATAACCATCCTATTCACAGGAAGACGGTATGCGGCGAAAGTCTGGGCATCATGCGGCAGCCGTCCGATCTGTATTTGGTTCACAGAATGGTCGACATGGTGAGCGTGACAGCGGGGGCATCCGAATGCCAGGCTGGCGGTGACAGTGCGTATGGGGAGAACGCTACGGGGTATGAGCCGGGACGGGATTGTGTGTATCGCGCCCACCTCGTGTCGGTATGGAGACAAACCATGAGAAACGAGAATCGCTTTGGGGTGTCGCTGTCTTTGCGTCTCGAGGTTGCGAGCCTCCTGTGTGCATGGTGAGAAAGTGCAATCTTCGTGGAAGATGTGAGATTGCCATTTCCCGCAGGGATGGATTATTCGTCGCAAAGAGGGCGACGTCAGCATGTCCGGCGTGCCCGAATGCGTGTCCTGGCTTGAGCTTCGGAGACCAGGCAAGGTGCTTTGCAAAAAATGAATCAGGCGCTGGAAGTCGGCTCAGAAGGTACGGCAAGTGTATGGGAAATGAAAATGCCAAGAGGCGACCCGCCCGGCATGGGGAGGTTGGCTGATGAAGGGTGATAGAGTCCTCTGAAAGCCAGAAAGAATGTTGGTAGTATAGTTGGTAGAAAAATATGTAAGATATTTTTCTACCAACTATTCCAGAGTGTTATAGCATTAGAGCAGCTTTTGATTGAAAATATCCATTTTCAATCAAAAAATGCTCTAAGGGTTCAACGAAAATCCCTTCCCCGGCAGAAGTACGAGGCAGTGTTCCGAAAAAACAAGACTTTTTCTGATAAGTGTTAATAGGCCCTAAGGCGACGGGCAGAGAAGCCCCGGCGGGGCGTGCCAGCAGAAGTTTTCTTTTCTTGCGAAAAGGGTTATAAATAAAGAACTATCTTTTCCACTGAGGCATTGCCGTCCTGCCGATGTCATCGGCGTTCTTTGGGTGACAGACAAGCAAAATCAGGGGAATTTGATGGACTTTCAACCCACCCCCCAGCAGCAGGCCGTCATCACGCATGAGAACGGCCCGGTATTGGTCATTGCCGGGCCTGGTTCCGGCAAGACCTTTACCCTTGTCGAACGTATCGTGCATCTGGTCGTCAACAAGGGCGTCAAGCCGGAGCAGCTTCTCGTGGCCACGTTCACGGAGAAGGTCGCCAAGGAAATCGTTTCTCGCGTGGCCAGGCGGCTCATGCAGGAAGGCGTGACCGTAAACGTGGACGAAATGTACATCGGCACGCTCCACTCCATTTGTCTCCGTCTGCTTGAGGAGCATCGGGAGTTCACCAGGCTGAAGAAGAACTTCACCGTGATGGATCAGTTTGACCAGAGCTATTTCTTCTTCCAGCATTTGCGCGAGTTTGAGGAACTCGCCCCGGTGACGCTGCTGCTCAAGGGGGAGAGGCAGACCAGCCGATGGAAGAAGGCGACCCTGCTTTGCGGCTGGATGAACAAGCTCTCCGAAGAGATGCTTTCCGCCGAGGCCCTCATGGCCGACCCGGACGAGGCCATACAGGCGCTCGGCAAGTGGTACGCCCTTTACCAGAAACTGCTTGAGCAGGAGAATCTGCTGGACTTCTCGGTGATCCAGCTTGAGGCTTACAGGCTGCTCACGCAAAACCAGGACAGCGTGCTTGCGCCCCTCAGGGAAAAAATCCGCTATGTCATGGTGGACGAG
>NZ_JAAKEI010000055.1 GCF_011039085.1 Desulfovibrio sp. ZJ369 | reverse complement strand
CCAGGGAAACATTTCCCCGCTGTCGGGGGAAGCAATCAGCAATGCGTTCATATTGTTCTTTGGTTATGTTCATGGGGCAAGTATACCCCATGAATATAATTCGTCAAATAGCGTGAACAGGCCCTAGAGCAGATTACCTTTGACTTTCATAAAAAGTCAAAGGTAATCTGCTCTATAGTTCTACCCATACTTCTTGCCGGGCAAATGTTCACCGACATGGCCGACGTAAACGGTTTCCTTGCCGGTATCGGCATAGAAGTAGACGCGATCGCCGTCGGTAATGCGCATATGGGACTCGCAGAGCAGGGATCGCTGTACAGCGTTTCCCTGTGCATCAGTATCCTCAAAGCTGAAGGTATGCTTTTTTCCTTTTTTGCCCTGTGTGGCGGTATCGCTTTCTGCCGGGGTATAGTTGAAGCCCCTGGGGGCAAAGGCTTGCCCCGTCTCCACAGCTTCCTGCATGGCGCGCTGGAGCTCCTCCAGTATCTTACGGATACGCGGCAGCCAGACATAGCCTTTCGGCATATCCCTGAGCTGGCCTTCCGCTACAGGGCTGAAAATGAGATACGTCAGTTGGCGGTGTGCATAGTCCAGCAGTTCCTGCCCCGTGTTGGTCGGTTGGCAGAACAGGGCTTTGATGCTTTTTTCGTGGGGAGGAATGTCGTCTTCCCTGCAAATAAGCCCGACCTGACATTCTTCCTCGGAAACGGCGGAATCAGCCTCATTGAGGCTGTTGCGCGTCAGTATGACATGAGGAGGAACAAAACGGGCATCCCCGGCAAGAGAAAGCGCGGGGATATCCCAGAGGGACGCCAATGCCAAGCCTTTGCATACGTCTTCACCGATAACGTATTCTTCAAGAATTGTCATTCCCGCATTAATGCAAAGCTGCTCCACAAAGGGAACAGAGGAAAAGCGCATCAACAGCCATTGGCGCAGCGTTTTGTCCTTACCGGCAGCAGGACTTTTCAGATAGTCGCGGATCGTGCAACCCAGCGTGATGTGGCGAACGGCAAAGTCTTCGGTGACGCGGATTTGCGGAGAAAAGCCCAAGGCTTTCAGTTTGTCGGAAGCTTTTTTCAGCTCCAGCAGAACCGCGTGGGCGGCATGGTTGTCCGGCAGCGAAGCGGAAAGCGACAGCTCGTTGAAGACCTGATCCATGTCCGCCTCCTACAGCAATTCTGAAAGCTGCTTGTCCCACTCGTCAAAGAAATCTTCCGGCCAGAGATCAAGATGCCCGTCCTTGTCGATGCGCGGGGTTCTGACGCAGCTTGTGCCGTCCTGCTGGTGAAAAAAATTGATCTGCACATTTTCATGCGCAATGGCGTCCTGTTTGACGGCAACCCGGATGCCGTTGAGCACATGATCGCTGTGCGTCTCGATAATGACCTGAACGCCGCAGGCGGCGGCGCGTGCCAGAAAGTGCCCCATAAGCGCCTGCCCTTTAGGGTGAAGATGGGCTTCGGGATTTTCCACAATCAGCAGCGAGCCGACCGGCGCACGCAGGGCAGCGACGAAGACTGGCAAAGCATAGGTCAGGCCAAAACCAACATTGGTGGGACGGTAGTAGCTGCGGGAAATATCCGGGAAGGAAAAACGCAGCACCACGGTATCCGTGCCCGCGGGCCGATCCGTCTGGATGTGTACCGGCGCGCCCAACCGGGAAAGCCAGGCCTCGGTCTGGATTTGCAGGCTTGTGGAATCCCCGGCGGCATCAGCAGCCAGCAGATTTGGCCCGGAAGCGTCCGCATGGAGAATTTTTCTCTGCCCGAAGGTTTCCAGGTGATAGGCGGCAAATTCGCCCTTGTTTCCGATGGCGTTGGAGGCAAGTTGCCCGGCTTTCGGTATGGGGAAAAGGGTTTGCGGGCACAGGCGATCCGCATGCAGATACTGGAGGTGCGCAAGGTCCGGGCACGCTGGAAGATTCCACTCGGCATGCAGCTCGTTGCCGTCAGGAACGGCCTTCAGGGCGAAGGTCGCTTCATCACGTTCAATGGCGATGGCAAAGGTATCGTCATCGGCATTGCTATAAAGAACATCCTCCGGCAGGCCGAGATTGACCAGATCCCCTGACAGAAACAGCTTTTTTCCTCCTGTGTCGCGCCGTTTCGGCGGGCAGGAGGATTCCGCCTCTTCTCCGCAGGATGCGAAATTCTGTTGCAGAAGGAGCAGGGCCTGGATGACTGTACTTTTGCCCGCGCTGTTCACGCCCGTCAGCAGCGTCAACGGGCGAAAGTCGATCTCTTGCCGCTGGAAGCACTTGAAATTTGTCAGCGCCATAGCCTTAAGCATGCAGCACCTCCTGAATCAGCTTGCGAATTTCTTTAAAACGGCATTTGACGCGCGAAATGGAGCCTGTGCCCTGTGTGACCGCCTTTTCAAAGACGTCGTCTTCACACATGAGGCGCATAAAAGCCCCCTTGAGACTGTTCTTTCTCCGTTCCAGACGCTGCAATTCCTCATCGGTACAGGCATCCAGGTTGACGCTCCAACTCTCGAAAAGGGCCTTGTTGACAGGGAAGCGCGTGGCATCGCTGTCATAGCGTTTGCGAAAGGCGTCATTGCCGAAGATGCGTTCCGCCGCCCGCATGGCCCGCAGAAAGCGGCTCTGCAAGTCTTCCAGCAGTTCCGTATGATGATTCAGATAGCTCATACCGGCATTCAGAAAGGCGTCGAAGTCGTCCTTGTCATAGCTCTCCGGCGGAAACACGGCAAAGACCAGAAAGCGGGTCACACATTCACGGTCATCCATGCGCTTGTCCGAAAGGCCGTGAGCAGTCGCTCGCTTGAACTCCTCGCTTTCCGCCAGCTTGCGGATGACGTCCGTCACCGGCTTGCCGTTGAGGGCATGGCGGATTTCCTGCGCGCTGAGCGGCAGCCCGCCGGTATTGATGCGCCGGAAAACGTCGAATTTCACATTGTCCGGCGTTCCGGGCATGATGAGGTACCAGACGAGGTCCGCCTCCCGGATGGCCCGCTGCAAAGCGCGTGGCAACTGGGCAAAGGTCTTGCCCTCATGCTCCTTGAGGTATTCCAACTCGCACAGCTTCAAGTCCTGATCAAGAACAAAGCGCCGGATGGCGGTCAGGCGTTGCAGGCCGTCCACCACGAGCCATTTTTCATCATTGGTGCCGTCAAAGTAAAAGGCCGGAATGGGAATGCGCAGCATGAGCGATTCCATGAGCCGAGACTGGTTTTTGGGAGTCCAGATGCCGCCCTGGCGCTGAAAATCCGGCGCAAGGTCGATTTCGTCATTTTCCAGCCGGGCCAGCAGGGTGTTCATATTGCCGGACTTTGATTCAATGCGGATGGCGCGCGTATCAAAGGGCTGGGTAATACGCGCTTCCTTTTCGTCCGGCGGCGTGCTGGTATCGCTGCCGTCCGGCGCTGCTTCCGCTTCGGGAACAACTACCGTCGCCATGTCATTATCCAGTTGCGTCTCTTCCGCCATTATCAGCCTCTCTGCCGTATATCGTTTTCTATAATGTCGCGTTCGTGCGTGGATAGTCCATACAAGTCATAAACAAGTTCATCTATCTTTCGTTCCTGTGCCGAAATATCGGCAGCAGGATCAGCTTGTACTTTGGCAATAATCGCGGCGACTTCATTACGCAGGGGCTGCCTGTCCGCATCATCTGCCCGGGGAATGGGGAACTGAGAAACATTTTGGGAAAAGAATCGGAACGTATTGCCCTGAAAGACCGCCAGAGTTTTACTTGCCCAAAAAGCGATCACACTGCTGTTAAACAGGGCAAGAAAAAAAAGATCATCAGTAGGGGAAAAGTAGGCCGTATTGCCACAGAATGTTTTTGATGAATCAAAGGTGACACGCATTTTTTTGTGCCATTTCCGGCCACATGATCTTTGGCTTCAAGAAAATATCATTATAGGCGCAAGCCCGCAATTCCCAATAGAACTCCCCTTGATCGCTGCGTTTTTCCAACTCTTTCCTGAAGGGCTGCAAATGCCGGTAGATGGCCGGATAGCTTGTGGCAAACAGTTTTTCCGCCTCGGTTTTCTCTTTATCCGTCCAGGGCCAGGGATGATTGCCGCCATTCTGAATGTTGATGACAAACTTCCCCGAAGGTTCGGTTTGCCAGCGCGTGAGGTCGCGGCCCCGCAGCCAGGGGAAGATCACATTTGCGCTGTTGGGATCTTCGTCCAGCAGGCGCTGGCGCGTGGCCCCGTCAATGACAAAGGCCTCATTGCAGCCGGTCTTGATACCGTAATACATCTGCACGCCGGGCAAACTGCCCAGCGGGGTGCTGTGCTGTTGCAGCTTATGCAGCAGGGCCACGACAGCCGGATCGGCCAGTTGCCAGCCGTCGGTCGCCAGCTGACTTACCGGGACGGCGTGTCCCCGTTGCTGCACATGATGCCAGAGCGGCGGCAGCAGCGCTGTGTCCCGGATTTCGCAGCACCAGACAGAAGACTGCGGCAGCGTCGTTGCTCTTTGCGCCAGCACAATGGCCGGATAGGTGGTGGCGCCGTCAAAAAGTTGCGTATCGCCAAAATCGATGAGTGAGAGTACGCGCGCCGCCTCTGAGGTCAGCAGGCTGCGCAGTTTTTTGCCGTAGGCTGCCCGAAAGAACTTGTTGGGCGCGATATAGCAACAGCAGCCCAGCGGTGTCAGCAGCCGCTTCAGTGCCAGCGCATAAAAATAGGTGTAACTATCCGCCGTTCCCTCAAAAAAGTCGCCGAACACTGCCTTGAGGCGTTCCTTGCTGCCCTTGATTTTTTCCTGCCGCACATAGGGGGGATTGGCAATGACAATATCAAAGCCAGTATTTTCCTCCCCCGCGCACCCATGAAAGACCTGATGAAAATCAATCGTCCATTCAAAAAGCTCAGAGCAGCCAAGTTTCTTGCGGCAGGCCTCAATATCCTTGCGCAACCGCTGCTTGCAGGTCTTGTCTGTCGTATCAAAATAGGAGTCCTGCGCCTGCTGTAATGTGTGCAGCTGCTGCTCCTGTAACAGGCTATTCTTATAGGAAATGCGCATGGCATCCAGCGAGTTGCCGTGGATGATGCGGTAATCCAGATTGGGCAGGGGGCGCACATGGGCAAGATCGTCCTCGTCAACCACAAGCGAGAGCCAGAGCCGCAGCTTGGCAATATCAATGGCGGATGCGTCGATATCCACGCCGTACAGGCTGTGCTGAATGGCATGGCGCTTCAACGCATAGGAGGTTCGTTCGCCGCCCTGACCGGACAGAGCCGATCCGAGCGCCTGCCGGGCGCGCACAATTTCGTGCATCATGGCCACGGGAAAGGCCCCGGAACCGATAGCCGGATCGCAGACGCGCACTTTCGCCAGTTTGGCATCCAGCAGGGCCGCATGTTGCGTTATGGATGGCGGCAAGGAACGCACAAGCTCCGTATCGCGTTCCTGTGCGGCCTGATGCAGCGCAGTTTTGCTGGTTTTGACGGTAAGAAGTTCGTCGGCGCGGATGAAACGTTCCAGGTCTTTTCTGGGGATGCGCTCCTGACGGGAAAAACGCGGGCGTGCATTCAGCTTCAGGGCCTGCGGCGATGTCTTTTGCGGTATGAGGGAAAGCTCCTGCGGCTTTTCATCGGGGTTGCAGATTTCCCGGCGGACATTGACGGCACGATCCAGATACTGCACAAGCGCCTCGCGGCACATATAATGCACAATATCACGCGGCGTATAGTATGTGCCAAGATCGCTGCGGCGTTCGTTTTCCAGCAGATTTTCAAAGACTTTGCCCAGCATTTCCGGATCGACGGCCACTTCCTTTTCCAGCGGCTCGTCTTCGCGCACCGTAAAATTGTAACGGTCAAAAGTCTCCAGAACGGCCCCTATGCTGCTGTCGGCAAGCGGCACATCCACGCCGCGCCAGTCATAGCTCCCGCCGCTGCCCAGCGGATCGAACAGGCCGCCGTTCAGGAAGGGAATACGACAGCCAAGCTCCTCATGCCAGCCGTCTTCCCCGGAGCGATCCCGCGCCAGCGCATCATAGAAGAGCGGTTCCAGATAATCGTCAAAAAAGCGATGGCCGTCCGTCTCCGCATGGGCGTCATACAGCTCGCGCAACCACTTACGGCTGCCGCTCCCCCACGGCTGTTCCCGTTCTACGCCAAGCCAGCCTTTGCGCTGTAAAAAATACAAAAAAATCAGCTGACCAAGCAAACGTTTGGCAAAGTCCGCATCTGTAATGCCGCGATCCGCCCATTCCTTGCGCAAGGGGGCGTGTACGGCCCGCAGGGCTTCGCATTCCTTGCACAGACGATGAAAATGCTCCCTGTACTGTTCAAAGAAATTCCGCGTGATGGGCTCGACCAGAAAGGCCTGTTGCAGGTCTTGCAGGGTACAGGGCTTTTTCAGCTGCAAAAGTCCCGCAAGCTGTTCCTGCGCCGTGTGCGTTCCCTCATACGGCCCTACAAGAAAGGAACAACGCCGAGGCTCGGAAAGCGTCGTGCGCAGGCCGTCGTCTCCCCAGATATATTCCTTGTAGACAAGAGAAAAACGCCATTCGTCGGCGTCGTCGCAATAAAAGGCCACAAGAGCGGCATCCTTTTCCGTTCCGCCCCAGCCGCCGTTCAGATAGCGCGCCACAAAATTGCGCTGCATGAATCTCGCGCGCGTCAGCTTTGCCGCGCTCCGCAATTTGACGACAAGGACATCCATCCGCAGCCCTTCCGCCTCATGTTTGACAAGGCGACGGAAGGAAGCAACATCATCACGAAACTTTTCGGGGATGTACTGCCCGCAGATGGGCTTGTCGTCCAACAGGGAGTCGGCAGGAAAAATATTGGCAATCAGCTGCCGGAAGGCCGCATGATCGAAAACACCGCCCAGAACGCGGGCAACAAGCTGCCGGGCCTCGTCGTGGCTCATGGACATGGCTGGTTCTCCACAAGGTATTCTGCCAGAATGATTTCATGGGGCTGCCGTTCCGAAGCCTTCGGCGTGGCGGCGGCAGGCGTTGTCAGCATATTTTCCGGCGCAAGCGCTCGGAGCGCGGCAAGCATGGGCTGCGGCGCATACTTGCGGGGATTGGCCGTGGCATGAAGCTTTTTGAGCAGAGGGCGCGACAGACGGCCCTGATCAACAGCCGCACAAAGCAAGGCAAGATAGGCCCGGTCTTCTCCCTGAAACACCCGCAGCTGCAACAGCGCCTTGAGCCCGTGCAAGAGCTGCTTGTCAGTGGTGGATCGTACCGGGGTAAAGGCGTCCTCCGCCCCGCGCTGTTCCAGCCAGCGACGCGCGGAAGAAAGAGCCTCATAGTAGACCGGCGGAACCTCCTTGCGCGGCGTCGTCGCGGGACAGGCGAAAGAGGCCGCTGCCTCCAGAAAGGTCAGCTCCTGCGGTTCCCCCTGCCCCTGGGGAGGAACAAGCACAAATTTTTTGACCGGCCCTTCCTTGAAAAAGATCAACGTGCTGTTTGCGTGTTCTTTCGCCTCTCTTCCCGCGCGTGCCTTGCGGGGGAGGTGCTCCAGCCGGGAATACAGCTCCGGCTGTGTGTCGCGTATGGTACGGATGATTTCAAGATACTTGAGTTCGCTGTCCTCTTCGTTGTCATCTTCCATGCCCGCCTGATCAAGCCGACGCATCAGGCGCTGCCCGAACAGGCCCTGGGGCACAGGCTGTTCCTCTTCGGAAAGATAGCGGTCATCCTCTCCGAGAACAGTATGAAATGCATCTATTTTATTGATGATATTGCTTTCCAGACCAAGATGCGCATCTGCCTGCGAGGTTGGGAAGATGTTAAAGATATACAGTTTCTCATGCCGTGATCCCACGCGGTTGATACGTCCGACACGCTGCATGATGCGCGTTGGATTCCAGGGCAAATCATAATTGATAATGCGCCCCGCGCGATGCAGGTTGACGCCTTCGGCCAGCACATCCGTGGCAATCAGCAGCCGGATATCCTGTTCCGGGGCTTCATGACCGGGATCAAAATTCCGCAGAATGCGTTCCCGCGCATCATAGCTGCTCAAAACCTGACGCGCGCCATCCCGAAAGCAGACGCCCCCCTGACTGTCAAAGACAAGCGACGCGCCGGGGAAAAGCGCTTCCAGGCGTTCGCCCAGATACAAGGCTGTTTCCCGCGATTCTGTAAAAATCAATACCCGTTCATCCTTGAGCAGCGGGCTTGTCTGCAACATGGCGGCAACAGCTTCAAATTTGGAATCTGTCGTCACAGCGGCCCACAGCCGGGCTATGCTGCGCAAGACCTCCAAATCCTGCTCGACATCTTCCCGAAGTTCATCAGAAAATTCCGCCGCGTCGTAGCGTTCCCCATCCGCGGCATCCAGCGCCTGCGGTAGCGCATCGTCGTCAAGGCCAGCAAAGGCATCCACGTCAACATTCTTGCCAAGTATCACGCAGCCGGCATCAAGCATTTTCAAAAAGGTCTCATGCGACAGAATAAAACGAGAGACAGTGCCGCGAAATGCCTGAAAACTGCTTTCCAGCCGCTTGATCAGGATACATTTCATAAAGCCGCTGATATTGTGTTGCCCCTGCCGCTGCTGTGCGCTGATACCGCGCTCAAGATAGAGAAGCGCTTTGTAGCGCGCATAATGCAGGGTCTTCAACAACTTGATTGTGGTATCAAAGACGCTTTCCGTCTTTGCGTCAAATTTATAAATAATGCGCTGCGGGGGCGTCATTTCAGGAAAATGCAGCTGCTGCCGCTGCAAATCGGCCTGAAAATAGCGCCGGATTTCAGAGCGCGTACGGCGCACCATGACATATTTCAGCACCTTGTCACGCACAAGCGCCGCACTTTTCCTGACTGCATCAGGATAGGCAGGATCATCACGCGGTACGGCGTTAAGCTCTTCCTGACGTTTTTTGAAAAATCCCTCCAGATTGCTGACGCCCTGGATGCTACTCTGGCGCGCGGCCTGAAAGAGCTTGAGCTGTGCCAGCAGATCGCCCAGCTGGTTATTAAGCGGCGTCGCGGACAGAAGAATAACTTTTTTATTGGCGCATATTACTTTCAGCTGTGCATAGCTTTGCGTATTTTCATTACGAAAGCGATGGGCTTCGTCAACGACAACAATCTGACATTGCGAAGCTTTTGTGGCGGCAGCATCCAATTTTCCACTGGAAACGACATGGCAATGCGGCACCAAAAACTGCATAAGCGTATCTTTCCAGTAGTCACAGAGGACAGGGGGGGCAGATAATCAATTTTTTTCCGGGGAGAGTCTGTAACAGCAAGGCAGTAATATATGTTTTTCCAAGTCCTACGACATCAGAAAGAAAAACACCATTATGCCTTGAAAGAATACGCGCCGCGGCAGCAACAGCCTGCCGCTGATACTCAAGATTGTACATCCCTTCCGGAAGAACAAGAGACGCGGATGCCGCAAGGTCCATATCTTCCCGGAAATATTCATACAAAACTTTTAAATACAGTTCATAGGGAGTAATACTTTCTGAAAGCCACGTCTTCTGCTGCACTGTGGAAACAAAAATATCTGTGAGCGCAATTCCTTCCTGCCAGAGTTTTTCAAAGCGCTCCAGAGCAAAATCGACGTCCGGCCTGTCCTTGAGCTCCACATTGAACTCGCATTGCGCCATAAGCCCTGATGCGGAGAAATTGCTTGAACCCGTAATAACACTGCCGTACAGCAAATTCCCCCGATACCGCGAAATATACACCTTTGCATGAATATTACGGCTGGGATGGCCGCGTAATTCAAGCTTTCCCTGCTGGAGCCACTGCATAAAAATCCTGACGGATTCTTCTGTTGTCTGCGTCTCTTCGGCAGATTCTATTTCCTGTACCACCTGGCGACTATAAAGATTGCGCGTTTCCTGATGGGAGAGAAGATTGCCGGGCAAGGAAAGCATAGCGTCCTGTGAGGCCGAAAAAATTTGTTCATCCACATTCAGGCCGACAAGAATGCGTATTTTTTCGACATCCTGAAGAGAATGGCAAAGAAGATGAAAGCCGCTTGCTCGAAAATAACCGACAAGCACATCAAAAAAACGCGCTTCCTTGAGCGTTGCAGCAAAGCGCGTTACCAGAGAACTGTTTTCCGTATTGGTAAAAAAACGGGTATCACTGTGTGGCATGGCGGTTCTGGGACAGAAATGTTGAGAAGGACTGGCGCATATCTTTTATACGCCAGCCGGTAAACCAAAGGGCAGAGTTTTAAAGGACTATGGTTTTCCAGTATAGTCCGCTCTGTCATATTCCGCAAGCAACGGTACCGGAGAGATTACCAGAAGAAACGAACAGCGTTGCTGCTATGCCCTGTCCGTTGGCGGGGCGGGGGTGTCTTGCCTTGTTGCCTTCTGCCAAGGCGGACTCTGGCAGGCTTAAGACGGGCAAATTCCGTCCTGATGGCCTTGATCTGATCCGGGGTAATGCTCATGGCTGATTTCCTCCTGTGTCTTTTGTCTTTTCCGGTCAAGCGGGACGCTTGCACATTTGCTTTCGCAGAAAGCATAATGTGCTATGGCTCGACCCTGAGCCGAGATTCCCGGCGGATGGTCAGCGCATCCTCGCTCTCCGGCGTTGCGGCACGGCTTCCAGATCTTGCCGGATGTGCCGTTCACGTTCGGACTGCTGGCTTCCGCTTCCTGACGCTCCCACTGGCGTTAGCGTCGGAACTGCTCGGCCCGCTTGCGATTCAGGAAGTCAAGATGCCACTGCCGATCGTTTATGGAGTTCTCGTTCATGCTTCCTCCTCAGGGGTGGTTTCTTCTGAGGGACAGCCCTTCAATTTTGTCAAATAGTCGGCCCATTTCTACATCATTTTCCGGCGCTCCGGCAGATACTCCGCATAATTGTACGCCGCCCGCACTTCATTGTCCCACTCAGAGAGGGGTAAAACCCCCACCTTTAGGTGGCGGCTTTAGCGTTTCTTTTGTAGCATGTGGGCATGAGCAACTATCGTAAAGGCTCCCACAGGGTTTTCTCAATTCACTTGCACC
>NZ_JAAKEI010000054.1 GCF_011039085.1 Desulfovibrio sp. ZJ369 | reverse complement strand
AATTGCCTGGCTGTTGCTTTTCCATCAAGATACGCATGAACAGCCTTGGTTCGGATTTCTTCAGATGCAAATTTCATCTCTGCAATCTAAACGATTTCTAAATAAAATAAAAGTCAAATTGCTCTAGGGCGTTTTGCTGATGTGAAGACTTTTTCCTTTTTTCTCTTGATAAGTCCCAAAAATTGGGACACAGTAGACCCATGTGGATAATCCAATACACAAAAAAAGCCGCCCGGCAGGCCGAAAAGCTCCCCAAGGGAGTGCGCGAAACCCTTGACGCTCTGGTCAGGGAAATGGAACTGCTCGGCCCGGTGCGCGGCGCCTGGCCGCATTACGGCAAGCTGAAATCCACAATCCACCACTGCCATCTGAAACGCGGCCATCCTACCTATGTGGCCGTCTGGCAGGAAGTCTCAGGAACCATTCAACTCATAAGGATTATCTATGCAGGCACTCACGAAAAAGCCCCCTACTGAGCCCCGCGTGCTGACCGTGGCCTGCCCGCCGGACGCATATCAGGACGTGCTGGATTTTCTGGCAAAAGCGGGTTGCGTCATTGATGAAGGCGTCAGCCCGTCCGTGGTCTTTCCGGATCGCAGCCCCGGCACGATTCTGCGGGGCCTGCGCCACCGGGACGAGCTGACCCAGGCGGAACTGGCCGCGCGCGCGGGCGTGCCGCGCAATCACATCTCCGAAATGGAGACGGGCAAGCGGCCCATTGGCAGGCAGACGGCCCGCAGATTGGCCGATGTGCTGAATACCGATCCCCGCATGTTTTTGTCGGCCTAGCGCGTTTTGCTCATGAAATTAGCAAAACGCTCTATGCCTGGCTTTGGCCACTCCTCTGGTGGCTGGACAAATATTGCCCAATCCACATTTGACGCCTCCCGTGTCGTACCAACCGCAGAAGAAAACCGCCCTGTAACTATGGCCGTGCTCTACCTGATCCGGGCCCGGCCCTGACACTTGCCAATCAGGCAGGAAGGGCTTATCTGAAAAGGGAACCCCGGCCCCTGCTACGAACAGGAACCGGGGCTGGCACGGCGCGGTGAGCGCCCCCGTGCACGGCTACCGATACGGGTTACTTTTTTCGACCCCGGCCCACCGCTAATGGGCCGGGGTCAACTCTTATCTGGCGTCAGACGTCAGTAAGAGGACAAGGGCCATAGCGACAGTCAGGACGAAAACAAGTTTCCGCATGGCTGCGCCCTCCTTTTCCGTTTGCGCCGTGCCGACGCTTGGGCCAGAGGGTAGCCGTGCCCGTTCCGTATATTCAGATTTCCCGCACCCCACAACGTCTTTTCAGGCCGACGCGCCTGCCCGGAACTGTTTGCGCTTGTGGGCGGCGCTGGGCGCGGCCAAACCGCTCTACCGCAGAAGAAAACCGCCCTGTAACTATGGCCGTGCGTTACCTGATCCGGGCCCGGCCCTGACACTTGCCAATCAGGCAGGAAGGGCTTATCTAAAAAGGGAACCCCGGCCCCCTGCGTCAACAGAAACCGGGGCTGGCACGGCGCGGTGAGCGCCCCCGATCTCACACGGCTACCAGTGCTTTAACCGTTTTCGACCCCGTATCAGTTCGCTCCTGATACGGGGTCAACTGCTATATGGCGTCAGATGTCAGAAGCACGACGAGTACCAGCGCGAAGAGCGTGATCAAAAACAGACGCGACATGGCTGATACCCTCCTTTACCCTTGCGGGAGTCATGCGCCGTGCCGACGCTCGGAGGGTAGTCGTGCAGATTTTTGCATACCCGTTTTTATCTTGATTCTCAAGGCAAACCGTGCATTCCCTGCCTGTCGAGAACCTGCCCGGAACTGTTTGCGCTTGTGGGCGGCGCTGTGCCGGATCTGGTGTAGCGGCATCAGCAGTCTTTGAGCGATGCATCCACGCAGAGAGAGCGGCAGGAGCGTATGGAGGCAGTTATTTTACCAATCTGACTTTTTCATCCTGCCGCGTCGTACCCACAGCAGAAGAAAACCGCCCTGTAACTATGGCCGTGCGTTACCTGATCCGGGCCCGGCCTGACACTTGCCAATCAGGCAGGAAGGGTTTATCTGAAAAGGGAACCCCGGCCCCTGCGCGAACAGAAACCGGGGTGGGCACGGCGCATAGCGCCATGCACGGCCACCTGCAACAGGCCAAGTCTTCGACCCCGTATCTGATTGCGCAGATACGGGGTCAACTTCTATCTGGCGTCAGAAGCCAGCAGCATAACCAGTATCAGCGCGATGATCGCGGCAAAAACCAGCTTTCGCATGGTGATACCCTCCTTTGCTGCCAGCGCCGTGCCCAGGCGTTAGCGTTCAGAAGAGTGACCGTGCCCGTTCCTTATATTCAGATTTCCCGTACCCCACAACGTCTTTTCAGGCCGACGCGCCTGCCCGGAACTGTTTGCGCTTGTGGGCGGCGCTGGGCCGGATCTGGTGTAGCGGCATCAGCAGTCTTTGAGCGATGCATCCACGCAGAGAGAGCGGCAGGAGCGTATGGAGGCAGTTATTTTACCAATCTGACTTTTTCATCCTGCCGCGTCGTACCCACAGCAGAAGAAAACCGCCCTGTAACTATGGCCGTGCGTTACCTGATCCGGGCCCGGCCTGACACTTGCCAATCAGGCAGGAAGGGTTTATCTGAAAAGGGAACCCCGGCCCCTGCGCGAACAGGAACCGGGGTGGGCACGGCGCATAGCGCCTGGTTACACGGTCACCTGACGAAGACCAGCTTTAGGCCCCGTATCTGGTGCGCAGATACGGGGTCAACTGCTATCTGGTCTCTGAGACCAGCAGCAGGATCAGTATCAGCGCGAGGATCGCGGCAAAAACCAGCTTTCGCATGGTGATACCCTCCTTTGCTGCCAGCGCCGTGCCCAGGCGTTAGAGTTCAGAAGAGTGACCGTGCCCGTTCCTTATATGCAGATTTCCCGCACCCCACAACGTCTTTTCAGGCCGACGCGCGCCTGCCCGGAACTGTTTGCGCTTGTGGGCGGCGCTGGGCGCGGCCAAAACGCTCTACCGCAGAAGAAAACCGCCCTGTAACTATGGCCGTGCGTTACCTGATCCGGGCCCGGCCCTGACACTTGCCAATCAGGCAGGAAGGGCTTATCTGAAAAGGGAACCCCGGCTCCTGCGTCAACAGAAACCGGGGTGGGCACGGCGCATAGCGCCATGCACGGCCACCTGCAACAGGCCAAGTCTTCGACCCCGTATCTGGTTGCGCAGATACGGGGTCAACTTCTATCTGGCGTCAGAAGCCAGCAGCATAACCAGTATCAGCGCGATGATCGCGGCAAAAACCAGCTTTCGCATGGTGATACCCTCCTTTGCTGCCAGCGCCGTGCCCAGGCGTTAGAGTTCAGAAGAGTGACCGTGCCCGTTCCTTATATGCAGATTTCCCGCACCCCACAACGTCTTTTCAGGCCGACGCGCCTGCCCGGAACTGTTTGCGCTTGTGGGCGGCGCTGGGCGCGGCCAAAACGCTCTACCGCAGAAGAAAACCGCCCTGTAACCATGGCCGCGCGTTACCTGATCCGGGCCCGGCCTGACACTTGCCAATCAGGCAGGAAGGGTTTATCTGAAAAGGGAACCCCGGCCCCTGCGCGAACAGAAACCGGGGCTGGCACGGCGCGGTGAGCGCCCCCGTGCACGCTACCGAGTCAGGTTACAACACCTTTCGGCCCCGTGTCAGTGCCAGCTGATACGGGGCCAGCCTTTTATGGCCGACGGTCGCCCCGCAGCAGCAGGGCGAGGAGTACCAGCAACACTAGAGCGTTTTGCTAATGAAATTAGCTAAACGCTCTGGCGACAGCGTTAGCTGGTGCCCGCGCTGAATGAGCGTCCAGACCGCGTTCTGGACGCGAAATGATGACAAGGGCGCAGGGTGCGCGTACACCCTGACCCCGGCAGAAAGACATTCGCCTTTTCGATGATTTTCTAAAAAATTCGTTTTGAATTTCATATGGTTATAATATAATTTTCATTGAAAACGTGAATGTCTCCTTGAGGCATCTTGACATTTGTTGGAAAGTATGCATATGCTGATTTTCCAGAAAATATCTCACCATCTTTCCCTCCCTTGACTTACCTTAGCACTGGAGCAACGCATGGAGACCTTCGGACGACTTCTGACGCCTGAGGAGCGGCAGCAAACCAAGGCGCATTTTTCAAAAAATGAGGGATTACGCTGGGATGTGCATGACATGGCCGAGTATGTCAAAAAAGGCTTTGACGCCGTTCAGGCGGATGAGGAGTCCTTTAGCAAAATAACAAATGGCATTCAGAGCCTGGGAGGTGCCAGGGCTCATGAGTGAGGGGAGAGAGGAAGACATTCTCGACTTCGTGGAAAAACCGATCCTCCTTTACGAGACCCTCCGCAGCTGTTCCATCAAGGTGGATCTCACCGTCTTGGACGAGTGCTTCTGCCAGGTGGAGGATTCGTTGGATCATAACTTTCGTTCCTTTGAAGCGCCGGAAGGATATGAGCCAAGCCCCTTCAAGATGGCTGGTGTTCTCTGCTTCTGGCTGCGCAAGCTCAAGCCGTTCTCCGTCCCGGGAAAAACGGAGGAAAATCGTTTTATCAACGAAACCGTGGCCTTCCTTGTGGGCTATAGCCTGGTCTTTCAATACGCAAAAAGCAAAACACTCCATCGGCCAAAAATCAGCGACACGTTCTTCCATGATATGGTGACCTCGCTGCGCTATAATTCCCACTCGCCAAACAGCGCCGCCTTTCTGTTTGAAGGGCTGTGCCTGTAGCCGCAGGCTGACCCCGGCACTTCCGGGGCCATTCTGAGTACTGTTCCTGCTTGCGGCAGGTCCGCGCCCTCGCCCCGGACCTGACAGTAAAATGTCCTCCCGTGTTGCGGGAGGACATTTTTTTTTATCAGCTCCGGGGCAAGGTTCGCTCAGGCCGCGGAATAATTTTGCGCAGCAATTCTCGCAGGCTCGCCTTTTTTCTGCTGTTCCTCCAGTCGTGCCACCCGCGCGTTGAGGGCGCTGTTTTCTTTCCAGAGGCGGCGGTTTTCCGCATTCAGTTCGCGCCGTTCTTCTTCCAGCTTTTCCAGCTTTTCTTCCAGCTTCAGGCAGCGCGCGCAGTAGGGCGCGCTCTTCCGCGTTTCCGGCGGCTCTGTCGGCGGCTCTGTCGGCGGCTCTGTCGGCGGCTCTGTCGGCGGCGCTGTCGGCGGCGCTGCTGCCGGCGCTGCTGCCGGCGCTGCTTCCTGCTTTTGGGGCGCGGCGGGCGCGCCGGGGGCGCGCAGAGGCCCGCGCCCGGAAAGCAGCCATTCAACTGAAAATCCGGTCTGTTGACAGATTTTCAACGCCACATCCGTATTGGGCAGATTTTCGTCCCGCTCATAGCCGCCCAGTGAACCTTTGCTGACGCCGATCAGGGCCGCGAAAACCCCTTGCGAGGTTTTCCCGCGCGCCAGGCGGATGCGGGCTCCCAGCGTGTCCGTCTCCATAGAATAAATTTCCATCGCCCGGAAATTTATCCTATCTGGCTGAAATTTTGGATTAAAGAACAGAATTTCAGGGCAAGAAATAGGATAAATTTTACTTTGGGGTCAATATTTCAGTTGTGCTGACCGAAATATTGATCTAACCATAAAGCGCGGGCGGTAAAGGTTTCCGATTCGCAATCCGACTTTACCCGTCCCGCACGCGGAAAGCAATGTTGCTTCCTTCCGTCCGGTCCGCGCCTTTGGCGCAGGGCCGCCGGCGGAGGGACCAAAGCGTTTTGCGCATGAGCGCAGCGCAACGCCCTGGCAGGAGCCATGCCAGCCGCAGCGGCGCGGGCGAAATGCACTTTCGCCGCGAAGCGCCGGAGCGGGCGTTTCAAAAGCCCGCGAGGAGGTGCAGGGAGGCCATACGCTGACGCATTTTCAGCCCGGAGCATCGACGACGGTTCTCCGGGCGGGGGCTTTTTTCTTTGGTCCTTTTTATAGCCGAAGGCTGATTGCAGGCGCGCCGCAAGCGCGTGGTCTTGCCATGCGGGTTTGCTCCGGGCGCTGACGGGCCGCGCCGGAGACTTTAGAGCGGTTTGCCAAGGAAGGTCAACAATTACAAGGAAGGTCTGATCATGCAAATGACACAAGGCGCATTGGGATTTTTGATCAAACGCTACAGCGCGGTGCTCAAAAAATGCCGCATGCTGAACCTGCTCGGCAGCCTGGCGCTGGCCGGCGCATTGACCGTGGGCGCGGCCGGCCTGGCCGTGGCGGCGGATCCGGCTCCGGCGGAGGATCCGGCTCCGGCGACTCCGTCGTATTCGGCTCCCTGGAATAATCCTGGGACCGTAACCCTGGGCACCGGCGCCATCGACACTGAGGTCAGGGGGGGCGCCAATCCCCTCACCCAGAACCAGGAAAGATACTATGGGAAAAACGTCAACACCACCATCCTCAAAATCAACGACGGGGGGAAGCTGACGCTGGAAAACGGCGATCGGGTCGTGCATTACTACAACCCCCCCCTCCCCAGCAACGTGCCGGCTCCGACTCCCGCAATCAATGGTATGACTGTGGACATGACCGGCGGCACGGTGACGATCACCACCGGCAGCGTCGAATCCCCCGCTTTGTCCAGCATGGATGTCGATAAATTCAACATTTCCGGCGGCCAGGTGACGCTGACCGGCAATACAGGCAACGCCTGGACGAAGGCCGCCTACATCGGCGCCTACAATGGCATGACGATCGGCGGCACCGCTAAGATCAACATGGGCGTGAACAGCGAGCTCTTCGCCGGAGACTACCTCCGCATTGAGGGCGGCACCATCACCATGGAGGGCGAGATCACCGAAAGCGACGCTAAAAACGGTTTCGGCAACAACGCGGCCCATATCATGTTCACCAGTGGGGAGAACACCATCAGCGGCGGAACCATCACTGTGTCCGCGACCAAGCGCGGCGTGATGACCGCCCCGACGCTGAACATGACCGGCGGCATACTCAACGTGGAGGCGAATGCCAAGCTGCTGCTCCAGCCGAACGAGGGCGAAGGCAGTGTCGTGTATTTCGACAACGATGACGACACCGGCAAGTCCGGCGTTTTCAACCTTTCCGGCGACAGCACTCAGGTGAACGTGGCCGAGAACGGCGCGTTCTTCGCTCCCTATACCCAGATCAACCAGGACGGCGGCAAGCTGACCGTCAAGGGCGCGCTCTGGACGCAACCGATCAACTATGAGGGCGATTTTTTCCGTAGCGGCTACCACCTTTCCAAGGGCGAACTTGAGATCGAGGGCAACGGCAGCCCCGATGGCCTGAGCAACGGCACCCTGCAGACGGGCATGCTGAAAATCAGCGGCGGCGAGGTTACAATCAAGGGGACCCAGGGGGCGACCAAGACTCCCTGGGTGAACGGCCCCTATTTGCTCGGCACGCACGGCGCAGATATTTCCGGCGGCACAGTGACTCTGAACGGCCCCGTCCATATTGCTGCCGGAGCTAAAACTAACGAAACCAGCCAGTTTAACATTTCTGGCAACGCCCAGATCCTCATGACAGGCCATAACCCACTGATCCGTGCCTCGAACCGGAGAGTGTCCCTGAATATCAAGGACACCGCCAGCATTACGGTCGGCACGGCCGGCACGCCCAGCACGCCCACGACCGGCTACATCGTGTCCCGCATGACCAATATGAGCGGCGGCACGATCACCGTGAACAGCGGGAGCACGCTGATCGTGGCCGGGGGGGCCAAGAAGGGCGCTACAGGCGCTACATATGATGTGGCCGATGGTATCGCCAATATGACTGATCAGGGCGGCGACTTCAACCTTTCCGGCGGCAAGATCACCGTGGCCAGCACGGGCAACCTGGACTTCGTCACGGGCAAGGTGAACGTGATCCAGACCGGCGGCGAGCTCAACTATACCGCCGGCGACTCCAACAAACTGGCCTTCCACGGCCTGACCGTGGCCGGCGGCACGCGGACGGGCATGGACAATCTGACCGTGGAGGCGGAAGGGACTGTCTTCGGCTCACGCGTTCCAGGCGTGAGCGCCTCCACCCTGACCGTGGGCGCCAGCGACAAGGCCGGCGACCTGGGGCTGACCAAGCTGACCCAGACCGGCGGCAAGGTGAACGTGAACAACGGCACGCTGACCGTGGTCACGCTGGACCAGCATACCGGCGGCCTGATCACTGTGGGCGGCGCGGGCGCTGTGGGCACGTTGAAGGTGACCGGTGAAGAGGCCGACTCGCTGAAGAACGTGGCGTATACTACAACAGCCGGCATCAAGGTCGATAATCAGGGCACGCTGGAAGCGCACAGGAAGGCTCTGCTCAATGACGCTCTCGACAGCCTTCGTAATGCCGGCACCCAGCACCAAATTGAGGTTGCGGCTGGCGGCACCCTGAAAGTAAACGGCCTGACCTCCGATAACGAGTTCACCAAGGCGGAGGCGGACGCCCTCAAAGGCGCTATCATGAGTGGGGACAGTAAGGGCATACTGGATCTGGGCGAGGCGACCGTCAAGCTGGCGACGAACGACGACGACGGTACCGTCAAGTTGACGGAGATGGCGGGTACGACCAGCACTGCCTTGAAAGATGCCTCGGCCTCCGGGACGGCAGATGAGCTGAAGGCCGCCACCGGCGCTGTCAAGGATGTCACGGTGACGAGCGGAGTGCCGGCGGGGAATGAGGTGACAGTCGGCACTGGCGGCGGCTCCCTGCAACTGGTCGGCTCCTCAACTGAGGAAAGCGCCCCCCTGGTGAAAAACACAGAGAATGAAGCTCTTAATCTCAACGTGGCAAATAACGCCGCTCTGACCCTTGGCGATGCCGGCAAGACCAATAAGGGCACAGTGGGCGATGTGGAGCTGGGCAATGGCAGCGCGCTTGATGTCAAGGGCGTCGAAGGCGCTGCATTCACCACCGGCAAGATTGAGGGCGCGAGCGGCGCGGTTGACGTTGCCGGCGCAAGCCTGGCAAGCACTGACCTGATCAACGTGGGCACAGTCGATGTCGCCAACGGCGGCGCTGTGACGGCAGCAAAGGACATCACTGCCGCCACGACCACCCTGAACAACGGCACAATCAAGTCCGAGACCGGCAAAGTGACCCTGACGAACGGCGTCAGCAACGCCAGCGGCGCCATTACGGCCAGGGGCGACATCACGACGACCGCGGCTAATGCCAGCATCACCGCGGCCAACGACGGGGAACTGGACCTGAATGCCGGCGGGAACATCAGCACCGGCAACAATGGCAGCATCTCCGCCACCACTGTCACGGCCGGCGGGAACATCACCGCCGCCGGCACTGGCAGCATCACCGCCGCCAACGTTAGCGCGGGCAAGTCCATCAACGCCGACACTGGCAGCATCGCCGCCGCCAACGTCAGCGCGGGCGAGAACATCACCGCCACGAACGTCACCGCCACCGGCAACGTCGTCGCCACTGGCGACATCACCGCCACCAACGTCACCGCCGCCAGCGTGCAGGCCAACAAGCTGGACGCCAGCGGCGCTGTGACCGTGACGGGCGGCAGTCTGAATCTCACAGGTACGGACGCCAGCGAGGTGAACTCTCTGGCCCTGAACAACGCGCAGGGCAGCACTGTGGGCGACCTGACCGTAGCCACTACGGTCACCCTTACCGACGGCACTGACCTGACCGCCGGGACGCTGACCATGACCGCCGCCGCCCCCGGCAGCCCCACCAACAACCTGACCGTGGGCAGCGCGAACGACGAGAGGGGCGGCACGACGCTGGTGGTGGAGAAGTTGAAGCTCGCCGGCAACTCTCTGCTTCTTGACCCGGCCTGGGGCAAGGATTCCACCAGAGTGGCCGTGATATTCGAGCCCACGGTACCTACCGATCCTGATGTAAGCATCATCGACGGCAACGTGGGCGTGGGCATGAACTCCATGGCCGCCATCGGCACCACGAACAAAGACTGGCTGACCGGACATGTCAATGCCGTGACCAACGGCAATGGCCTGAGCAGGGACGGCGTGGATTCCGCTCTGGGCATCTTCACGCCCCATCAGCTGGACAGCACCAAGAGCATCCAGGTGAACGGAACCAAGGCCCCCAGCGCCACCCCCGCCGTCAACTTCGATTTTGAAAACAACACGCTCAAGTTCTCCCCCAACTCCCTGCTGGTGGTCAATGCCGAGGCGGCTCTTGATCCGGCCGGCGCTTTGTCCGCCGAAGACTTCACAACAGCCACCATCGAAGATGGCGCGAAACTGCGCATTGCGGGCGCGGAAGTGGGCCAAAAGTACAAGGTGCTTGGCACGAACATCAATACGGAGACAGGTGGCACCGTCCATCTGACCGATGGCGGCTGGAGCGGCGCCAACTTCAGCACGGACTCCCCGATGGTGGGGACCGGCGTGTTTGACCCTGCCACCGGCACCATCACGCCCACGCTCGAATCGGCCCACAAGGTCTTCCCCTCGCTGGACTCCGAGCTGGCGGACCTGGTGGATGCGGGCTACCTGGCTCACGAGATCGGAACCGACGACAAGTATGTAAATGCCGCCGACAAGGGCGCGCGCTTCCTCTCCCGCGCCACCAGCACCGACTATCTGGGCAACAACACCGAGCAGGCTGCCGTGACCATTGAAAGCGCGGCGCGCATGGCTCTGCTCGGCGCGGTGCCGCAAATGACTCTGGCGGCCAACAATGCGGCGGGCAATGCCGTGACCCAGCGCACCAGTCTGGCCCAGCCCGGCGGCAACGCCATTCAGAGCATGGCTTCGGACGGCTCCGTGTCCGGCGCTTCCGCAACCGAGGTCGCCAAGAGCGGCTTTGCCCTCTGGATCATGCCTCTGTACCAGAGCGCCAACGGTTGGGGCCTGGAAGGCGGCAACTTCAATATGGACTACAGCGGCGGCCTGGGCGGCGTGGCCATTGGCGCGGATTACACCTTTGAGAACGCCATCCGCGCGGGTATCACCTTCAACATCGGCGGCGGCTATGCCACTGGCTCCGGTGATTTCAACGAAACCACCAATGACATGAGCTTCTGGGGCATCGGCGCGTATGCCGGCTGGACAAAGAACAACTTCGGCCTCACCGCCGACGTGAACTACACCTCCACCTATAACAAGCTGGAACAGGAACTGCCCGCGGCCATGCAGATGGACAGCCTCAAGAGCGACGTGACGGCCTGGGCCATCAGCGCGGGCCTGCGCGGCGAGTACAAGTTTGAAACCAGCGTGCTGGACATCATCCCC
>NZ_JAAKEI010000053.1 GCF_011039085.1 Desulfovibrio sp. ZJ369 | reverse complement strand
AGCTTGCCGGCGCGAGGACGCAGGCGCGCGTGGGCGCCGAGCGGGAGAACTTTGACCGCCTCATGAAAGCCTCTGCCCTCAATGCCCAAAACGGCATTTTGCAGGGGATCGGCTTCATGAAGAGCTAGGGGGGCCATATGCCACTCTATAGACCACAGAATCCGTTTGCCGACGCCAGCAGCCAGATGCAGGGCGCGGCGGCAACCATGGGGAAGCAGACAAGGGAAGGCCCGCGCACGGAAATTGAGGCTCCACGGCCAACCGCCGGGCAAGTTCTGGCGCAGGGAATCAGCATTGTGGGCGCCGGGGAGCAGCTTTGGAATTACGGAAATCGCGGGGTTGACTGGATAAAGGGCCTTGGCGCCCCGGATGCGGCCACCCAGGCGGCGAAGGCCGGGGCAGGAGCGGCGCCCACACAGGGGGCCGTACAGGCTGCACAGGCCGCGAACAATGCCGCAGCGGGCGCCGTCCAACTCAACACCGGGGCGCAGGTCGCCCAGAATGGGGCCAGCGCAGCGGCGGAGGCGGGCAAGAATTCCCTGGCCGGAATGTCTGAGGATATTGCCGCGCAGGCTCTTGGGGAGTGTTCCAATAGCGCGGCCCAGGCGGCCGGGCAGACAGCCGCCGGCACGGCGCCGCAGGGTTTGACAACCATGGGCCCCGTGGTCGGGCCGGCCATTGGCGGTGTCGCCGGTGGCTATGCCGGCAGGGAGCTCGGCCAGGCCATTGCCGGCGATACAGGCGCAGCCGTCGGTGGCGTAGTCGGCGCGGCGGGCGGCGCCTACCTCGGCGGCATTGCCGGGGCGTCCATGGCGGGCGCCGCAGGTGGCGCGGCCGGAGGCGCCGCAGCGGGAGCGGCGGCGGGGTCAGCCGTCCCTGGCGTGGGCACGCTGATCGGCGCGGGCATCGGCGCTCTTGCATCTTTCTTTTTCTAGAGCGTTTTGCTCATGAAATGAGCTGAACGCTCTGGCGACAGCGTTAGCTGTCGCCCGCGCCGAATGAGCGTCCAGACCGCGCTCTGGACGCGAAATGATGGCAGCGCAGTGATTGAAAATAGATATTTTCAATCAAAAAATGCTCTGGAGGGCGCACATGACACTTTATAGCAGGGCCGGCGCGAATATGCCGCAAATGGCACAGCAGGCCATGAGTTCCGCCACTCATGCGGCGGCTTCTCAACAGAAGCAGATGACAGTGATCCACAAGCGGGACGAGAATTTTTGGGATGATCTCTACAAAGGAGCGCGTGCCGTCAGCGCAATCGCAGACACGGCTGATGATTTGTGGGGGATGTACGACAAGTACAAGCTCCGGGACGCCTACGACAACATAGACAAGGCGTTCGCAGAGGGCGGCCTCGCGGCCATTCAGAACAACCCCGACATGCAGGACTACCACCATAGCCAGGCGCTCGGCCAGTTTATGCAGGACAGGGCCAATAGCCAGAAAGGCTATCTGGAAATGCTCAAGGGCATGGATGCGGCGGCGGACAAAGCCTATCAGGAGTGGCGCTTGCAGGCCATGGGGGTGAGCGACGCCTGGAAATCCGGCGACATGCAGAAATTCATGCCTGCCATGCAAAACCTTGTTGCAATCTCCCCTCTGCCCTACCGCCTTGAGGTGGATGGGCAAGGAAATTTCAAGGAGATGTTCAGATCGGACGAGGCCGGGGGCTGGACGGCCACCGGGCGCACCATAACGCCAGAGCAGGCGTTCAACGAGATGAACAACATCCTGCGGGGCGAGCAGACGATCCTGCGGGGCGTCTCAATGCGGCCGCAGCCGTTCAATGAGGCGTTCAACGCCGCAGCGCGGCGCTCGTATTGGGGAACCATGATGGGCAACGCCGAGAACAGGCTTGACCCGAAAAAGCAGATCCCGCTCTACGATGCAAGCGGGCGGTTGGCCGGTGTGGGCGTCATTCAGAACCCCATCGACGACTACGCCGCAGGGCCGCGCCTTATCGCCTACGGCAAGAACGGAAAGCAGCTTGGCGTATTTGATGGGATCAATGGCGTTATGAGCGCCGGGCTTACTCCGTACCGGGCAAAGGGCGCCGGCAGAGGTGCAGGAGGAGGCGGCGGCAGGTACAGTCTTTCCTCCGGCGATATTTCCATCCTGAACAAATACGCCACCAGAACCGACCCGGAGACGGGTGAAAAGGTCACGGACTACGGTACGGCGGCGTTCCTTGAAGGCATCGTCCGGCAAACAGGATTGACTCCCCATGCCGCCATTGCCGCTTTTGATGACAACGTGAAAATGGCAATGCAGCAGGGGGCGAGCCGCGAGCAGGCGGAAAAGTATGTCATGGCGCATATGGGGCAGCCTCAGCCCAACGCCGCTGCCCCGCAGGCACAAAACGGGGCCCATGGATCCCCCGCAGGCGGGGCGCCGGGTGGAGAGGCAAAGGCCGCGCCCGCCTCGCATGGCCGCATATTGAAGGCGGCCCATGCGGACGGCAAGGGCGCACAGCCTGAAAAGCGTGACCCGAATGAAGCCGCATACCACCTCATGCAGGGCATTGGCACTTTCAGGAGGTCGGCAGGCGGCTCCACCTATGCGGAAGAGGACGACCTGAACTACCTCCCGTAGTCGAGATTCAAACCGATAGCCGGAGATTGATAATGTCCAGACAACCCGCCAACCGCCCGACGAATACCGACTACTCCTCCCTGCTCCTTGATTTCACGGGGGTAGATTTCAACGGGAACAAGGCCCCGCAGGAAGCGCAGCAGGAGGAGCCTGGCTTCCTCTCCAAGCTCGCCAGCAGCGGCGAAGCAATCCTTGAGGGGATCGGCATGCTCCCCGGCGGCATCGTTGACACGGTGCGCGACGCCTGGGGCGGCGGCGACATTGACGTGACGGACAGGGCGGAGCTTGAGCGCCGCGCGCAGCGGGAACGGGAAAATGAAGAATACGTCCGCAAGTACCAGGGCAAGACCTTTGAGGGCATCCCGGAGGCCATGATCTCATTGCCATACGGTGTTGCGACCATGGGCGCGAGCCTTGGCGCAGGCGCAGCCGCGCTCCCTGCCGGGCCTGGTGTTGCGGGAGCGGCAGGCATGGCCGCATCCGGCGCCTTTGCCTACCGGGCCACCAGGGAAGACTTCTTCCGGCGGATGTTGGGCGAAGCAGAGAAGGCGCTTGGCAGGATGCCAACCCAGGAGGAATGGGATCGCATTACCGCCGAATTTGACGCCGAGGCCACGGAGCTTGGGTTTTGGGAAGCAGGCACACAAGCCCTGAGCGACCTTTTCATGGCCAAGCTGCTTGGGCCGCTCGGCTCCAAGGTTTTGAAGAACGGTATCGGCAATGCCGTCAAGCGTTTCACCGGTCTGCATGTGGAAGAGCAGGCCGAAGAAACTTTCTCAGGCTGGGGGGCGGGTGACGTTGAGGCGCGGCTTGGCCTCCGTGACAAGGCTCCTACCGTCGTGGAGGCGTTCAAGGAGCAAGCCCCCGCAACATTCTGGCAGACAATGCTCATGGCCGGGGGCAAGAAGGCCGCCGACCTTGTTGCCAACCGGATGCGCCGCCGCTCGGATGAAGCCGCGAGCAATGCAATCAACCCCGGCGAACAGGCACGGCCGGAAACGGTTTCCTCCCAGGCAGCGCCATTCACGGAGGAAGAGCTAGCGGCCGGCTTGTCCGGCCCGACGTGGAAGGCGGAAGCCCCCCGCATGAGCGAAGAAATGTGGAACCGGGAGGCGGCCGCCCGTGGCTTTGACCACCTGCGAACCGATCTGAAAAAGCCCGATTCCATTGATGTGGCGGCCGCCGCCGACTTCCTTATTGAGCAGGGGCGCGCCCCCTCTGTGCGCTACACGCCCATGCTTCAGGCGCTGGAAGCCGGAAGCACCATAGACCTCTTGCAACTGCCGCAGGACGCCTCCGGCATGGCCCAGGGCATCCGCATGTTTGGACTGCCCGAAGGCACGGGCGCGCAGGCAATGGGCACCAATGACACGGGGCTTGGGCCGATTGCCACGCCAACCGAGTATTATGAGCCAAGCCCGATTGCCACGCCCTACCAAGCCCGGCAGGCGCTTCCGCAGGTGTCGGGTGCGTCTGCTGGGCCGGGGCAATGGGCAGGCGGAAGGAGCCAGTTGAGCTACCCGTGGCACGGCATGGCTCAAGGTATCGGCGGCCTGATGGATACGCAGCAGGCGGAACCGTCCGCAGGCCAGGGACGTTGGGCCGGGGGCAGGTCGCAACTCGCCCACGGCGGGGGCAGGATGCAGGGTTTGGGGTTCATGGACGAACAGGGCGTCGCTCATGCCGCTCTACAACCCATCCCGACACAAGGCCAGATCACCAACACTCAGACGCCGCCGCGCGCCGACACAACGGCCATGGCCGAAGGCCTGGGCCTGATCCCCCCGGAGGCGACACCAGAGGCAGCGCCGGAACCCAAAGAGGCGCCGGACGGCACCGTGGACAAGGACAACGTGTACGTCAAGCATAATGGCTGGTGGTACACGCTGGGCAAGGATGGGCAGCCGGTGGATAGGCTCGGCGTGTCGTACTATGCGCGCCTCGAAGATGAATGGAAGGCATCCCGAAATGCGGCCAACGAGGCTGCGCCGGCGCCTGCCGCGCAAACACAGAATGGGGCCCATGGATCCCCCGCCAGCCAGCAGGCGGCGCCCACAATTTCGCCTTTGCAGGGGATTGGGGCTATGCTAGAATCAGGCACAGCCAAGCCACTCACGGAGGCGAGCAATGGCAAAGAAAACCAAGGCCCAGATGGACTGGGAATACCCGGATCTCAGCAAGGCGACGGTGGACGATCTCCTGAACGGCCTGCTGGCCATGCGCCCAGGGGAGCCGGAGGACGCGCTGACGAAGGCAGAGGCCCATCTGCCAAGGCTCCGGCCGGATTGGGAATACAACCCGGACGAAACAGACGAACAATAAAAATCCCCAACCGCCAGGATGAACACGTCAGTTACGAAATTTTGGAAGCTGATGATGTTCAGTCGTCCCACATCCCGGAAGCAGGCTTTCAGCCGAATCCGCGCTACCAGCTTGAAAACGAGAGGCGCTACCATGACGAGCCGGCCAGTCAGGCCAAGGTTCTCAACAACGCGCAGAATCTCGATCCCGCATTCCTGATAGAATCCGTTGACGCCAACCACGGCGCGCCGGTCATTGACCGTCAAGGCAATGTTCTTGGCGGGAATGGCCGCGCCATGTCTGTACGCATGGCCTATGAGAAATTTCCGGAAAGGGCGTCAGTTTACAGGGGCGCCCTGGTGGAGCAGGCCGAAAGTCTGGGGCTTGACCCGGAGATGATCGCCCGGATGAAAAGGCCGGTACTGGTGCGGCGCCTGGAGCGCGAGATGGACGACGCCGAAAGGCAGGCTCTTGTCAGCGCCCTCAACGACACATTTACGGACAGCAAAAACGCGCGCACAGCCGGGAAATCACGCGGGGACAGGCTCGGAAGGAAAACCCTTGAGGCGCTTGGCCGGGGTTTGTCTGAGGCCAACAGCCTGCGGGACTATTTTGATCAGCCCGAATCGGCCAAAGTCGTGGAAATGCTGATTGACGACGGGGTAATACAGGCCACGGAACGCAATGCCCTGGTTGGCCGGGACGGCCTGCTCAACCCGGAAGGGAAGAAGGCCGTGGAGCAAGCCCTGCGCGGACGCGTGGCGCGGAGCTATGAGGCGCTGAACGCGCTGCCAACTCCTGTGCTTGGAAAGCTGGACGCGGCCATTCCCTATCTGCTCATTGCCGAAAACGTGGGCGGAAAATGGAATATCACAGAGCATGTGCGCGACGCCATTGAACTCATGGCGGAATTTCAGTCCAGCGCCCAGAAGGCGCCCGAAACATTTCTGGCGCAGCAGGACATGATGAAGGGGGCCGCGCCCTCTGAACGCTACTCACAGCAGGCGCAAGAACTGTTCTTGAGGATGCTGAACACCAAGAAAAATGCCTTTGTTGAATCCTTTGCAAAGTTTGCCGCCCACGCCAGGGTTTCCACTGGCGGCATGGGCATTGGCCTTGGCGCCGCACAAGCGGGTGAAAAGTATTTGGGACTTGCGCCGAGGGCGGAGCGCAAGGAAGAAAGCGCGCCCTCTGGCGACGGCAAGCCCGAAGGCGCGCCAGCCGCGAGCACGGCGGAGCGGAGGAAGGGGCAATACGGGAGCGCGGATAGCCCAGACCTCATTGCGCTCTCGGAACACTTCGCGGACAGGCTCATGTCTGGCGCCGCCTATGGCTCCATTGTAGAGGCCCGGAAAGAGGCCGCCGGGCTTCTTGGCGGAAAAATCTTCCCCGGCACGGAAGCCGCCAAGGCTCTTGACGAGGCCATTGAGCTTGGCGCGGTAAAGGCTGCGCGCAAGACCGTGACAGACATGCGTGCCGGCGGGAAGAGCGACGTTGAAATTTTCCGGGAACTGGTCAGCCTCTATCAGCGTCAACCGAACCTCGGAGCGCGGACAAGCACCAGCGTTGCCCAACAGGCGTACAGCACGCCGACCCCCATTGCGTTCCTGGCCTCGCGTCTGGCCGGGATCGGGAAGGAAACGACGGTATATGAGCCTACCGCCGGGAACGGCGCACTTCTCATTGAGGCAACGCCCCGGCTTGTGACGGCCAATGAATTGAACCCCGGACGCGCGGGCCGCTTGCGCGCGCAGGGCTTTACCGTCACAGAGCAGGATGCAACCGACTTCCGGCCGCCCTATAGAGTGGATGCCGTAATTGAAAATCCGCCCTTCGGGCGCGTCTGGGATGAAAATCATACCGTCACGCGGGAAATGGACGTTGACGGCTTTGCCACGAAGGAGATCGATCAGGCAATCGTTGTGCGGTCTCTCCAGGCATTGAAAGACAAGGGCAGGGGCCGCGCCGTCCTCATCATCGGCGGCAAGCAGGGCGGCGAGGACGCACGCAAGCAAAAATACCGGGCTGCCTCCCAAACAAAGTTTTGGGGCTGGCTTTTCAACAATTATCATGTGTTGGATCATTTTTCGGTTGATGGTAAACTATACTCACGCCAGGGGGCCAGCTTTCCCATTGACGTGATTGTTTTGGATACCAACGGCGCCAGCGCCGGGCGGATATTCCCCGGCGCGAACTTGCCGCGTATGTATTCTTCCTTTGAGGAACTTGAGGGGCTGTTCAATGAGCACAGTGCAGATAATCAGGCCGGGAACAGAAGAGCTGAAGATACCGATCCCCAAGGACTGGAAAGGGGAACAGCTGACAATGCCAGGATGGGAACCGGAAGTTCTGCCCGCGCCGGAGGGTTGGAAGGCGGGGACGGTAACGGAGCAAACCCAGTTGTGGGAACTCCTGGCGAGGCACCTGCTGCACTTGATGGAGCTGGAAGAAGATCCGGACGCGAGCAGGAAGGAGAACGCCGAAGCGAGGATGGAGGCGGCGCAATTTCTGGTAAGGGAACTGAACAGCGCGGATCTGTGCCTTTACACGGCGAACGTTCAAGAACTGGCCAACAAGAATCCAGAGGCGTTTCGCCTGCTGGTGACGGACGAAAATCTTCAGAGCAAACTGCTGTCGCACCTGTTCGCCCTGGAATTGAAGAAGATGGAAATGCAAGAGGCGTACAAGGTGAAGGAGACCTTTCCGATACCGATAGAAACGGTGGAGGAAGAGGACGTCGAGACAATGGACATTCGCAGTTGGGCAATGGCGGCAGCGATGATCTGGTAAAGCCAGCACGCGAGACAAGGCCGGAGAAACAACAGAAGGCTACAGAGTTTCAGGCCCCCTACAAAAAAACAAGTTCTCTCCCCTCCATGGGAACGCTCGTTCCCAAGAACATGGTTACTGCCGTGGACAACGCCATGAAGGCGTTGGAAAAGGAACACGGCAATATCGACAGCTACGTTGCCACGGAACTCGGATACACGCCGGAGGAACTTGGCAGCTACTTCGCCGCCGAGCAGGTTGACGCTCTTGGCCTGGCAATCCACAACCTGGCAAATGGCGCAGGCTTCATTATCGGCGACCAGACCGGCATCGGCAAGGGCCGCGTCAATGCCGGCATCATCCGCTGGGCCAAACAGCACGGCAAGACGCCCGTTTTCATTACCTGTTCCAACACACTGTATGCCGATATGGTGCGCGACCTTGCGGACATCGGCATGGACAGCTTCAACCCGTTGCCGACAAATCCCTCATTGACAGGCGAAGAAGCCGTGCCGCTGCCTGACGGGCGCACACTGACAACGAAAGGCACCGCAAAACACGGCCAGTTGCTGGCGCAGGTGGCCGCAGACGGCCTTGGCGACTATGACGCCGTGTTTACAACCTACAGGCAGTTGAGCAACGACCCGAAGGGGACGCGCCGCAAATTCCTTCAGGACATCGCTCCGAACGCCATTTTCATTCTGGACGAATCGCACAACGGCGGAGCTTCCGATGAAGGATCGAGACGATCCAAGAAGAAAGAGAGCACGTCCCCGGAGCCTCTTTCGGTGTTCATCCGCAAGTTGCTGAACAGCTGCCCCAACGGGACGTTTTATTCCTCAGCTACCTACGCCAAGCGTCCTGATCTCATGGATTTGTACTCCAAGACGGATATGCGCTTTGCCGTCAACGACATCAAGACGCTGGGAGAAGCTATTGCGCGTGGCGGCATCCCCATGCAGCAGGTTGTTGCGGCAGAGCTGACCGAGGCAGGGCAGTACATCCGCCGCGAGCGTACCTGGGAAGGCGCGGATGTGGAAACGGCATCCGTGAAGACGGATACAACGCGGGCCGACGCCAGCGCCGAGGCCCTGCACGTCATCATGCAGTTTGACCGGGCCAAACAGGAAAGCCTCAAGAACATCAAGGACAGCGAGGCGGACCACGGCGGCACAGCATACGACAACAGAAGCGCCAACGAAAGCGCCATAAGCTCCACCAACTTCTCAAGCGTGATGCACAACCTCATCAGTCAAAGCCTGCTGGCCCAGAAGGTTGACGCCGTTGTGGACGCCGCTGACACAGCTCTGAAGCGAGGGGAAAAGCCTGTCATTACGCTCAGCAACACCATGGGCGCTGCTCTTGATGATTTCACCAGGGACAACGATGTGAAGGTCGGCGACCCTGTCAGCATGACCTTCAGGGATATGTACCTGCGCTATCTTGAAAAGACACGCATGATCACGAAGAAGGACAGCAAGGGGAGCATCGTTGAACAACGCCTGCTGACTGACGAGGAGCTGGGCACGGAGGCCTTGGGGCTCTACAACCATGCGCGTGACATCATCAATGAATCCGGCCTGGACGTTCTGCCGCTGTCCATCATTGACAGTATTGAGCATGGCCTGCGGCAGCGCGGGTACAAAGTCGGTGAAATTACCGGACGAACAACAGGTATCGACTACTCCGGCACGCAACCCGTGCTGTCCAAAGTGGACAACTCCAGCATGAGCCATGCCAAGGTCATCAAAGACTTTAATGGCGGCGAGCTGGACGCGGTTATTCTGAACTCTTCAGGCAGCACAGGCATAAGCCTGCACGCCTCGGAGAATTTCAAGGATCAGCGTCGCCGTACCATGATTATCGCGCAGCCCGACCTGAACATTGACGTGTTCATGCAGACGCTTGGCCGCATTTTCCGCACGGGACAGGTTGTGCCGCCGAAATATCAGCTGCTTTTCACGGACATCCCCGCCGAAAAGCGCCCGGCAGCCATCCTGGCAAAGAAAATGGCGAGCCTGAACGCCAACACGACGGCAGCCAAGGATTCCGACGCATCGTTCAAAAATATCCCCGACTTCATAAACAAATACGGAGATCGCATCGCCTTGCAGGTTATGTCGGAGAACCCTGAGCTTCACGAGCGCATGGGCGCTCCGCTCAAGCTCGGCAAGGATAGCAATACCGACGGAGCCATGCAGAAGCTTACAGGGTATATTCCCCTGCTCCCCGTGAAAGACCAGGCGCGCCTCTATACCCTTCTGGAGGCGGAATACAATGCGATGATTGCCCAGCACGAGGCCATGGGCACGCTTGACCTTGAAGCAAAAACGCTCCCACTGGACGCGAGGCTGATACACGAGGAGGTTATCCAGCCGGCAAAGACTGACGAGCATATCTCCAAATCGCCCTTTGCCGCTGCGGCCAAAGTTGGCGCATACGATGTAAAGCGCCTGGGGCATCCGTTCAGCTCCGCAAAGGTGAAAGAGTTTGTGCAAAAGGCCAAACCTGTTGATACGGATGCCGAACAGAAAAAAATGCGTGCCTACGCAAACGAGCGCCTTTCCCGCATCAAGGATGAAGATCGCAGGGAAGCCAATAAGGATCGGCTTGAGGCGGCATTCTCGGATTTCATGTCCATTATACGGCAGTTCAGCATCGGCGACCCGGTGATGGTCAACAATGAACGCGAGCAGCAAAACATCCCCGGCGTCGTCATCGGCATCTACCGCGACGAGCGCATAGAAAATCCGCTCGCGTTGAGTTCGTGGAAAATGGACGTTGCCATAGCCGACGCGGCAAAAAGGATTATTTTCCCGTTCACACAGCTTGCCAGGGGAAGGTCAGAAGAAGGCGCGACCACGGTTGAGGCTTACGGGATTTCTCTTTCGGAAGCCTATAAGGCATTTGACAGCGGGCAGAGCGAAAGCCGCGAGAAAGTATATATTGCCACGGGCAATATCCTTTCAGCGTATGAACGCCTGAAAGTTGGGAAGGTTATTCAGTTTCAGGATCATGATGGCAATATCATCCCTGGGCTGATGATGCCCAGGGGCAAGAGCATGGAGGAGCTGCTTGACGCTGTGGACACGGCCATGACACCAGAGCAGTCAATGCAGTTCCTTGACAGGCTTGCTCCAGGGGCCGGTATCGTCAAGACCGAGGACAAGAATTTTGCCATGACGCGGGGCGAGGACGGATACCATATCTCCGTGCCTGCCTCCAAAAAGGATGGCGCGCAATACTTTTTGAATGGCGGTATCCTGAGCGCGGCGAGACGGGATTTTGTGAAGTCTGGACAAAGCATGGTGCTGCGCGACCTGACGGCCAGGCAGGCGGCCGACGTGCTGAAGGCCATGTCCGGGCAGGGTTATGGTTTTATTGCCGACAACAACAAGGAAGTGGCGCGCCAGATCATTGAGCAGACGAAGCGCGCCGAAGCGCCGATGGCTTCCCGTATGCCTGAGCGATACCTTCCGCCGCGCAGGAGAGGCATAGCAAAGTTGAGGGCGGCAACGGTCAAGGCTGTGGCCGATAAGCTGAACGCGCGGGCTTCCCATGCCGCGCCTGTGGAGGTTGTGCAGCGCGCGGAAGAACTGCCCGAATCTCTGCGGAAGATTTTTGCCGACAACCTTTCAGAGATAGAAGGCGTGTACGACCCGGCGTCGGGTATGGTTTGGTTCGTCGCGGACAATATTTCAGATACCGGGCGCGTGGCTGAAGTCTGGGCGCATGAGCAGATCGTGCATCACGGCCTGCGGGGGATGCTCTCCGACGCGGAACGCAAGGCTGTGCTGAACCGGCTTTGGCTCAATCTGGGCGGCATGG
>NZ_JAAKEI010000052.1 GCF_011039085.1 Desulfovibrio sp. ZJ369 | reverse complement strand
GAAGGCCCGTACCCATGAAGAGCTTTATGCGGTAGTAGCGAAAGCCCTGAGCATGATCACACAGAATGATGCCCAGGGCTGGTTTGAATCGTGCGGGTATGAAAAAATTTAAAGTTAATCTGCTCTAGCTCATTTCATGAGCAAATTGCTCGAAAGTGAAATTCTCTAGCTCAGATTCTTGAGCTTTTCCAGCAAGATGGCCGCTCTGGCCTTGCCGATGCCGGGCAGAGAGCGCAGATCCGCCAGAGTGGCGGCGCGCATGGCCTCCACGCTCTCGAATTTCTCCCAGAGCATGCGCGCCGTGGCCGGGCCGATGCCGGGCAGGCGCATGAGCTCGCCGGAAAGCGCTGCGCCTCTGCGCGCCCGGCGGTGGCGGCCGATGGCGAAGCGGTGCGTGGCGTCGCGCACATTCTGCAAAAACAGCAATTCCGGGCCACCTTCGCGCAAGGGCAGAGGATTGGCGCGCCCCGGCACGAAAATCCTGTCAGCCACATTGCCCGCGCGGCGATCGGCCTGCCCGTGCTCGTCCCTGGCCTTGGCAATGGCCGCCAGACTGAAGAGGCCTTCCTGCCCGGCCTCGGCCAGGGCCCGCTGAATCACAGCCAGTTGCGCCCGGCCGCCGTCAATGAGCAGCAGATCCGGCCAGGGCGGGCCGCTTTCCAGCCGTCGCGCAATCCAGCCATGCAGGGTGGCGTAATCGTCGCCGCTGTCCGGCATGGCAAAGGCCCGATACTGCGACCGGCTTGGGCGGCCGTCTTCAAAGACGACCAGGCCGACCCTGGTCTGGCGGCCCCCGGTATGTGAAACGTCCACACATTCAATGCGCCGCGGCGCGGCCGGGAGGCGCAGGGCGGCGGCCAGACGCTCCAGAATGGAAAGCTCATCCTGGTTTTGGCATCGGCGCGCCTCTTCGCGGGCATTGGACTGGGCAATGTCGATCAGGCGGTTGTCCGCGGCATGTTGCGGCGGCACAATACGCACCGGCCCGCCCCGGCGATCCGCCAGGGTCTGCTCCAGAAGCTCGCGCCCGGAGAGCAAGGCGGCATTTGCCGCCTGCGCGGCCTCCTCCACGCGATCCGGCGCGGCGGGCAGATCCTGCCCGTGGCGCGCCGCTTGCTCCGGCTCTTTTGCCGCGCTGTCCGCGCCGTCTTCAGGGTCGGATTCCAGATCCGGCGGCAGCCAGGGCAAAAGCACGCGCGGCGGGGGCGTGGCCTGACTGTAATACTGGCTCACAAAGGACCAGAGCAGTTCGGGCGCGTCCTCAAAGCTCAGCCCCGGCCAGTAAAAGGCCCGGCCGTCGGTAACCGCGCCGTTACGCACAAAGACAATGCCCAGGGCAAGGCCCTTGTCCGCAGGGAACAGGCCTATGGCGTCCATATCGCCGCCGCCCGGCAAGACAGCGGCCTGGCGCTCCACCGTACACTCCACGGCCCGAATCTGGTCGCGGAGAATGGCGGCTTTTTCAAATTCCAGTTCCTCAGCGGCCTGATCCATTTCCGCGCGCAGCTCGCGCAACAAGGGCACGGCGCGCCCCTGCAGCAATTCGCAGACTTTATGCACGGCCTCATGATAGGCCTGCGGGGTGATCAGCCCCATGCACGGGGCCGGGCACTGGCCCATAAAATGATAGAGGCAGGGCCGTACCCGGTTTTTCATGGCCCGATCCGAACAGCGGCGCAAGGCAAAAGCGCGGTGGAGGATCTTCCAGGTCTCGCGCGCGGCCAGGGCCGAGGTGAAGGGCCCGAAATAGCGCGCGCCGTCGCGGCGGGCGCGGCGCACGGTTTCCAGCCGCGGAAAGGGATGCTTGAGATTGAGCCGGAAGAGCACATATTGCTTGTCGTCGCGCAGCACAATATTGTAATGCGGGCGATACTTTTTGATCAGGCTCGCTTCCAGAAGCAGGGCTTCTTTTTCGCTGGTGGTGGTCAGATACTCCAGGCTTGCGGCATGGGCCAGCATGGCCCGTGTCTTGGCGGGCAGGCCCTCCGGCCGGAAATAGGAAAGCACGCGTCGCCGCAGAATGCGGGCCTTGCCCACATAGATGACCCGGCCCCGGTCGTCCTTGTACAGGTAAACCCCGGGAGCCTGGGGAATGGTGGCAGAATCGGGTTTTTGCATGGCGGAAGGGTTCAGGTGAAGGACTCTCCAAGCCAGAGCGTTTGCTACTTTCATGAGCAAAGCGCTCTGGCAAAACGCTCCGGACTGAAGCGGCCCTGATGCAGAGGCACAGAAAAAGGGGAGCCTTTCGGCCCCCCCATTTTTCATAGATCTTGCTGCGCGTGCGCTCTTTTAGAAGGAGTACACGAAGCTCAGGTTGACGTTCCAGGGATCGCGTACCTGGTCGCTCTTACCGTTCATCGTGCTGTTGCCCCACACGGATTTGGAGTTATCCAGCCAGGTGGCCAGGTAGGCGGCGTCCAGCATCACGGTGAAGTTTTCGTACATCTGGTAGGTGTTGGTCAGGCCGATTTCCAGGGCGCTGTCATCCGTGGTCATATACAGCGGATCCATGCCTACAGCCTGCATGTTGGGCCCGACGATGCCGCTGTCGCGGAAGGGCTCATAGCCCCTGCCCACAATGTACTTGGCCATCTTGGGATCATTGGTGCCGCCGATGTAGTTCACGCGCAGGGTGTGCTTGAGGTCTTCCACAAAGCTCACATCCTTCACGCGCGCGCCAATGCCCCAGGTGCCGCTCATATTGTAGCCGAGAATGGCTTCACGGGCGATATAGGGGTTGCCGTGGAAGGCAAAGTTGGAGAAGCCGTTGTTGGCGTTGTTCACGCTCACGCTGGGCAGACGCTCGGAGCCGTTGGACGGATCGTCGTCGTCGCCGGAGGCGTACCAGCCGTACAGGCCGGGAATACCCCAATCCAGCTTGTACTCGAAGAGCAGAGAGGCCAACCAGCCCTGACGGTTCAAATGGCTGTCGTCATACTGCACGCCGCCATAGTTGAAATCCCAGGCCACACGGAAGGGATCCCAGAGGGTCACTTCGCCGGTCAGGCCGGCCCACCAGGCGTCGCCGTAGGAGGACAGCTTCTTATCCACGGGCGTACCGTCCTTGTGCCTGGCGCCGCCCGCCGGGAGCATGCCGGCCATGTAATTCAGACGAGAAGCGCTCTTGAAATCTTTATTACTCAAATTGCCGAAGTAACCGTCCGCATCGCGGAAGGCATTGGGACCGATGCCCGCGTACATGGCCCAGGGGGTCACTTTCACGCCTTCAAAGGTCAGGGGCAGAATCAGGCTGAACATGTCCACGTTGTCCATGTAATACTTCCTGGAACCATCCGCCTCGCCATCGAAGTTGTCGTTGAAGGGGCGGGCCCACAGGGCGGTCAGGGCCACGTTGTCGTTGAACTTGTAGCTGAGAACCACGCCGGCCACGTCGTCGTTCAGCACATTGCTGCCCGTGGTGAAGCTGGGCAGGGCCATGCCCTGAATGCCCATGCGCACCTTCAGGTCAGTCTGGGGCACCATCCAGTCGAGGTAGGCTCTTTTCACCTCGACGACATTATTGCCGTCCGCGCCCAGCGCGCCGCCCTGGTTGGCCCTGCCCCAGACCTGGTCGCCGATTTCAAAGAAGACCGTGCCGGACAGGGCTTCGGAAGCCACGGCGTCCAACTGCAGGCGCACGCGCTGGCGGGCCTCAAACTCGTCCTCATTTTTGTAGCGGTGGGTGGCCTGGTTAAAACCGGTCATGCCGTTGCCGCCGGTGAAGCCGCCGTTCTGACCGTAGTCAAAACTCATGATCCACTGGCCTTTGGCTTTGAAGTCAATGGCGCTGGCGCCTGTGGACGCGCCGAACACCAGGCCGGCCGCCAACAGAAGAGTAGCGATCTTTTTCATGGTTAACCTTCCTTTCTTTTGCCCCCTGGCGGGGACGATTTGTCTTTGTGAACACCTTGGAGGCGGTTTCCCGTCGCGAGCAGACTATATAAAAGCGCCGCCCGCATTGCAAGTCTATTCGTGCAAAAATTTTTACTCTTTAGGGGGCCAGAAATGGCTGAAAATTGATTTTTCTTATAAAATCACCATATTAAATTTTTTCGGGACAGAAAAAATTTTTTTCTGTGAAGCGATCAAGGCCGCGGCAGGCTTCCCGCCAGGCGGCGGGAACCGGGCGCAGGGGCGCGCCGCGCGCCGGTTCAAATTTTTTCGGGTTCCGCGGGCGTTCGCTGCGCCCGATGCTGGTCAGGCCAGCCCGGCCGCCAGTTGCCCTTCAAAATAGGCAATGGTTTTTTTGAGCCCTTCCTCCAGCGACACCTGGGGCTCCCAGCCCAGCCTTTCGCGGGCCAGCGTGATGTCAGGCCGCCGTTGTCTGGGGTCGTCGCCGGGCAAAGGCACATGGCTGATGGGCGAGCTGCTGCCTGTCAACGCCACCACCTTTTCCGCCAGTTCCCTGATGGTGAACTCGCCGGGATTGCCCATGTTCATGGGGCCCGTAAAATCGTCGGGTGAGGCCATGAAGCGCAACATGCACTCCACAAGATCATCCACATAGCAGAAGGAGCGGGTCTGGCTGCCGTCGCCGCAAATGGTGATCGGCTCGTTTTTGAGCGCCTGAATGATAAAGTTGGAAACCACGCGTCCATCGTTGGGATGCATCTTGGGGCCGTAGGTATTGAAAATGCGCCCCACTTTAATGGGCAGACCGCCCTGTCTCCGGTAGGCGAAAAAGAGGGCTTCGGCGCAACGCTTGCCTTCATCGTAGCAGGAGCGGATGCCGTTGGGGTTCACATGGCCCCAGTAGTCCTCGGTTTGCGGGTGCACTTCCGGGTCTCCGTACACTTCGCTGGTGGAAGCCTGATAAATGCGCGCCCCCAGCCGTTTGGCCAGGCCGAGCATATTAATGGCCCCATGCACGCAGGTTTTTATGGTCTGCACGGGATCATGCTGGTAGTGCACGGGCGAGGCAGGGCAGGCGAGGTTGTAAATTTCGTCCACTTCCACATAGAGCGGAAACGTGACGTCATGGCGGATCAGTTCAAAACGCTTGTGGTCCATGAACTCTTCCACATTGGCCCGCGCGCTGGAAAAGAAATTGTCCACGCAGAGCACCTCATGGCCCATGTCAAGCAGCCGCCCGCACAGATGCGACCCCAGAAAGCCGGAACCGCCGGTGACCAGAACCCGTTTACGCAGATGCATGTTTCCCCCGAAATGCTAGGCTGGTGCCGGACATGGCCGATGCAATCCCGGCATCTGAAGATGGCTGTTTTCGCCCGGACATTGCATACGTCAGCCCGAACGTGGGGCATGTTAGTCTAACTGCTTTCCACTGGCAATGTCCGTTCGCGGGCAGGCGTCCTTCGACGCTCTTGCGCGGCCCCCGCGTGGTTGCTATCTTGCCTCGCGAGGTTACTCATGGGACACAAGAAAGTGGAACGCATCGATCCCCTGACTCTGGCGCTGCCCCTCGCCGGCGTGGACAGTCATGCCCATCTGGACGGCCCGGAATTTGATTCGGATCGGGATATGGTTCTGGCGCGCGCCCGCGCTGCCGGGCTGCGTCAGGTGGGCAACGTCTTCCTGGGGCCTGAGGAGTTCGCAGCGCGACGGTCTTTTTTTGACGCGCATCCAGAGGTCTTTTTTTTGCTGGGCATCCATCCGTGTGAGGGGCAGCGCTGCACACCCGCCAGTCTTGCGGCCATGCGCGCGGCTTTTGCGGCCGAGCCGCGTCTGCGCGCCGTGGGCGAGATCGGTCTGGACTTTCACTGGCAGGACTGCCCCAGGGAGATCCAGTTCAGGGCTTTTGCCGCGCAACTGGACATGGCGCGTGAACTGGGCAGGCCGGTGGTCATCCATTGCCGCGAGGCTGAGGATGAATGCCTTATGATCCTGGAATCACGCGGCTTTGCAGGCTACCCGCTGCTCTGGCATTGTTTTGGCGGCGGCAGCGCGACGGCCCGCCGCATCCTGCGCAACGGCTGGCATATTTCCGTGCCCGGGCCTGTGACCTATCCCGCCAATGAGGATCTGCGCCGCGCCGTGGCCCTGATCCCGGCGGATCGCCTGCTGCTGGAGACAGATTGCCCCTATCTCGCGCCCGTACCCTGGCGCGGCAAACGCAATGAGCCCGCCCTGAGCGTGTTCACTGCCCGGACCGTGGCCGCGGCGCGCCATGAGGATCCGGAAGACCTCTGGCAAAGCTGCGGGGACAATGCGCGGCGCTTTTTCAACCTGCCCGACGCCCCGGCGAGCTGAGCCGCGCCCGAATCCCGCAGCGGGTTCCGTACTTTTACAGTACTTTTTGACGCGGGTAAAGAAATCGACCCTTTTTCTCTTCGCCTCTTTTAGAGCGTTTCAAAAGCAATATGCCCCAGGGAGGGCCGCCTATGCAGTTTCTGGTGTTTTCGTCGCTTGATCCCACCTTCAATCTGGCTCTTGAGGAGCAACTTTTTCTTTCCCTGCCTCCCGAACATCCGGGGCTCTTTCTGCTGTGGCAGAATGCGGCCTCGATCATCGTGGGCCGCCACCAATGCACGGCCGAAGAGGTCAACCAGGCTTTTGTCAAACGCGAGGATCTGCCGGTCGTGCGGCGCGTCAGCGGCGGCGGCGCCGTGTATCATGACACGGGCAATCTCAATTTTTCCTTTATAGAAAATGCCCCCGGCTGCGAAAAAGTGGATTTCAGGCGCTATCTTGCGCCTGTGCGGGAGGCTCTGGCCGAGCTGGGCGTCAGGGCCGAAATCTCCGGCCGCAATGATCTGGAAGTGGACGGCCGCAAAATTTCAGGCAGCGGCCAGTTGCTGCGCCGGGGCAAGGTGCTGCATCACGGAACGCTGCTTGTGAGCGCGGATGTTGCGCGCATGGCCGAGGCGCTGACCGTGGATCCGGAAAAAATCCGCTCCAAGGGCGTGGCCTCGGTGCAGGCCAGGGTCTGCAATATTGCGGAATACTGGACGCCGGGCACGGACATGGACAAGCTTAAAAACTGCCTCCTGCGGCATTGCGCCGACTGCGCGGGCCGCCTGGACATGCGGGATTATGCCGCGGCCCAGACTTTGGCCGACGCCAAATACCGGCAATGGAGCTGGAATTACGGAGCCTCGCCGGCGTTTACCGAGAAAAAGCGCGAGAGATTCCCCTGGGGCAGCGTGGAACTGCGCAGATCCGTGCGCCACGGCAGGATCGTCGATTGCCGGGTGTACGGCGATTTTTTCTCGGCCGCGGAAATCGGGGAACTGGAAAATATCCTCTCCGGGCTCAGCCCTGAACCGGAAATTCTGGCCAAAGCCCTGGAAAACGTGCCCTGGGAAAAGTATTTCAGCGGCTGCGATCCCGCGGCCATGCGACGTTTTTTTATGGAGTAAGAGCCGCATGCCTTCTTCTGGCAGCGGTGCCCGCGCTTTCGGCTGGTTGCGGCTGCCTGCCGCCTGCCGGGGGGATTCGCCTTTGAGATGATTTCCGTAAAAAATTCATTTTCCTTTTTCATGGCTGAGAAAGGATTTTCACTCTCAAAGTCCCTCACATATTTTCATGGATAGCCCAAAAATTATCAATAAAAACAAATAAATATCTTCATCATTTTTATCCCGAAAATCCATTTTGGATAATGGACGGATAATCATCTTCCCTTTTGAGGGATTCGCCGTTATCATGCTTCCATGAACGACGTAACTACCCGAAAATACATAAAAATAAAGTTTGAAGGCGTTTTCTATCGCCTGTCTTCCAAGAAACGCAACCCCAAGACGGGAGAGCCGGATCGCATCTACTGTTTTTGCTATACCGATGCTCAGGGCAAGGGGCACTGGAAAACAGTCGGCAGGCACAGTGAGGGTGTCCGGCCCGCATTGGCCAAACGTGAACGGGCAAAATTCATTGCCGAAATCGCCGATACCGGCATAGACCCCGCAGCCCGTGACAGGGTAACGGTCGGGCAGCTCGTGGACGCCTACCTCACATGGGGCCGCAGTGAGGGGAAATACGTTGACCAGCACTACAGCCAGTATCGCGCCCACCTCAAAGCTAAAATCCACGATCTGCCTGTTTCCGACTTGAGTGCCGGATTGCTCTCCAATCTCAAGGCGAAACTGCTCGCTACCCCAAAGGGCAACACAAAATCCAAAAAGAATGTTGCTGTCGAGTCCGTGTCCAGGGCGAAGCCCCGGAAGACTCTGGCAGGTCAAACCGTAAACTGCATTTTCAGCTTCCTGCGATCCGCCATCAACCGGGGCATAGCTACCGGCGCATGGAGTGGCGCCAATCCCCTGTCCACCAGGGGAGGCACATGGAAAATGGTCAAGCCCGATAATGAACGATTGCGCTTCCTCACGCGGGATGAAGCCAAAGCTCTTCTGGATGACCTTGAAAAGCGGCATCCGCAGTTGCACGATATGGTTTTGCTTTCCCTGCGAACCGGCCTCCGGCCTGCCGAAATGTTCAAACTCAAGGGGCAGGATGTGGACGCCAACGCCTGCGGCCTCTACATCCTCCAAAAAGGAGGAAAACGGGTTTTCGTCCGTGTGCCGGAAGATATGATCAGAATGCTCCAGGCCTACAATCGCAAGTCTGCTGAACCGATCTTCCAGCAGCCCAGGAAAAAGGTCGCGTTCAAAAAAACTCCGGCTTGCTTCCAAACCGCAGTCAGAAAGCTCAACCTGGCCCCTGAGGACGGCGACAGCCTGTACGCCATTACCCTGCACACCATGCGGCACACCTTCGCCTCGTGGTTGGCGCAGTCCGGGCAGGTCACGCTCATGGAGCTGCAAAAGCTGATGCGTCATAAAAATATCACCATGACGATGAGGTACGCGCACCTCTTTCCCGGACAGGAAAGCGAAAAGCTGTCGATCATCGAAAGTATTCTGGTCTGAAGCCGTCATACGCCAGAGCCGCCAAAGGTTTTTCCCCGTTTGGCGATGCTGTGGCATATGGGGCTTTCTGGCGGGAGTGGCAGGATTATGCAAATCGCAAAAATAGAGCGTTTTGCTAGAGCAGTTAGCTAATTTCATTAGCAAAACGCTCTAAAACACCGTCCGCGAAAAGCCGATTTTTTTTCGGCCGGCAGGGCGCAAGGCCAACATTGGGCGAAGCTGTATTGAACATACCGCAAGGTCAATGTTGGCCTTGCAACGCCGCCGGACGGAAAAAGGCGGCTTTGCATGGCTTACTGAGGGCTGACCCTGCCCCCCCCTCCGGCATCCCGGCCTCGCGCAGCGCCACGCCTTGCAGGAAACAAAGCCTTGCCGGCCACGGGGCGCGGGCTGCGCAACAGCCTGCCGCGACCGGGCCATGTGCCCCGGCCGCGCCGCCAGGGAAAGGCCCGGCCTTTCCCCACCGCCCCGGCCGCTCTCCGGCGTCGGAGAAGATTGCCTTTGAAATGCCGTGCATTTTCCATTATCATTATGCCGAAAAATACGCTTTTTGTTGAAACATACGCCGCGCGCAAACGCAACAGGGCCGTGCAGGAGCTTTAGAGCAGATTACCTTTGACTTTTTATGAAAGTCAAAGGTGGCATTCAGGCGAAAAACGCGGTTTTCGCCTGAATGTACGCCGCGTTGCGGCGGCTGCCGCTTTCGCGTCAGCAGAGCATTTTCAAAGAGAAAACGCTCTAACCTTGCAGTGCGCTGGAGTCGCGTATCCGCGGCACTCCGGGGATTTCGGCCATGAGAACGCTTTCACAGGCGCAAAAGATTCTCCGTTTTCTGGAGGCGCATTCCGGGCAATCCTTTACCGCCCGGCAAATAGCCACGTTTCTGATCACCGAATACCCGGCCGAGTACGCGCGCAAACGCAGAAACCCCCGCTTTGCGGACGACAAGGCCTTTCTCTCGCAGATCATTGCCGAAATCGGCTCGCAAAAAGATACGCTGATCCGCGGCAATCCCGCGTTGACCTGGCAGGACAGGCCAAAGCCGCGCCGCTACTGCATTCCTCTCCCGGCCGGGGCCTCCACGGAACAGGCCTGTTCCGCCGAGGTGGCGGCCAATGCCGAGCAGCCCGGAGATGCCGCGTTGCAGGAGCAGGCGCTCTATCCGCTGCTCATCAGCTATCTTTCATCGGAACTGCGTCTGTATTCCCTGCGTATTCGGGAAAGCTGCTCGCACAATGCGCGGGGCGCGGGCGGCAATCAGTGGCTGCATCCCGATGTGGCCGCCATGGAGCCTGTGGATGAAAAATGGAACAAATATACCCGCCAGTGCGTCAAGCTCAACGGCAGCACCAGCGTGCGGCTGTGGTCCTTTGAAGTCAAGAAAACGCTGACCCTGGGCAACGTCCGCAAGTGCTTTTTCCAGGCTGTCAGCAATTCGTCATGGGCGCATGAGGGCTATCTGGTCGCCACCGGCATCGCCGAGGAGCGCGTGGAACAGGAATTGCGCATGCTTTCCTCCCTGCACGGCATCGGCGTGATCCTGCTTGATCCCGAAAATCCCTCGGAGAGCGAAATTTTTCTTCCGGCGCGCCGCCGCATTGATGCCGATTGGCAGTCCATTGACCGCCTTGTCAAAGAAAACAGCGACTTTCAGGAATACATGGAGCTTGTCTCCGCCTATCTGCAAACAGAAAGATTGCGGGAAAGAGACTGGAACAGATAACGGACCAACCGCTGAAGGAATACTTATGAGCCACGATCTTTCCTGTTTCAAGGCCTATGACATCCGGGGCCGTGTGCCGGAGGCGCTCGACGCGGGCCTTGCCCGCGCCCTGGGCCAGGCTTTTGCGGAACTTCTCAAGGCACGCGAGGTAGTCATGGGGCGCGACGCGCGGCTCAGCGGCCCGCTTCTGCGCGCCGGGCTGGCCGCCGGGCTGGCCGCGGCGGGCGCGCGCGTCACGGACCTGGGGATCTGCGGCACCGAGGAAATCTACTATGCCGCGGCCCGGCAAAATTTTGACGGCGGGATCATGATCACCGGCAGTCACAACCCGGCGGACGAAAACGGCTTCAAGCTGGTACGCGCCGGGGCCGTGCCCCTGAGCGGCGATTCCGGCCTGCCTGAGCTCAAAGCCCGCGTTGCGCAGCTTTTGGGCGAAAGCGGTCCTGCCGAGGCGGATGCGAGCGCCGAGGCGCCTTCTGTCAGGCAGGCCTCCTTCCGGTCGGCATACGTTCACTGGTTGCGGGAATACAGCCGCGCGCCGCACGCCGCGCCGCTGAAAATCCTGGCCGACGCGGGCAACGGCTGCGCCGGGCTCGTGCTGCGCGAGCTCGCGCCCACCCTGCCTTTTGACCTTGTTTTCCGGAACATGCAGCCGGACGGGCATTTTCCCAACGGCGTGCCCAATCCCCTGCTGCCGGAAAAACGCCGGGCCACGGCTGAGGCCGTGCGCGCCGTGGGCGCGGATCTGGGCCTGGCCTGGGACGGCGATTTCGACCGCTGCTTTTTTTATGACGAGGCGGGCAACTTCATCGAAGGCTATTACCTCATCGGCCTGCTGGCCAAGGAATTGCTCGCGCGCTTTCCGGGCGGCACAATCGTCCATGACACGCGCGTCTACTGGAACACGCGCGACGTGGCGCTGGCCGCAGGCGGCACGCCGGTCATGGGCAAGACCGGGCATGCCTTCATGAAGGAACGCATGCGCGCCGAGGATGCCGTTTACGGCGGCGAAATGAGCGCGCATCACTACTTCCGCGACTTTGCCTACTGCGATTCCGGCATGCTGCCCTGGCTGCTGGTCACGGCCCTGCTCGGCCGCACAGGCACAACGCTCTCCGAGCTCACGGCCGAGCGCATGGCCGCCTATCCCTGCAGCGGCGAGATCAACCGCCGGGTATCCGACGCTCCGGGCCTGATGGCCAAGGTGCGCGCCCGCTACGCGGCCAGGGCGCTGCACGAGGATCATCTGGACGGCGTGAATCTGGAATTTCCCCAGTGGCGCTTCAACCTGCGCATGTCCAATACCGAACCCCTGCTGCGCCTGAATGTGGAAACGCGCGGCAACCGCGCCCTGCTGGAAGACAAGACCGCCGAAATCCTGGAGTTTCTGGACGCAGAAGGCCAATCGGCCTGAACGCCTGCGCCTGTCCGCAACAGGCGCGGCTGTCCGCCCTCCTGCGCGCGGCCGCTCTTGCGTATGTTTCCCGCAGTGAGCCGCAAGACGGTTTCAGATGCCTCGCGCGTTTCGCCGCTTTTTTCGGCGCGGCCGCGCCGATCCTGAAGCATCATGCTTTTGAAACGCTCTTCGGGCCGGAGGCGCGTGGAAATGCTCTAGAGCATTTTGCTTTTAACTTTTTACATATCCACAGGATTTAAACCATCCTTCAGCGTCTTTTTGTGTGATACAACTTAATGCTTTTCCAATGGATTTATACAGTTCATCACATGTTTTTGCTT
>NZ_JAAKEI010000051.1 GCF_011039085.1 Desulfovibrio sp. ZJ369 | reverse complement strand
GTATTTCCACCTGATGTTTCTCACAAATACCGCGTATCAGCGACCTGGCCCTTTGGGCGATGTCGCCTGACAAAATCTTTTTCCGGTACTTGGTTATCCAGACCAGGTGCAAGTGAATTGAGAAAACACTGTAGGAGCCTTTACGATAGTTGCTCATGCCCACATTCTACAAAAGAAACGCTAAAGCCACCACCTAAAGGTGGGGGGGTTACCCCTCCCTGAGTGGGACAATAAAAAAGAAGTTGCTTCTTTAAAAAGCATATTTGTATTCTAATATTTGTATAAATTTAAATATGTATAAGCCAACAACAATATTAAAAAGAGTAATATTATATAATTAGTTTTGAATAGTTGAGTATATATTTTTATATTAAATTAAAAAATAAATTTATTATTTTGGTAATACAAAGAACAATGCCCCATATAAAAGTATGACTATAACGTAATAGTAGTCGTTTTTGAGGTAGGTTTGTGTTTGTTACTTGTCTCAGGCAAATTATAAAAATTTTTTGGGGAAGTCGTTTTGATGGTCTTGTCAGTGTACGTTCAATGTACTAACATATCCCAAAAGGAGAATTGATATGGCTATCGCAATCAACAACTCGTCGCGCTCCGGCCGCATCGGGCTTAGGGCTACTCCCGCGCAGGAGCACCTGCTCCGGAGTGCTGCGGCCAGTTCTCGTAAGTCGCTTACGGAATTTATTCTGGACAGTGCCTGCCGTACGGCCGAGCAGACTTTGCTCGATCAGCGGCTCTTTCTGGTCTCTTCCGAAGTCGGGGAAGATATTTTGCGCTTGCTGGATGCTCCGGCAGTGGAAACTGAAGGTCTACAGGGGCTGCGTGATGCGAAATCTCCGTGGGATGAATGATGCTGCTTCTCCCTCAACCTCTTAGCAGCAGCCACGATCTTACATCGTTTGACTGCGGCGTGGAATCTTTGAATGGTTGGCTCGTTCAGTACGCTCGTCATGCGAATGCCAGTGGCTCTGCGAGAACCTTTGTCGTAGAAAATTCGAATACTGGATCCGTAGTGGGCTATTTCAGCCTTACGGTGGGCCAGATTGATATCATAGATGCGCCACCTCGAATTTCAAAGGGTATGGGCGGATTTCCTATCCCTGTCGTTTTGCTTGCCCGCTTGGCCGTCGATAAGGAATGGCAGGGAAAAGGCCTTGGGGCGGCCATGCTTCGGGAGGCTGTTTTGAAGACACTCAATCTGGCAGAGAATGTCGGCGTGCGTGCCATGCTCGTACATCCTCTGGATGAGATCGCGGAAGCCTTCTATATGAAATATGGCTTTGTAAAATCCCCCGCCAGAGAGAAACAGCTTCTGCTCTTGCTCAAAGACGCGAGAAAAACGTTTGCCGCCAACGAACGGTTGGCTTAGGAGTATGGTCGATGCCGTCCAACCCCGCCCCAGAAAATATTTTTCAGATGGGTATAGTTGCGGGTACGGCGTTTAAAAATGTTGTCTAACCTGGTGTAATAGCATCCGAAATCACCCTGAAAATCCCACCCCTGTGGACGCCAGGAATTTCAAGGGGTTAGATAAAATCTAAGTCCTTTTTTCGTATGTGGGGCATTTGTGCCCCACGCTCTGCCCCACAGATTCCGAAAAATTTAATAAATTCTTTTCGAGCTAGGTAAAAGCAGGCCTCGGAGAACAGCTGGAGATACGCCGCTGACCTGCGGGAAGGAGGAGAACAACCCGTTCCTTCCGTGCGATACCCACAAGTTTTCAAAATATACCCAGAGATGGCACAAGGCATACCCAAACGGCGTGGGGTATGCCTTGTGTCGTCTCTGGATGAGTGTTTGAGCGCGGCCTAGATTCACGGCTTTTTTTCCGCCTTGTCGCGGGCTATATTCTCATAAAGCCTAAAATCATCTCTACGGAGATTTCTATGTCCCTCACCAAGAAAAAACACAAACAAGTCAGAGAGATGTACTTGAAATCACTTCTGCTGGATGTCGATGCCTATCTCGACACCCATTACACCTTCCGCTGTGAAAAGCGGTATCGGGGCCTTTTGGGGAAGTTCCTCGCATGGGGCGATATCCAGAGAGTGGAAGAGCATGAAGCCAAAATCTCACAGGAGCATTATCGGGTAGAATCTGTTTACGGCTCTTCTCCAGATGCCGTCGAAATGTTCCGGAAGTATATGAAGCCGGAAGAATCTTTCGGCGAAAAGCTTGTGCGTCTGATGGAGGCCAAGGGATTGGATCCAGTCGTCGTGTATAAAAAGGCGAATATCGACCGCAAGCTGTTCTCGAAAATAAAGACCCAGAAGGACTATCTCCCCAGCAAGCGAACGGTCATGGCTCTGGCCATTGCCATGGAACTCCCTCTGGAGGAGACGCAGAGTCTGCTCCGGGAGGCAGGTTTTGCTTTCTCTCCCAGCATTCTGTCTGATGTCATCGTCGAATACTTCATCTCCCATCAGAAATACGATTTCGACGAGATAAATGCCGCCCTGTACGCATACGATAAGCCCATCTTCTGAAAAATTCGATGTCGCTTTCAAAGCGACCACCAGCATCTCATCCTGTGCTAGTTCTAGGCTATGTGGAAGACGGAACGGCTATAGTGGAATATTCCTCCTAGGAGCAATCCCGAAGGGTGTAGCTGCTCCAGTTCCGCTTAGAAAACAGGCGTGTTCCACACATGGAAGAGACGCGGGGTGTGATGTCGGCAGGTCAAAGTCTTTTCCCTCTGGAGAACACTATGGAAAACCACAACAAAGGTCGGCTTCTTGAGGAGTCCATCCGAGCGAAAAAGGAAGAACTGGAAACGCTCACGCCTTTGAAGATCCTGCTGGTACTTGTTTATCTTCCCTTTTATGTAACGTTCGGATTGATACGCACCATTCCCAGCATCCTGTTCTGGCTCTGCCAGTGTATCAAGTTCGCCACGATAGTCGTCATGTGCGGTATGGCGCTCAGCCTGGAAAAGCTCTTCTTCGCCAAAACGGGAGAGATATCCTGGGCGCAGAGGAGAACAGCCCGCACCATTGCGACGGTCATCCTGAACGTGACGATATTCGCTCTGTTCGTCTATGTCTGGGGATGGCTTTGGGGCATGCTTGCCTTCCTCTTCTTCGACAGTCTGGTGAGGACAGGCGCGATGCTCCATCAGAGCAGATATTTGAGGAAGATACAGGAACAGCAAGCCGACGCGGACGAGGAAAAAGGCCCAGCGCAGGACTGAAGAAATACGTTCTGCTGGGAAAACCAACATACTGAATTGGATCAACACAAGGAGAATCCGTATGAAAAAGCTGTCCGTTCTTATCGCCGCGTTCGCGTTTGCCGCTCAGGTCGCCCCTGCTATGCATGGCAGCCCATAGGCACGGAAATGCCGAACCCTCTCCGCTCCTTTCAGGAGAACAGTCCTAATTACAATCCCGACTATTACGACCGTATATACGACAGTGGCAGAATCTACTCCAGATCCAGAAACACGAATGACTATAACGACGCTCCTCATGGCAACGATATCCGCGACTACAATCCTTATTATGACCGTTACGGCAAGCTGAAGCCTTTCGGGGACAGACAATAATGAACAAAGTCATTCTGATAGGCCGGCTGGGGGGCGATCCAGAACAACACTGGACGGCGAGCGGCGCGCAGGTCGTTACCATGCGCATCGCTACCACAGAATCCTACACGGATCGCGCAGGAAACAAGACGGAACAAACGGAATGGCACCGGGTTGTTGCTTTCCAGAAAACGGCGGAACAATGCGCCCGGTACCTTACGAAGGGTCGGCTCGTTTGCATAGAAGGCAAGATACAGACGCGCAAATGGCAGGACCAGCAGGGACTGGAACGGACGATTACCGAGATTAAGGCGGTTTCCGTGCGCTTTCTTGATGCCGCAGGCGGAAGAGCTTCCCGTCCTGCCGCCTCGGACGACGAACAGACGTTCCATCCTGCCGGAAGCGAGACCTCTGTCAGTACTTCGTGGGAACGCTCAGCAAGCTCCATGGACGACATCCCGTTTTGAGTCAGTCTATTGACAGAATCGTGCAATGGGGTAACCAATCGGCATGGCGCAGCAGCCTGGCGGCAGAGTTGACGTATCGGATGCAAACGCATCGAAGGCTTATAGCTGGCAATGCTTATGATATGGGGCTAAAAGGCGTTATGTAAAAAAAGGGGCATATTGTCCCTCACTCTGCTCACAGGGAGAAAAGAAACGCTATGAGTCAGCTATTTACTTCAGTTCAAAATAATTCAGTAAGCATTCCGGTGTGGCTGGATGATTTGATTTTTAGCCAACTTTCCGCAGTGTATGAGCCACAATACAAAGATTTTGTTGTGCTTGAGTGGACTAAAACTGAAATTCAGAAATATCTTGGAACCTATTTCCCGCGTAGTTTTGCTGAATCTCTCTGTATTTTTTCAAAATATTTTTCTGAAAGACATGAAGAATACAAAGATATTAGCGAGTTATCGTTGTTTGACTTCGGATGTGGAACGGGCGGTGAAATAGTTGGATTCATTCTTGCTGTTTCGCAAAAAATTCCTCATATAAAAACGATTAATGTATATGCTGTTGACGGGAACAGATATGCGTTAATAGATCTTGAGCGAGTTTTAGCATCAACAGCATCTGAAACTTGTGTAGATATCAATACCAATATTATACCTCTTAAAATTGATGATTTTTATGATATGGAAATTCTCGATAATCTTATTACGAAAAAATTTGATTTTATCATAAGCTTTAAGGCAATTTCAGAATTTGTTACAAAACAACAATTTAATACATTAAACCCTTATGAGTACTTTCTAAATGCTTTTTTACCAAAGTTATCTGATGTTGGAACAATATGTGTTGCTGATGTTAGTTCTTTCAATCAAATCTCAAAAGAATGGTTGCCTATAATGATGGATAACGCCGTTACATCATGTGGTAAGGCTGATATGATAGATAGAAATATAGACTTTAACGAGTGTTATTATATAAGCCATTCAAAAAAGGCAAATGATGTAAGTAATATATTTTGGAGAATACTGAAGACGAAGGCTTCCCAGCCGATTAAGAAAGATAGCTCATCCGATGTAAAAAAAGATGAATGGGAAGAACTTTGCAAACAAATGTTGTCCTTTTTTGACGAGAACGATCACGATAGCAGCAAGGACAAAAAGCTCAGGCTCGCTTCTCTTATTGAAGCGCAGAGACAACATCCTAATAATCTTAAAGCTGTGCTTGAAGCATTACTCGAAAAAGATGAGTGGAAGACCGCAAAAAACCATAAACCTAAGAAGATATTTCATCAAATGCACAAAACTTTTTCACCATCTGAACAGGGAACTTTTTTTTGAAAAAATGCTCCCCTCTTACTATACTCAAGTCCAAAAAGAATATTTATTAAAGGAAATACACCTTGATAAAGGAAAAGAATACCTTGCACGAATATATGGCGACTGATCAGGCTTGAACTTGTATACTCATTCTCGGTTGTCAAAACCTCTACCGCTGCCAGGCCGATTGTCTATTTTCTTCAGGGAGGCGAGGGCTAATGAAAAGGGCAGAAACCTTTGTTGATACGCCGTCTGGAAGGCAGGCCGCCATTGCCCCCCTTGTCATCTCTGCCAGCAGGGCTACGGACATTCCGCCCTTTCACGCGGAATGGTTCATGAACAGGCTCAAGGCCGGGTACTGTGTGTGGGAGAATCCGTTCAACACCCATCAGAGGCAATACGTTTCCTTTGAGAAGTGCAGGGCTTTTGTGTTTTGGAGCAAGAACCCCGTCGCGCTGATACCCTGTCTGCCGAAGGTGAGCGAGCGGGGCTATCAATTCTATTTCCAGTACACGCTCAACGACTACGCTGAGACCGGGATTGAACCATGCCTGCCCAGGCTTACGCAGCGCATTGAGCGGTTCAAGCGGCTTTCCGAAAAGATAGGGCGGCGATGTAAGTAAGATATTTTGGAGAATACTCAAGCCGAGAGGTTGATGATGAAAAAAGACTGGATGATCATAGAATCTGAGCTTGATGACGATCAAATTAAATTCCTTACGTCAACGATGGAGAAGTCGTGCATTGTGGAGGGATGTGCGGGCAGTGGAAAGTCAGTGCTTGCCCTGATCATGGCTCAACATATCCAGGAAAGATTTGGAAACGATTATAAAGTTATTGTGTACACCAAGGCTCTCTGTCGGTATATGTCATCTGGAAAAGAAGCACTTGGCCTCGAGAATGATTTTTATTACTATTGGGACTGGAAAAATCGGCAGCATTGCCCCTCTGCAGACTATATAATAGTGGACGAAATTCAGGATTTTACGAGAGATGAGGTTGAAGAATTTATCAAGGCGGCCAGAAAGGGATTTTACTTTTTTGGGGATACTGCACAGTCAATTTATGAGGACATAAGGAAAACTTTACGAGTCGACGAAATAAAATTTGAATTTCCCCAGTTAAGATCGAGAGTGAAAGATTTTACCCTGTATAGAAATTACCGCCTGCCGATACCTGTGGCCCGACTTGCCCATCAGGTAGGGGTAGATTTGGACTCTTTTGAAGAATCAACTTACAGAAGCAGTGAAAACACGATTCCAAGAATTATACAGTATAACTCGCCTGAAGACCAGATAGAAGCCATCCACAGAATGATAAGTAATCGCAATATGACAGATGTAGCAATACTTCTTCCGACAAATAATATTGTTAAAGAAATTTATGAACAGCTACAGGCTTTGGGTGGTGATTATGAAGTAAAATATAAGGCTGAAGAATGGCGCAACAATGTGGAAAACTTGAACTTTAAGTCAACTAATCCTAAAATCATGACTTACCACAGTGCGAAAGGATTACAATTTGAAACAGTATTCCTGCCATATATGGAATCTTTTAATTACGAAAAAGGCATAACATGCAAGGCCCTTTATGTGGCAATAACTCGTACATATCGGAATTTGTATATTATGTATTCCGACACATTGCCAAAAGTTCTTTCGGCTGTAGAAAAAGACAGTTATCTCACAACTGAAACTGACATCATAGAAGAGATATAGTTATGAATACCTATTATATCCCAACGAGTACGTTAAATTTTAATAATATTTTTTCGACTGAAAGCATTTCTCCAAAATCTTTTTACGAAAAAAGAGGTTTTGGCTATCGGCGCTGGGAGTCCGTGGAAGAGAACAAATTTGATGATAGTATTGTTCTCTACAAGAGTCCTCATAAATTCGAGCGTCCGAAAAGCGATGTTGAAGATCGTCCCATGCTGATTGAAATCCGTACTGATGAAAGTTTCGCTGAAATCCAAGAAGGTGTTTATACGTCAGAACGCACAATTTATCTTGATAAGTGGCACACGAGGATTATTTTCTTCTCTGATGAAGATAAACGAATAGCCTTGATCAATTCAGAAAGCAGCGGCGAAACCAAAATGATTCGCCTTTATAAAGAACAAATAATTGTCGAAGATAATTATGAGGGAACGTTTCCCGTTATTGGTGAAGGTTTCATTCCATCTTCTCCTCAAAAAGAGGAACTGATAAATAAAGATAGAAAAATTAATAAATTGAAAGGATTATTGTATGGGTATTACATTGGCGCGTTTCTCTCGAGCTCTTCTGATAAAGTTGAAAAACTATCTATTTTAAGAGATATTAATAATATCTTTCATTCCATTATTTCTAATCCTAGCGGAATGCCTTCTGAAATGCAGTGCAAAAGGCTTGCTGATCTTTTTGATAAATTACAATCACATACTCCCCTATTCAAGGATTTTAATAAAGAATTTGAAAGAGAGGATGCGGCTACAAGAATACTGGAAATCTCCAGGCAAAATGGTGCTGATTTACGCACATTCTTAAGAGAACATGGTATTTTACCCCCGTCACTTTCCGTATTACTCCGCCATCTGCAAGAGATGCCAGAAGGCAAGCAAGTTGCAAAGAGAGATAATGAAGATTCTGTTAATCCGGCAATCGAATGGATTAATAAAGAAATGAGCAAGGCTCAATCGGAAATAAAAAATTCCCATCAACCGCTTTCAGTTGATAATGAGATCGAAATTATCGTTTCTGCTAACGGCTTATCAAGTATCGACTACATTAAAGATGCCCTTTTGAAGGATTTGTATACAAGCTGGGTGAATGATATATTCTGCTCTTCAAAGTATGATGGAAAGGTCGGCACGTTTAAAATAGATCTTGCTAAAGAGATCACATACAAAGCAAAGGATATCTGTAGCGACAAGTGGGAAAATAGTCATATCCGTACATATTTAAACCAGTTAATACAGCACCTGGCAGGAAAAGAGTTCACTCAGAGCTGGGATAATGGATTATTGTCATCAATAGCGGCTGTCCTTATAAAAGGGGATAACTGGGAAACGCTGCTTCAATTCATGCAATCTAAGGGGATGTATGAGTACAGGTTGGCCTTCTCAATTTATGGCGCTTTAAACGGTTTTGCTAATTTGACGCGTGATTTCACAGATAACCTTATCACGCTTGAGAGCAAGTATGTCTCTGAGATTTACAGGGAATTTTATGGAGAAATATTCCAGAAACCTCTGATTCCTACAAAAAATGAAGGCTCTGCCGCTCGTGAAACAATCCGGACATCTGAAGAGGAAGCGGATCAAAATTGCACGCATGATTACGGGGTGCAGTCAGTTAATAATGACGGAGAGGATATGCAAACGCCTGCAGGAGAAGAGCATATACCGCAGGGTTATCTGCCGATTAAGAAAGATAGCGCATCCGATGTGAAAAAAGATGAATGGGAAGAACTTTGCAAACAAATGTTGTCCTTTTTTGACGAGAACGATCACGATAGCAGCAAGGACAAAAAGCTCAGGCGCGCTTCTCTTATTGAAGCGCAGAGACAATGTCCTAATAATATTCAAGCTATGTTTAACGCATTACGCGAAAAGGATGAGTGGAAGACCCCAAAAACACATAAACCTAAGAAGATATTCACTCAAATGCGCGAAACTTTTTTACCATCTGAACAGGGAACTTTTTTTTGAAAAAATGATCCCCTCTTACTATACTAAAGTCCAAAAAGAATATTTATTAAAGGAAATGCATCTTGATAAAGTAAAAAAATACCTTGCACGAATATATGGCGACTGAGCAAGCTTGAGCTTGTATACTCATTCTCGGTTGTCAAAACCTCTACCTCTGCCAGGCCGATTGTCTGTTTTCTTCAGGGAGGCGAGGGCTAATGAAAAGGCCAGAAACCTTTGTTGATACGCCGTCTGGAAGACAGGCCGCCATTGCCCCCCTTGTCATCTCTGCCAGCAGGGCTACGGACATTCCGGCCTTTCACGCGGCATGGTTCATGAACAGGCTCAAGGCCGGGTACTGCGTGTGGGAAAATCCGTTCAACACCCATCAGAGGCAATACGTTTCCTTTGAACAGTGCAGGGCTTTTGTGTTTTGGAGCAAGAACCCCGTCGCGCTGATACCCTATCTGCCGAAGGTGAGCGAGCGGGGCTATCAATTCTATTTCCAGTACACGCTCAACGACTACGCTGAGACCGGGATTGAACCATGCCTGCCCAGGCTTGCGCAGCGCATTGAGCTGTTCAAGCGGCTTTCCGAAAAGATCGGTCGGCATCGTGTCATCTGGCGTTTCGATCCTGTCATCCTTGGCGGCGGTCTGACTGTAGAGAACACCCTCGACAGGCTTTACGCGATTGGACGAGAGATAGCCCCCTACACGGAAAAACTCGTATTCAGCTTTGTGGACTGGTACAAAAAAACAGAGAGGGAACTCGGTAAGAGAGACAAGAGCTTTCGCGCGCCCAGCAACGAAGAAATGCTTGCTCTCGCCAAGGGGATTGTGGAGGTTGAACGCGCCTTGCCGGGCCGCCTGAAGCTTGCGACCTGCGCCGAGACACTTGATTTGGACGCCCTTGGCATTGAACATAACAAATGCATCGATCCTGATCTGCTCTTGCGGCTATGCCCGGATTGTGCGGAGTTCCAGAAGACTGCCAGCAAACCGACGCGAACGGCGATCCAAGGCTCGCTCTTGGATATCCCTTCCCTTTCTCAGGTACAGCTTGCCGCGAAGAGCCCCAAGGACAGCGGCCAGAGGAAGCCGTGCGGCTGCGCTCCCAGCAAGGACATCGGCGCGTACAATACCTGCCGGCATTTTTGTGCCTACTGCTATGCGAACCAATCACAGAATGCCGTACTATCCAGGATGCAAACAGTGGATCAATACAGCGAAAAATTATAATTATTTTCAAGTCTGTAACTGGAAAAAGGTTACAGGCTTGTTTTTTTGTGCGATACTTTTTTGAGAGTATTAACAATATAATGTAAATGTGTTATATCCCTCCAAAAGGAGGAGCACATGGAAGCAAAGCCCGACTGCCCCAAGTGCCATGCCAGCACGGTATATCGAAGCGGAAAGATTCTGAGAATGCAAAGGTATCGCTGCAAGAATTGTGGATTTCAATTTACTCGCACCACTCCACGTGGCCGCCCAGCAAGTGAAAAAAACCCTTGCTGTCACGCTTTATACCATGTGTCTGTCCCTGTCCGCCATTGCCCGAATTTTTCATGTTTCACCCCCCGCTGTTTTACGTTGGGTACGAAATTTTGCGAAACGTGTTTATGAAAAGCCTGCGCCTGGTGAGGCCATCATTACATGATTGACTTGACGATGGCTCTTTTTGCCAGATTTCATGTGAATGGAGCTCTGGATGATATTAAAACATTATTTAGTTAATACTCTTCTCGGGTTTTTAAGCGGACTCCTTATCTGATGAATAGGCCGCGACCGAAAAAATCCGCGCACGTCTAACCAAGTATTATATGTAAGGCAAAAAAGTCTGTTTTTTCTCTTGACATGATTTACCACATCAGATTCTTTGGATTTTGCGCTGCTGTGGTGCGGGATTGCGGCGAGAATCTGATGCCCTCGTAAAGTGGCATGAAGCCGTATGGCAAATGAAAATGCCGGGAGGCATTTCACCTGCCCGGCATCTGGTGACTGGCCGATGAAGGTTGATAGTGTCCTCTGAAAGCCAGAAAGAATGTTGGTATTGGAGTTGGTAGAAATATTTTATAAAAATATCTTTATAAAATATTTCATTATGTTATATAACTAACACGACTCGCTTTTGAAATTATTCAATTTCAAAAGCGGCGCTGCCATCATTTCCCCGCAAGCGGGACAAGTCCCCGCAAGCGGGACAAGCGCCTGAAAAGCGTGGTTTTCAGGCTCATTCGGCGCGGGCGTCCGCTCCGCGGCCGCCAGAGCGGTTGCCGTTTTCAACAGCAATCTGCTCTAGGGCGTGTTCACGCTTATCAGAAAAAGTCTTGTTTTTTCGGAACCCTGCCTCGTAATTCTGCCGGGGAAAGAATTTTCGTTGAACCCTTTAAAATAGTTGAGAATACATAGGATAGTGCTAACACGCCCTAGAGCAGATTACCTTTGACTTTTTAGAGCATTTTCACTTTTATTTTATTTAGAAATCGTTTAGATTGCAGAGATGAAATTTGATCTGAAGAAATCCGAACCAAGGCTGTTCATGCGTATCTTGATGGAAAAGCAACAGCCAGGCAATTGGCAGATATTTTAGGTTATACCCCGGCTAGCATCTGCAATTGGGTCAGAGCTTACCGTGACAACCAACGATTATCAGCCAAACCCAATGGCCATCGCCCAAGTTGTTTCTCATGCGAGGAGATTCGGGAATTGCAAGCCCTTCTTGATAAAAATGGTGATATGACGCTTCAGGAAATGAGAGTATTAACTAAATAACGTTTTAATATCATCCAGAGTTCCATTTACATGAAACTTGGCAAAAAGAGCCATCGTCAAGTCAACCATGTGCAGACTTCGTGAAACAACGACCGACTTTCGGCGGAATCTGGCAAACCAGTGACGCTGGCGACAATTGTTCCTTTCTATGCGGACTGTGCCACTTTTCCCCTGAAGCAGATCATTTTCGGCTATCTCCAGAGGATAAACCTTCCACTTGTCCGTACAGTAAAGCCAGACTTTTCACTTTTTCAATCGCTCCATCAATCTGTGGAGGGTAGCCTGATCACGCCCTCCACATTCCCAGTCGATGAGTTGACCGGTATCACGACAATAGGCTTTCCAGATCCAAAGTTTGTTTTTTTTTGACTTCAGAAAATGCCACATTTCATCAAGTTCAATAATAATGGCCTCACCAGGTTCAGGCTTTTCATAAACACGTTCCGCAAAATTTCGTACCCAACGTAACACAGCGGGGGGTGAAACATGAAAAATTCGGGCAATGGCGGACAGGGACAGACCCATGGTATAAAGCGTGACAGCAAGGGCTTTTTCACTTGCCGGGCGGCCCCGTGGAGTGGTGCGAGTAAATTGAAATCCACAATTCTTGCAGCGATACCGTTGTTTTCCCAGAATCTTTCCGCTTCGATATACCGTGCTGGCATGGCACTTGGGGCAGTCGGGCTTTGCTTCCATGGGCTCCTCCTTTTGGAGGGAGATAACATATTTACATCATATTGTTAATACTCTCCGGATTTCTTCAGATGCAAATTTCATCTCTGCAATCTAAACGGTTTCTAAATAAATTGAACACTCCACCGGCTAAAGCCGGTATGGTTCCTGCTGAAGCAGGCTTAAGTCATTCCCCCTCAATCCGGAAGGTCTCATCAGCATCTTCCTGTTGCGCAATGTATTGCTTGATAACCTCATCGGTCACATTACCAC
>NZ_JAAKEI010000004.1 GCF_011039085.1 Desulfovibrio sp. ZJ369 | reverse complement strand
GGCCTGGAGGAACCAGAACCGGAAAGGGCTTATGAGGTGGGCGGGCCGGAAAAAAGCAAAAAGCGTAGAAATATGCCCTGAAGGCACATTGCTACGCTTGTAATTTGCTTGGCGTCCCCAAGGGGATTTGAACCCCTGTCGACGGCGTGAAAGGCCGTTGTCCTGGGCCGGCTAGACGATGGGGACGCATGTGTGGCTGGGCTGCAAGGACTCGAACCTTGATTAGCGGAGCCAGAATCCGCCGTCCTGCCAATTGAACGACAGCCCAACATGTGAGGGGAACAAATAAATGAAGAGCGGCAGCTTGTCAAGTTTTTTTGGCGGCGCAGGCCAAAGGTTTTCAAAAATTGGCTGAAAGAGCCCGCCAGAGGCGTCTTGGGCAACAGTTACAGGCCAAAGCGGACCGGTTCAAGCAGCGCAGTTCTGTTCATAGCGCCCGCGCAAGCAGGGAAAATAGGCCTTGCAGGGCTGACGCATCTTCTGCGGCAGCCCTGGCGGCGATGTGACAGCATCGCCCGAAGCCACAGGCTTCGTGGGAGCGAAGTGCGGCTCCGCCGCCGAAGCTGCTCTTCCAGTGTTTATGATAACATATCAAAATTATTGCACTTAATATTTAGATGTGCCTGCCCTGACAGGCCTTGCGTGAATAGTGAAAGTTGTATAGTATCCATCCCACACTAAAACTGAAAACCCTAATTAATTTTAGAGGGGGATGTATGGCTTCTGACAGTCCTGACATTGTTGTGGACCGCTCCAAGGCGCAATGGTCTGATCTGTGGCTGAAAGAGGATTATTGGGCAATCTGGATCGGGCTTATATTGCTCTTGGTGGGGACCGCCCTTGTGTTCAGCAACAAGGGCGAACTGGAAAGCAAATATGAGAGCTACGCCGCAGTACTGCGCGCCGAGTCGGCCAAGCCTTTTAAAACCGTTGAATACTATCAGGCTGCGGCGGCGCAAAAAGCCTTGCAGGGGCAGAATCTTTCCCCTGCCAAGGACTTTATCGGTTACTTGAAAACGCCTGCGCGCTGGCAGTCCAATCCGCTGGATGCCCTGTTCATGACGCAGGCTGCCGCTGATGAGGCCAACAAGGCCCTGAAGCCCAAGGTTGATGCGGCCCGGCAGGCGGCAAGCGAGGCTCTGGCCCGGGCCAAGGAGGCGCAATCCGCTGCCGCCGCGGCATCCTTCGGCGACGCGAGCCTTAACGATGCGGCAACAAAAGCCATCGGCGAATGGCAGGCCGCGCAAAAAAAAGTCGCCAAAGTTGCCAAAGGCCTGGTTAAGCCGTTCAACCGCATCCCCACGCTCATAGTGCTGGGGCTTGTGCTCACCGCGCTGACCGCCGTGGGCATCAAGTTCATGGGCGGCAATGTGGGCAAATACATGGCGGCTTTTCTGGTGATCTTCGCTCTGTGCCTTCTGGCCAACATTCTCGGTAATCACAAAGGGATGCGGCTTTACGGCCTCAACGCCGAAATCTGGTCCATTGCCCTGGGCATGCTGATCGCCAATACAATAGGCACGCCCAAATGGATCAAGGACGGCGCGCTGGTGGAATACTTCATCAAGACCGGCCTTGTGCTGCTGGGCGCGGAAGTGCTTTTCCACAAGATTCTGGCCATCGGCATCCCCGGCATTTTTGTGGCCTGGGTTGTGACGCCCATTGTGCTGATCAGCACATATATCTTCGGCCAGAAAGTGCTGAAGATGCCCTCCAAGACCCTGAACATCGTCATTTCCGCGGACATGTCCGTCTGCGGCACCTCGGCGGCCATTGCCACGGCGGCCGCGGCCCGCGCCAAAAAGGAGGAACTGACGCTCTCCATCGGTTTATCCCTGACCTTCACGGCCATCATGATGATCGCCTTGCCCGCGTTTATCAAGTGGGTGGGCATGCCTGAAGTGCTGGGCGGCGCATGGATTGGCGGCACGGTGGACGCCACCGGCGCTGTGGCCGCGGCCGGGGCATTTGTGGGAGAGAAAGCCATGCAGGTGGCGGCCACGGTCAAGATGATCCAGAATGTGCTCATTGGCGTGACGGCTTTTTGCGTGGCCATGTACTGGTGCACCAAGGTGGATGTGCAGAGCGGCGAACGCGTGGGCGTCATGGAAATTTGGAACCGCTTCCCCAAGTTCGTCCTGGGCTTCCTGGCAGTCTCGATCATTTATTCGCTTATCAGCACAACGCTGGGCGCGGACTTCGGCAAGATGCTGGTGGATAACGGCGTGAACAAGGTGTCTGTGCCGTTGCGCGGCTGGTTCTTTGCTCTGGCCTTTGTGTCCATCGGTCTGACCACCGATTTCCGTGAGCTGGGCAAATATTTCAAGGGCGGCAAGCCGATTATTTTGTATGTCTGCGGGCAATCCTTGAATCTGGCTCTGACGCTGCTCATGGCCTGGATTATGTTCTACAAGGTCTTCCCGGAAATCACCGCCAAAATCTAACCTTGGCCCACTCAGGGAGGCGGTTGCGGATTCTCCGCAGCCGCCTCCGCGGTAAGGCAAATCATGTCGCGAACATTGCAAAACCGGCTGAAACTGTTTGCCTGGGCCGTGGCGCTCTGGTTTTTTTTCGCTGTGCTCACGCCAAGGCTGGTAGCTCTTGTCCCGGCCTGGCAACGCTACGACGCGGTGCAGGAACAATATGATCTGGACAGCGGCGCGCTGTATTATACAAATGTGCCCATCACCCAAGAGGCCGAGGCGGCCGTACGCGCCGCCGTGCGGCAGGGGATGGAAGATCGCCGCATGGCTGCCGGAGCCTCTGGTACGCAGGATCAGAGCCGGTGAGAAAGCCATATTATGTGGTCAGCGCCTGTCTGGCCGGAACAGCCTGCCGTTACGACGGCGGCAGCAATCCCTGCCCGGAAGTGCTGCAACTGGTCCGGGAAGGTCTGGCCGTGCCCGCATGCCCTGAATCTCTGGCCGGGCTGCCTGTGCCGAGGCCGGCGTGCGAGCTGAAAAACGGCCGCGTGCTCAGCCGGGACGGGCGGGATATGACCACAGCTTTTCTGCGCGGCGCGCAACGCGCTCTGGAAATTGCGCAAGCACACGGCTGCACGGCGGCCGTTTTGAAAAGCCGTTCTCCCTCCTGCGGCTTCGGCCAAATCTATGACGGATCGTTCAAGCGCAGGCTGTGCGCCGGCCAAGGCCTTTGGGCGCAGTTGTTGCGGCAAGCGGGCCTTGCGCTCTACAGCGAAGAAGAGCTGCCGCCCAGGCCGGACCGCATTGACGCGCCCTGAATGCGCCTTGGCAGGCACGCTCTTTCAAGCCTTTTGCTCCTGAAATCAGCTCAACGCTCTGGCAGGGCGAAGCCATGCCCGCCCGCGCGTCAGCCGTTGGCGGCTGTGCCGCCTTGCGGATGACGACAGCAGAGACAGGCGCAGGCGAAATATCCTTTCGCCGTAAAGCGCCGGTGCGAGCGTTTTTAGAGCAATATGCTCTAAAAACAATATGATCTAGCAGCCTTGCGCTTTGGGCTGCGCGGCAATGCCGCGTCGGGCCAGCTCTTCCACGGCCTTGCGGCAGAATTGCGGCAACAAGGCCTGGGCTTCGGGGCTTAAGCCCACATGCATGGTGTGGTATTCAAAAGGCTGCATGCCGATAACCAGCGCATTGGGCCTGTGCCCGGCCAGTTCGCAGGTGATCAGGGTATCGAGCAAATCCGTCTGATGCATGGAATCGCGGAAGCTCAGGCTTTTGCGTAAATCTTCGCCTTCCAGCAGATATACAGTGCCCGGCTTTTCCGGCCCAAGCACCACGTCCAGCACCACCAGCAGACCACAATCCAGGATCTCGGACATGAGCATCAGGCCCTGGGTGCCGCCGTCCATCAGGCGCACCTGCGCGGGCCATGTGAAATGCTCTTCCAGATATTCCACGGCCCGCACGCCAAAGCCTTCGTCGGTCAGCAGAATATTGCCCACACCGAGAATCAGCACCTTTTCGTGGTTCACGGCAAATCCCCCAGGAGTTTGAGCATTTTCACTTTGAAAATGCTCTGCTGACGCGAAAGCGGCAGCCGCCGCAACGCGGCGTACATTCAGGCGAAAACCGCGTTTTTCGCCTGAATGCCACCTTTGACTTTCATAAAAAGTCAAAGGTAATCTGCTCTTGGATGCATCCGGGCACAAAAAGGGCGGGGAGGACCCCCGCCCTTGACAGTCTGATGCAGCAGGCAAGGCATTTTCCCGGTAATTGCCTGTTCTCTCAAGCCGCGGATTGACCGGAAAGGAGCGCTGCGCGGAAGAGACGCGTTTCAACCTGCTGCGCGCTCATCCCGCGCGTGCGCGAGACGCTCTACAACACCTTGAACTTGTGCACTTCGTTGGTTTCCCCGTCAATGACATGCACGGCGCAGGCAATGCAGGGGTCAAAGGCGTGGATGGTGCGCAATATTTCCACCGGACGCTTGGGATCGGCAACCGGCGTGCCCACGAGGGCTTCTTCGGCCGCGCCGGGCACGTTCTTGGCGTCGCGCGGTCCAAGGTTCCAGGTGGTGGGCACTACCAACTGGAAGTTGCCGATTTTGCCGTCCTCAATGCGCAGCCAGTGCGAAAGGCCGCCGCGCGGCGCATTCACGAAGCCCACGCCTTTGGCGGATTTGGGCGTTTCGTAATTCTCCACAATCAGCTTGTCTTTGGCGATATTGTTTTCGTACTCGTCCAGCCAGTGCTCGATCTGCTGGGCAATGGCCAGCGTTTCCACACCGCGCGCGGCCGTGCGCCCAAGCGTGGAGAAGAGCGCTTCCGGCCCCACGTTCAGGGTCTTGAGCACATGATCCACCAGCGGCTTTACGGTCTTGTGGTTCTGGGTATAGGCGACCAGCACCTGGGCCAGGGGCCCGGTTTCCACGGAATAATCGTCATAGCGCGGCGCTTTGAGCCAGGAATACCGATCCGTGTCGCCCATGCTGGTGAAAGCGGGAATGGTTTCGCCCTGGTAGGGCGGCAGGGCCTTGTCGCCTTTGTACCAACTGTGGCGCACATGCTCTTCGATCCTGGAAGGATCGAAAGCCTTGAGCTGGTCGATTTTGCGGTCCAGAATAACGCCGGGCTTGAGCCACCGGCTGTTCAGATCGCGCTCGCCGCCCGGCGCGGGGAATTCGCCGAAAGCCATGAAATTGCGCGTGCCGCCGTAATTGGCCCAATCCTTGTAGCTTTCAGCCACAACCAGCAGATCCGGAATATAATAGTCTTCGATGAAGGTCCGTGTCTTCTGGTACAGCTGCCGGAATTCCTTGATTCTTTCGGGAGTCAGCGCATCGTAGCAGGTTACGCCGCCGCCGACAGTGAACTGGGTATGCGGATTCTTGGCTCCGAAGACGGCCATGGCCCGGGCCGCTTCCACCTGGACGCGCAAGGCTTGCAGATAGTCGGCTGTGGCGATCAGGTTGACTTCCGGGGAAAGGATGTAGGCCGGATGGTTGCCGAGAAAATACGCGTTGGCGAAGGGGCCGAGCTGGCCGCTGTCCACAAAGGCTTTGAGCTTGGCCTGCACGGCTCTGTAATCGTCAGCCGTGACTTTGCGCTTGGAAATGGACGTGGCGATCCGGGCGGCCTTGACCGGGTCGGCTTGCAGGGCGTTGGTCACATCCACAAAATCCAGGGCGTGGAGAGCATAGAAATGCACCAGATGGTCGTGCAGAAACTGCATGCCCAGCACCAGGTTGCGGATATAGGTGGCATTGGCCGGAATGGGTTTGTTGATGGCGTCTTCCAGGGCGCGGGTGGAAGCCAGGGCATGCGTATAGGTACAGACGCCGCAGGTGCGTTGGGTAAAATGTTGCGCGTCACGCGGATCACGGCCCTTGAGAATAAGCTCCAGGCCCCGGAACAGCGTGCCGCAACACCGGGCATCCTTGATTTTGCCGTTTTCCACTTCCACTTCCACGCGCAGATGACCCTCAATGCGGGTCAGCGGATCCACCACCACCGGGCCGGTATAATCGCTCTGGGGCGATTTGATGACTTGGCTCATGATTCCTCCCTTAGTTCTCGTAGAACGGCGTCATGTCGTCCCAGAATCCGGGTTCGCTGCAACCGATGCAGGGATGCCCGGCGGCCACCGGCCAGTTGGTCTGGTTGAAAAGAACCTTGGGACAGTTGTTGTAGGTCTGCGGGCCCTTGCATCCCACCTCATAGAGACACCAGCCCTTGCGCGCCTCTTCGGAGTTGAAGGAGGGCGCGAACTCATTGGCGTCGAAATGCTTGCGGCGCTCGCAGAGGTCATGCACGGTCTGGCCGTAAAACATGGTCGGGCGGTTGTTTTCGTCCAGCTCAATTTTCTGGCCCTTGAGAAAGGCCACCAGCGTGCCGACGAGGTTGAGCGGATTGGGCGGGCAGCCGGCGATATTGATGGCTTTGACGCCCAGGTCGGCATAACAGTCGTTGACGCCCTTGGAGGCGGTGGGATTGGGTTTGGCCGCCTGCACGCCTCCGTAGGAGGAGCAGGTGCCCATGCTCACCACGACCTTGGCTTTGGGCAGGATGTTTTTGCAGATGTCATACATGGTATGGCCCGCAATATAGCCGTATTTGCCGTCAAGCCCCGTGGGGATGGCGCCTTCCACGATGCAGATGAAGCCGTCCGGGCCGCTGACGGCCTGGTTCAGGGCTTCTTCGGCCGCTTCGCCGGCCGCGGCCATGATGGTTTCATGGTAATCCAGCGAAATGGTATCCAGAATCAGGCTATCAATGTAGGGCTTATAGGTGCGCAGCAGCGCTTCGGAACAGCCCGTGCATTCGGCGCTGTGCAGATAGACCACCGAGGGGCGGCGGCCGGTCAATGCCGCTGCCACTTCCGAAGCGAAAGCCGGACCCATGCCCATGGTCACCGCCACCGCCGTACAGAATTTCATAAAGTCGCGGCGGCTGATGCCCTGGCGTTCTAAACGCTCCTCTCCGCCCTTTTTGCCCAGACCCACGGCAATACGCATAATAGCCTCCTGGCAAAGGTGAGTAAAAGGCTGAACCGGAAGGCCCTGCCACAGGGCCTTCGGTTGCTGAGTAGTGACAGGCATTTTGTCCGCGTGTGCGGAGCGTCGAACTGAACCGTCTGCGTCCAGCGCCGACAACGGCTGTCATTGAGAAACAGGCAAAGGCTTTCGGATGCACAAGCCGTCTCCGGCCCATCGCACCGGCGGCGAACGAGGACATTGCCCTGTCCCGTCCCGCATGGGGCGGTCCGCCATTTGTGAGATAGAGTATACCTTGGCAGGCGAAGGGTCAATAGGTAGCAATATTTTTTGTTATCGATTGCGCGCGCCGTCACAAGCGCCGCGCCGTTGCCGCACTTGCTTCGCGGAGGCGCTTGCGCTAGGGTCAGCTTTCATGAAAAAGCCGCCCGCGAAAAGCCATCGGCGCACGGCTGTGCGGAAGGCCGCGCCGGGCCGGATCGGAGCGCGCGGGGCGGATTTGCCCGACGCATCACATTCAGCTTTCCGAGGAGCGTATGGAACTGGAATCGCTTTGCCTGCACGCCGGTTACACGCCCGAAAACGGCGAACCGCGCGTTGTGCCCATTGCCCAGAGTACAACCTTCAAATATGCCTCTACCGCCGAGGTCGCCAAACTTTTCGATCTGGACGAAGCCGGCTTTTTTTATACCCGCCTGGGCAATCCCACGGTGGACGCCGTTGAGCAGAAGATTGCCGCCCTGGAAGGCGGCGTGGGCGCGCTGTGCACTTCATCGGGCCAGGCAGCCAGTATGCTCGCCGTGCTCAATTTGGCGCAAAGCGGCGACCATATCGTGAGTGCTTCGAGCATTTACGGGGGCACGTTCAATCTGTTCGCCGTCACCCTCAAAAAGCTGGGCATTGAGGTGACGTTTGTGGATCAACGCGCTCCGGACAGTGAGCTGGAAAAGGTCTTCCGGCCCAACACCAGGGCCGTTTTCGGCGAAACCCTGACCAATCCGTCCCTGGATGTGCTGGATATTGAACGCTTCGCCCATCTGGCGCACAAACACGGGCTGCCGCTGATCGTGGACAATACCTTTGCCACGCCTGTGCTCTGCCGTCCTTTTGCGTTCGGGGCGGACATCATTGTGCATTCCACAACCAAGTATATGGACGGCCATGCCCTGCAGGTGGGCGGCGTCATTGTGGACAGCGGCAATTTCGACTGGACCTCGGGCAAATTCTCCGAGTTCACCGAGCCGGATGACTCCTATCACGGCCTGGTATATACCCGGACCTTCGGCAAAGCCGCCTATATCGTCAAGGCGCGCGTGCAGCTCATGCGCGATATGGGTTGCTGCCAGAGCCCGCAAGGCGCTTTTTACATCAATCAGGGGCTGGAAACATTGCCTTTGCGCATGGAGCGGCATTGCCGCAATGCCGAGGCTGTGGCCCGCTATCTCAGCGGCCACGCCAAGGTGGAGAGCGTCAGTTATCCCTCGCTGCCCGGCAACCCCAACAAGGCCCTGGTCGATAAATATCTGCCCAAGGGGTGCAGCGGGGTGGTTTCCTTTTCGCTCAAAGGCGGCCGGGAAGCGGGCGCGCGTTTCATCGACAGCCTGAATATGATTTCCCTGCAAGTGCATGTGGCTGACATACGCACCTGCGTGCTGCATCCGGCCAGTTCCACGCACCGGCAACTGAGCGACGAGCAGCTCCATGACGCGGGCATTACGCCCGGCCTGGTGCGGCTCTCCGTGGGCCTGGAGCACAGTGACGACATTCTGAAAGATCTGGAAGCGGCCCTGGCAAAAGCCTGATCTGGGCACGCACGACAGCGCCCTGCGGGAGAGAGCCTCCCGCAGGGCGTTTTTTACATGGAAAAGGTGCGGTGCCGTATTTCTGCGGGCCTTGGGGCCAGGCGCGCACGCAGGACAGCTTGAGGTGCAATGCCGTGCCTGGCAGGGGGATGCCATTGCAGGCCCAGGCTCTCAAAGGCGGGCCATTGCCGGGGAAAGCGGCCCGTGCAAATTCGTGCGGGCTGCCCGGCAAGCGCTACGCGCGCCTGGCAGCGGCCAGCCTGGCTTTCAGCTCCGTGGTGCGCCGGGCCACCGCTTTTTCCATCTGGGACTGCCAGAGCCAGGAAAGGCCCAGGCAAAGCAGAATGGATTCCACCACAAAGAAGAAGATCCATTGGAGGTGGCGTTCCTGCCCGGCCGGCCGGTCTTGCTGGTGCAGCCACTTTTGCGCCAGAATTCGCCGTTCTTCAGGCGTGATTTGAGACAGGGCCGTGGAGATGACGCTGAAAAGTTCCGGCCAGTCCTTGCGCACGGCTATGGCGTGGCCGTAGGACGAGTTCACCTTGCCCGCGGGCTGGATCTGCATGATGCCGCCGGTCTGAATCTTCTCCATCAGGTTGAATTCATAGTCAATGATCGCATCAGCCTCGCCGGTGACCACGCGTTGCAGCGCTTCCAGCGTGTCGGCCGCGGGCACGGGGATGATTTCGGGGTGGAACTCCCGCAAAAAGTCATGCCAGGAGTAATTGTTGACCACAGCCACCTTTTTGCCCTTGAGATCCGCAATGCCGATCTTGTCCAGCCCGCTGCCCCGGCGGGTCATGATGATGCCCGGCATATTCACATAGGGCTCGGTGAAGGCCATGTATTCGTCGCGGCGGCCGGTTTTGGCAATGGCCATGAACATGTCGATGTGGTTCTGGCGGGCAAGCTGCTCCACCGTGGCCCAGTCCCTGACGCGGGGAACCCGGAATTCAAGACCCGTAAGCTTGCGCAAAAGGCGAAGATAATCTCCGCCCAGGCCAGTGTACCGCCCCCGTTCGTCAAACATTTCCAGCGGGTAAAAATTGGGATCTGCGCCGATGATCACGACAGGGTGCTGCGTAAGCCAGGCCAGCTCATCGGGAGAAAGTTGATCCAGGAGGGATTTTTTTTCCTGCACCAGAACGTCCACCACGTCGGTTTTGTCGGCAAACGCTTCAGGATAAAAGGCCTTGAGGCCCAGAATGACCTGAAGGGCGATAAGGCACAGTCCCAGACAGAGTGTGAGCAACTGGCGCATATGGCTCTCCGCTTTGCTTTGGTTCAAAAAGGCGCGCCCACTGCGGGGAGGCATGCCTCCCCGCAGGTGTTTTTGCAAAAAACAGCGCGACTTCGGCAGGTTGTTACTTTGTCACGGATTGCGGCGTGACGAGGTCGATATACTTCGAGGTCACATAGGCACTGTTGCCGAGTTCCTTCAGATTCTGTTGCGTGATCAGGCCCACGGAGGCGAAAAACTCCGCGATCTCGCTTTGCCACTGCTGCACTTCGCTGGGGCCTTTGTCGACGGCGAACAGCTTGCGTTGCGCCTCAAGGTTGAAGAATTCATATGTCTTGAGATTGAGATTGATCAAATCCGTGCTGTAGTCCTGGCCGAGCAATTCCAGATAATATTTCTTGAATTGCGCGATCACTTCCTGGCGGGGAGCTGTCTGGAGCCAGTTGACGCCGCGCAGATAGAGGGTGAGGAAGGATTTCGCCACATCCGGGTACCGCATGGCGTAGGCGGTATCGGCCACCAGCACGATGGGCAGGTGCTTGCCGCAATCCTTGGGGGTGGCCACGGTTTTCCAGCCGCGCTTGTCGCCCACAAAGGTGAAGGGGGCCCAGAGCACCACAGCGTCGCCGATGTTGTAGTCAAAGGCGGTCAAGGCAGGCGCCTGCTCCAGGTTTTTGAGCACGATGTCGGATTCTTTCAGGCCCAGAGCCTTGAGCCAGAGGTGCAGGGCATAGTCCGCGGAAGTGACCCTGGTGCAAAGGATGGTTTTGCCGCGCACGCTTTCAGGGGAGCCGTAGATGTCCGGGCAGTCCTTGTTGCAGCCTTTGGTTTTCAGGATGGGGCTGTCCGCGCGCACCATAATCGCGTTGGCCATGGCTTCGTCGTTGCCCAGGCCGATGGTGCTCATATTGTAGCGCAATGCCCCGAGCATGGCCGGCACGGCGCCGAGGCCGCCGAAAACCCAGCTTTTGGCCGGAAAGGCGCGCAGGGCATCCGCGCCGGAATCAAAGGTGTACATGCGCACGTCAAGCCCGGCTTCCTTGTCCCAGCCCTGCTGCTTGGCGTACCACATGGGAAAGGCCTCCTGCCCCGGCAGCCAGGCAGTGGGCACCTTGATCAGATCCGCGGCTTGGGCGGGCAGGGCCGCGCCCAGGCAAAACAGGGACAACAGAACGAAAGCGAAGCATTTTTTCAACCGCATAGAGTTTTCTCCGTATCAGGGTAAAATGTTGTTGCAGGGCCGTCTTATTGTCCGGGAACAGATTCCTCCGCCGCTTCCTCTTCGTCGTCGGAGATTTTGAACAGCACCGGATAATCCGACTTGCCGAACAACAGATAACGCAACCGGCTATGAGGAATGTGCAGCAAATCCTGACGCCTGTTGAGATAAAACAGGCTGCCCAGGCCCACCCAGATGAAGAGCATGATCCATGAAGGCACGCTGATGGCCGCCGGAGAGCTGGGGAAGATCAGCAGCACAAAACAGACAATGGAAGTGGCCGCGCCGATCAGGCAGACAGGCCTGCCCCAGCGGGCTTCCGGCAGATCGGGATTCTGCCCCAGATATTTGAAGGCGGTGAGGGCGGTGAACAAATAGGCCAGAGCCGTGCCGATGGCGGACATATCCACAATCCAGCCCAGAGCCGCCCGGCCGAACCAGGGCACAATCAGGCAGAGCACCAAGGTGAAGAGCACGCTTTTCCAGGGGGTATTGTAGCGGGAATGCACCGCGGCAAAAAAGTCGGGCAAAAATTTGCTGCGCCCCATGCTGAACAGCAGCCGGGTCGTGGCCATGAAAAAGCCGTTCATGCCTGTCAGAATGCCGGCCAGCACCGGCACGGTAAGCGCCACGCCGCCCCATCTTCCGAAGATCTGGTCTGCGACCCAGCCTGTGGCCCAGGCGTGGTTCTGGCTCAAAAGTTCCTTGTAGGGGATAAGGCCGGCCACGCAGAGCGCCACCAGGGTGTAAATGATCGCGCCGCAGATGATTGAGAGCAGCATCAGATCGCGGGCTTTGTGCGGGGAAAAGGTAAATTCCTCGGCCGTCTGGGGAATGGTGTCGAAACCGACGTAAAGCCAGGGCGTCAGGGCCAGGACCACCAGAACGCTGGCCAGGGGCGAGCGGTCTTCCGAGAAGAGCGGCTGCAGATTGCTCCAGGCCGACGTGTCGGCCTGGAGCGTGCCGAACGTCAAAACCAGCACGCCCAGGGTAAGGGCAAAGGCGAGAAAGACCTGAATGGCGCTGGCCGCGCCCATGCCCCGGAAATTCATCCAGCCGAAAAGCACCAGCACAGCGGAAACAAAAGCCAGCTCCCCGGCATTGATGTCCCAACCGGCAATGGAATACAAATAGCCCACGTCAAAAACGCCGGGCAACAGATAGCGGGTCAGGAGAATCATGGCCATGGCATTGGCCGCGATAACGCAGATGTAGCTGAGCACCAGGGCCCAACCGCAGATAAAGGCGCCCCTGGGTCCGAAACCGGCATAGGCATAGGCAAACGCGCCGCCTGCCACCGGATAGGGCTTGATCAGAAAACTGTAGCTCAAAGCCACGATGCATTGAAACAGGGCGCCCACAAAGAACGCAATGACTGTTCCCAGCGGGCCGGCATCAGGCAGAAAGCGTATCCCCGGCAGTACAAAACACCCCCAGCCCACAATGGCGCCCAAGGCCAGGGCCAGCACCTCCAGAGGGCGAAGCGTTTTTTCCAGTTCTTCACGCACTTCGCCCGCATGACTGTGCTTTTCCGGTGTATCCCCCATGCGCGTCCTCCAGCTCATTGTCTGTTTATCGGGCCGGTACAGGCATCCGGGATAGACACCGGCCCCAACGTGCAGGCCGGATACTACCACCGGAAATGCTCAGCCGAACGGCTTGGCGCAACGGCGCAGCCCGGAATTCTGTGCTTCAACCGTAAAAAACGCTCCGTGTTATGGTTCTTGAGGTACCTGATCTGTGTCTTAGGGGGTAGAGACGCTGTTCGTCAAGGGCTTACGCACTATTCAGCAAGGCATTTTTTGGCGAGTTGCCGAATGCCTGTCCCTTGCGCTTTTCGTGGAGGTTGCCGCGGCGCAGAGCGCCGCGGCAGAGCAGGGATTATATTTTTTCCAGCACATACTGACGGCTGCCCAGGCCGATCTCCTGGCCGTAGCTCAGTTGGATGGCGCCGTGCGTCATGGGCCAGCGGGCCGTGAACTTGTCGAGGTCTTTGTTTTCAGCCGACTTGGGGTCCAGGCTGGGAGCCTGATTGACAAGATCGAAACAGGCCTGATCCAGCGCCACGGGATCGCGAGAAGCCAGGATGCCCAAGTCCGGCGCCAGGGGCGCGTCGCTCCAGGCCACGCAATCGCAATCCGGCGTGACGTTGAGCACGAAGTTGAGATAGCAGATCCGTTTCTGCCGTCCTTTGACCACGCCGTAGGCGTATTCGGTCATTCGCTCAATAAAGGGCGCCAGCTCCGTGGCCCAGTCAATGCTGATGGCCTTGACCGGGCAGACCGTGATGCATTCAAAGCAGCCGATGCAGCGGCTGATGTCCACCCGGCTTTTTCCCTCGTGCAGGCTCAGAGCCTGTTGCGGGCAGTGCCTGACGCATTTGCCGCAGCCGATGCAGGTCGCTTTGTCCACATTCACATGCGTGGCGTGCTGATCCCTTTTGCCGCGCACCGAGGCCCCGCCCATAGCCAGATTTTTGATGGCGCCCCCGAAACCGGCCATTTCATGACCTTTAAAGTGCGAGAGCACCACCATGCTGGGCGCGCGCCGGATTTCCGCGGCGATATGCACTTCCTGGAAGTGCTTGCAGTTGATGCGCACCGGCAGATCGTTCTCGCCGTAAAGGCCGTCGGCAATGATCACCGGAGCATGCACCACCGAAGGAGCGAAGCCCTGCAAATAGGCTGTATGAAGGTGATCCACCGCGTTGTGGCGGCTGCCGGAATACAGGGTGGTGCTGTCGGTTAAAAAGGGCTTGCCTCCCGCGGCAATGATCTTGTCCACCACCTGCCGCGCGAAAGAGGGGTTCAGATGCGTATCATTGCCGTACTCGCCGAAATGGAGCTTGACGGCCGTGAGATCGTTCTTTTTGACGATTTTTTTCAGGCCCACGGCGTCGCAGAGCCGGGCAATCTTGGCGATCTTGCTGTCCTCGTGCGAGCGGCTGTGCATGTCCGCGTAATAGACTGTGGCAGGCATGGCGTTTCCTCCCGGGTAATTATGTTTGCGCCATTTTGGCACTATTGAATTCTTCAGGCAAGGGCCGCGGAGCGGGCCGGATCAAGGCCGCGCAGACGAAAAAAGAGGCTGTGCGGCTGTTTTCGCGCCTGCTACCAGCCCCGGCAGCGGGGCCAGAGCGCAATGATCTCCGTGCCGCGGCAGAGGTGGTAGGCGTCGAAGGCTGCGGCCGTGGCGCAGGCATGCACCGGCAGAACGCGCAGCAGCGTTCCTGCGGGGAGGGCAGGGCAGCAGCCCGCCTCTGCCGCCACAATGCCGTGTTCCTGATTGGTTGCGACAACGCGCAGACCCGGCAGCAGGCGGCCCTGCGCGTCGCAGATCAGGCCGTAGCCGTGGCGCTGGAAGTTCCCGGCAAGGCCCGCGTCGCGGGAAAGGGCCATCCAGCCCGCGTCAGTCACCAGGCTGCCGCTGCCTTTCTGGCGGCCGATGACGGCGCAAAGCACGGAAAGGGCAATATCCTTCTTGCGGCAAACGCCCAGCCCGGCCATGACCAGATCCTGAAACATATAGACCCCGGCCCGCACTTCCGTGACGCCCGTGAAATCCTCGCCGAAAAAGGCCGTGGGCGTGGAGCCCACGCTGACCGTGGGGCAGGCGTGCCCGGCGGCGCGCAGATTTTCGGCCGCCCGCACGGCGGCGTGGCGCTCCTTCCCGGCCAGGGCCGCAAAAGCCGCCGGGCCCGGCGCGGGGAGATCATAGGCCGAGCCCGCGTGGGTCAGCACGCCGCGCAGATTCTGCCCGGCAGCGCGCAGCACGGCCGCCGTCTCCAGAAGTTCCGGGTCATCGGGCGCAAGGCCGGAACGGTGGCCGTCGCAATCGATTTCCAGCAGAATATCGAAAACGCAGTGGCGATCCCCGGCGAAACGGGCCAGAAGGCAGGCGCTTTCCACACTGTCCAGCACAAGAGACAAGGCGACGCCCTTTTCGCGCAGGGCCGCGGCGCGCCCCAGCTTGCCGGGCGCGATGCCCACCGCGTAACAGATGTCCGTGATGCCGCGGGCCGCAAAGTATTCGGCTTCGGCCAGGGTGGAAACCGCAATGGGGCCCTGCGGGCCGGACAGGCAGAGCCGGGCCGCGTCAATGCTTTTGCAGGTCTTGCAGTGCGGCCGCAGCGCCACGCCTTTCTTGTGCAAGCGGCCCTTCAGACGCCCGATGTTGGCGCGCAGGCGTTCTTCATCCAGCAGCAGGGCCGGAGTTTGCAGGTCGCGTATATCCATTGTTTTTCCCTTTCCACATGCCGGACCTGCCCGCGTGGCCGAAGCAATGTGTATCTTTCGGGAGTTCATGCGGCAGGCCCACGGGCAGCGCGAACCGCTTGTAATGAATGGGTTTGTGCCTACTCCAAAAGCGTCGCACTGTAAACCGGCGGCTTTTTGCATCCTCCTGCATTGCCTCCGGCAGTGCCAGGGCTTGACACTTTGTTTTCCGGAGCATAGGCTTTATATAATAAATACTGTTAAAACACATTGTTATATGTACTCTGGCTGCCTGAGAGCAGGGCTCCCGGAGAGGAGGGCGCATGGCCGTCTGTGTGGTTGATCATCCCCTTGTGCGGCATAAGCTGGGCATATTGCGCATGCAAGCCACCTCCACCCGCGAATTTCGCGTTGTGGCCAATGAAGTGGCGCGCCTGCTCATTTACGAGGCCACCAAGACCTTTCGCACGGAAAAGCGGATTGCGCAGGGTTGGGCCGGACCTGTGGAAATTGAGGCCATTTCAGGTAAAAACGTAACGGTGGTGCCCATTTTACGCGCCGGTATCGGGCTCATGGACGGCGTGCTGGACATGATCCCAGGCGCGAAAATCAGCGTGGTGGGCCTGTACCGGAATGAGGACACCTTGGAGCCGGTTGAGTATTACGTCAAACTGGCCAGGGATCTGGAACAGCGTCTGGCGATCATTCTGGACCCCATGCTGGCCACGGGCGGCTCCCTGGTCGCAACGATCGATCTGCTGAAAAAGCACGGCTGCCGCCGGATATGCAGCCTCAATCTGGTTTGCGCGCCCGAGGGCATTGCCAGGGTGCAAGCCCAGCACCCGGATGTGGATATTTACACCGCGGCCATTGACGATCATCTCAATGAAAACGGCTACATTATCCCCGGCCTCGGCGACGCCGGGGATCGTATCTTCGGCACCCAATAAAGGGAGCGGCGCATAACCTTGAGCAACAGGCACAGCGGCGGCGCGGCAACCGCCTGTGATCTGCGCCTGCGCGATTGCCTGCCCGGCGCAGGAAAGATGCCTGGGACGCGGCTTGCCGTCACAGCCGCGCTGTAACTTTTTCGCTTTGCATGCTATGGTCAATGCAGTTGAGATTATCGACAACGGAGGTATTGATCATGACCATAACATCTGATGACGGATATACCACCTGCCCGGCCTGTGGCGGCACAGGCCGGAATGAAGACGGCACGGCCTGCTTTGCGTGCAACGGCACAGGCCAGCGGCAGGAAGCCTGCGCCGTGCCGGAAGGCCCGGAACATACCGGCGTGTGCGATTAGCGCGTCCCTGAAAAAGCCACAAAAAAACGGCGGCCCAGGTCGCCGTTTTTTTGTGGCTTTTTCAGGGCGGGCGCGCGACCGTTGCCGCCCGGCATCAGGCGCAGGCAGCAAGGGCCTCGTGGCGCGGGCCGCGTACATTTGCCCTGTGTGACGGCCCGGCAATCAGGGGATTTCTGGTAAAGGCACGAAACGCGCTCTTGTATTTGCCGGAGTTTTGATGGAAACTTGCTTCCAGTGAGCTGTAAAGAGAGAATTCTTGCCTGATATTTTATGTAAATATCCGGCGCAAAGAAGCTTACTGCTCCGTATCCAACATCTTTCTTTGACGCAATCGAGGTTTCCCTGATGAAATATCTGAGATTTTTTTTCTGGCCAGTGCTTTGTCTTGCTGTGGGCATGAGTGCGTCGGCCTTGCAGAGTGATGCGCTGCGCCACTGGTATCCGTTCCTCCACAAATCGCTGCTGACCCCGCCGGGCTGGGTGTTTGCCCTGGTCTGGGTAGTGCTTTACATTCTCATGGGGCTTTCCATGTCCCTGGTGCAAAACAGCGGGCGGCCCGGCCGGGGCGTTGCCACCGGCATTTTTCTGTTGCAACTGGCAGTGAATTTCAGTTGGAGCACTGTCTTTTTTTACCTGCGCAGCCCCACCGCGGGCCTGGTCATCATATCCGCGCTTTTTGCGCTCCTGTTGCTCTACGTCTGGAAAAGCCTGCCCATCAGCCGCATGGGCGCATATCTGTTTCTGCCGTATCTGGCCTGGGTCGGCTTTGCCTGGTATCTCAATTTCTCTATTGTGCTGCACAACTGATCCCTTTGCGCCGCGCAAAGGTAGCACTGCAAGCCCTGGGGCAGCGGCAAACTGTTTGCCGCTGCCTGGCGCTTGTGAGCGCCCGGAGCTTTTTGTGCAGGCTCCCATCACAAATTTCTTTCTCAACCATGGAAAAATAAAATGAATTTTTTACGAAAATCATCGCAAAGGCGAATCCCTCGGCAAGCGGTTCGGGGGACGGGTGCGGATTGTCAGCACATAATCCTTCATTGGAACGCTGGCGCTCTTGTCAAGAAGCCTTCCGGAGGCTAGCGTAAAGGCGAACTATGCGGGAACGTCAGATCCCGTCCACCGTCCTCCCAGGAAGTCGCGCCATGACCGCCATGCCCACGGACTTTGTTACCATCCGGGCCACGGTGCCCGAACACTCGACGGCCTTCATGGCAGCCATGTCCGGCGGCACGCCCTTTGTGGAAGACGGTTTTCTGTTTTTCAGCGGTTCGGACGGCTCGGACAGACCGGACGCCGCCCCCTGGCTGACGGCCGTGGCCTATCCCCTGGCCGATGAACTCCCGGCCTGGGCTGTGCCGGATACGGCCGGGGACACTGAACCGAAAGCTCCGCTACGACAGACTATGGAGGCCTTTGAAGCGGCTCTGACCAAGGCTCTGCGCCGTACAGGCGCACGCCGATGCTGGCTGGTCGGACCGGTTGCGCCGGAGCGCCTGGAGCCCTTCGTCACCGAGCGGGATGAAGTATACATCCTGGATGTAAACGCGCCGACGCCCGCCCGCCTGCGCAATGTCCTCGCCCGCAGTCCCCTGCGTGTGCGGGAAGGCAAGGAGTTCACCCCGGCCCATCGTCGTCTGTGGACGGAATTCATGGGCCGGGCGGCCCTGCGCCCCAACGTGCGCGAATTGTACGCGCGCACCGCTTCGGTTCTGAACGCGCCGGGTACGGATCTGCGCCTGTTTGACGCCGTGGACGCGGAAGGCCGGGTGGCGGCCAGCCTGCTTCTGGATTTCGCGCCGCCGCGCTTCTGCACCTATCTCATCGGCGCGCATTCCCGCGCGCACTACGCGCCCCACGCCACGGATCTTTTATTCCGAGCCATGCTCGAAGCCGCCCGGCGTGAAGGCAAGGCTTTTATTCATCTGGGTGTGGGCGTCAACGAGGGTATCCGGCGCTTCAAGCGCAAATGGGGAGGTCGCCCGGTGCTGCCCTATGTGGCGGCCGCCTGGGAGGAACGCCCCGCCGTTTCTCCCCCGCCCGTCGCCCAGGGCGCCGATGTGGTGCGCGCACTGCTGACGGCCGGTCCGACCGACAAGTGGCGTTTCGTCCTCGATCAACCCGATCAGCGCCCCTTCGCCATGCTCTGGCGTGTGGACAAAAACGGCCATACCTCATGGCTGGGCGGCACGGCTCACTTTTTCTGTTGTTCGTTTGAACGATCCTTGCGTCGTCTGTTTGAAAAGGTGGATACCATCATCCTGGAAGGGCCGCTGGATCAGGACAGTCTGGCCGAAGTGGATGAGGCGGGCCGCGTCGCGCCGCCGCCGGGCGAAAGCGTGCTCGATCATCTGACGGAGGCCGACGTGATCCTTTTGGAACGCGTTTTGTGCCGCCGCCGTCTGCTGGCCGACGGACCGCCCCCCGCGCCGGACGTGCTGCGCGGGCTTTTGGGCCAAAGCCGGCCGTGGTACGCCTTTTTTTCGCTGTGGACGCTGTTTCTGGAACAACGCGGCTGGAAGCAGTCCGTAGACCTGGAAATATGGAACCTGGCCGGGGACATGGGCAAAACAGTATTCGGCATGGAAACCGTGGCGGAGCAGATCGCCGCGCTGGAAGCCGCGCCCATGGAGCGCATCGTGCGCTTTTTACGCGACTGCCGTCGCTGGGACGCCTATCGCAAACGCAACGCGGCATCCTATCTGGCCGGAAATCTGGAAGGCATGCTGGGCACCAGCACGGAGTTTCCCTCGCGCACCGAACACATCATAGACCACCGCGACCAGCGCTTCCGCGAGCGCATGCGGCCCTGGCTGGAACGGGGCGGCGCGGCGGTGTTCGTGGGCTCGGCCCATCTGCTCAATCTGCGGCGCATGCTGACCGAGGACGGCTTTACCCTGCGGCGGGTACTGCCCACCTGGAGACATCGTCTGTCCGCTTTATGGAACAAGGAGACGCTATGACGACGGCGTTGCCCCGGCCGGACGTGATGGCCCCGTCTGGAGTGGCGGGGCTGGCGGCCTCCGCCGTGGTGCCCGAACAGGCGCCCGCCTATGTGCAGGCCGTGTCCGGGCTTGTCCCCGGCGTATCACCTGCGGGCTTTCTGCAATACGCGGCGGGCGACGGCTTTATTCTGGTAGCCTACGACGGCTACGGCGCGGAGCGTTCCCCGCAGGCGTGGGAAGAAGCCGTGGCCGCTTCGGCGGCCGCCGTGGCTGCTTCCGCGCGCCGCATCACGGTTTTGGGCCCACGCCGCCCGGCCTGCGCCCCGCCCGGAGCCAAAACCGGTGCAGCGGATGCCTGGTGGGCCTTGGACCTGCCCCCCGCCCCGCCCTTCGTGCCCGCATCTGGCAAGGTGCGCAACATGGTACGCCGGGCCCGGCGAGAGGTCGAGGTGGCGGTGGAGAATTGGGGGCCGGAAGCCAAAGCCCTGGTGGACGACTACCTGCGTGTCCGCTGCCTGGCCGAGGGCACGCGCTACATTTATGGCCGCCTCGACCGCTATCTGGCCGCTGCGCCGGACGCCCTTCTGTTCGCGGCACGCGGACGGAAGGACGGCGCTTTGCGGGCCTTTGCCATAGGCGACTACAGCGCCCTCGGCGTGGCTTTCTACATGTTCGCCTTCCGGCGGCCGGACAGTCCCCCCGGCTGCTCCGACGCCCTGCTGAACGCCCTGCTGGACGAAGCGGCCAAACGGGGCCACACGCTGCTGAACCTGGGGTTGGGCATCAATCCCGGCGTAGCCTTTTTCAAGCGCAAGTGGAAGGCCCGGCCCTGGCTGCCCTATCTGGAAACAACCTGGGAATTTCCGGCGCGGGGATGCCTGGCCCGTCTGGCCGCCCTGTTCAAACGAGGCGCATCATGAGCGGGCGGCCCGATCCCTTGGACAACCCGGCCTTCCGGCCCGGCCTGTGGGGGGAACTGCGCGACCTCTTCTTGGCCCCGCCGCGCCCTCTGTCCTGCGTCCAAATGGAAGTGACCTCCGCCTGTTCGGGGCGCTGCATCTATTGCCCCCATACGACTCTGGCCGGGGTGTGGCGCTCGCGCGCCATGTCGGCCGAAGTGGTCGCAGCCCTGTGGCCCCTGCTGCGTCGCAGCCGCCGGGCCCATCTTCAAGGTTGGGGCGAACCGTTGCTGCACCCCCGCTTTTTCGACTTTGCGGCCTTTGCCCGGCGGGCCGGCTGTCAGGTATCCACCACCACCTGCGGCCTGCGTATGGACGAAGATACGGCCTCCAGACTGGTGGACGGAGGTCTGGACGTGGTGGCCTTTTCGCTGGCGGGCACGGATCCGGCGTCCAACGGCGTCCGCGCGGGCGTGCCCTTCGCGCGGACCGTGGAAGCCATACGCACGCTCCAGCGGGTGCGCAAGGCACGGGGCGGTGTACATTTGGAAATCCACATTGCTTATCTCCTGCTGGCCGACCGCATGGAAGCCGTGACCCGGCTGCCCGAACTCATGAGCGAACTGGACGTCCACGCCGCCGTGATCAGCACACTGGATTACATCGCCGCGCCGGGCCAGGAGGCGCTGGCCTTCGCCCCCCCGGTCACGCCCAGGGCCGAAGCCAGACTACGCGCCGCCCGCGCCCTGCTGGAAGACGCCGCAGCCCGTGCCCGATCCGCCGGACGCGGCTTTCACTATGCCCTGCCCGGCCCCCTTCCCCTGCCCGTCTGCCGCGAAAACGCTACCCACACCGTATATGTGGACGCCGACGGCACGCTGTCGCCCTGCGTGTACCTCAACGTGCCCGCCGCCGTGCCTCCGGGCCATCCCGGCGACCGACGGCAGACCTTCGGCTCCGTTCTCGACCGCGACGCCTGGGAATTGTGGAACGAGCCGGCCTACGCGGACTACCGCGCCCGCCTGTGCGCCGCCGAACCGCCCCTTGCCTGCCGAACCTGTCCCAAACGCTACGAAGAGGACGGCCGGGAACATATTAATCAAGGCTAGAGTGAAATTCCTTTCTCAACCATGTAAAATTACAATGAATTTTTTAAGAGAACCATCTCAAAGGCGAATCCCTCCTTTTTTCAACGGCCGAGCGCCACTGCCGCGCAAAGCGGGCGCAGGGATCAGCTCCAGAGACGCTGGAGCGTCTTCTCTTGTTTTTCCTCCTCCCTGCGGCGGCGTTCCTCCAGCGTTTCCAGCAGGCGGCGGGCGGCAGCTTCCAGGGCCGTTTGTGGACCGCTGTTGTCCACAAGCAGATCGCAGGCCGCCTGTTTGCGCGCTTCAGGCCATTGCCAGGCCTCCAGCGCGGCGGCTTTCTCCTCGCTCCAGCCACGGCCAGCCATGATCCGGCCAATGCGCAGCGGCAGGGGACAATGCACGCCTACGCTCAGCGGCCGGGGAGAAAAAATGTTTTGCCAGCCGCATTCGAAGTACAACGGCACTTCCGCCACAGCCAGCGGCGCGCCCAAGGCCTCCTGTTTTTTCCAGAAGGCTTCCAGGGCCTCGCGTACCAGGGCATGCACCATGTTTTCCACTTCGCGGCGCAGGTCGGCATTGCCGCGCATGGCAGAGAGCAGGGCGGTTTTGTCCACGCCGCCGTCCGCGGCCAGCAGGTCTGTGCCCCAGCGTCGTCCGATCCAGTCTGCGGCCTCGCCGCGAGGCGCGTAGAGGGCCGCCACAACCGCGTCGGCGCTGAGCACGGGCACGCCAAGAAGGCTCAACTCCTTTGTCAACGCGGACTTGCCGCTGCCCGGATTGCCTGTGATCACCACGCGCTGCGTGCGGCGGCAGGCGGCCAGGGCCGCGGCAGGCAGATCGCCGGGCGGCGGACAGTTGAAGCGCAGTTCCTCGCCTGTGCCGGGATGCCGGAAGGCCAGACGCCAGGCGTGCAGCATCTGGCGCGGGGCCTTGGCCTGTATTTCTTTGGGCGCATAGAGCCTGTCGCCCAGCAAGGGATAGCCCAAATGAGCGAGATGCACGCGGATCTGGTGCGTGCGGCCGGTGTGAATGCGCACGGCCAGCAGCGAGACAGCCTGATCGGGCGCGCTCCAGAGCCGCGTCCACTGGCTGTGCGCGGGCTTGCCGCCGCGCGCCTCTGGCAGCACGGCCATTTTGATTTTGGCGGTGGGGTGACGGCCCAGCGGTTCCCGGCATTCTCCGGTGGCAGGCGGCAGCCCGCTGACCAGAGCCAGATATTCCTTGCTCACCTCGCGACGCGCAAAAGACGCGCTCAACGCAAGCCGCGCGGGTTCGTCCAGAGCCACGAGCAAAAGCCCGCTGGTGTCTTTGTCCAGCCGGTGCACAATGCCGGGTCGCAGGCCTTCGAGCTTTGCCAGTTGCGGAAAGCGCCCGAGCAGGCGTTGCACCAGGGTGCGCTCCGGGCAGGAAGGGCAGGGGTGTACGGTCAGCCCGGCAGGCTTGTTGCAGACCACAAGATGCTCGTCCTGCCAGAGCAGTTCCAGCTCGCCATCCTCGGCCTGGAGCGTGCTTTTGGCCTCCGGCAGGCGCAGAACAAGGCGCTGCCCCAAGCGCGTCCTGGCGTCGGGCCTGAGCAGAGGCAGACCGTCAGCCAGGCAATGCCCGGCCAGCACGGCTTTTTGCAGAGCAGACCGGGAAAGCGCGGGCGCGGCGTCCCGCAGCACGCGATCCAGACGCTGCCCGGCGTTTTGTGCCGTAATCAGAATATCAATGTCGCTCAAGGCCGTGCACCCGAAAGCGTGGACAAGGTGCGCAGCCGATCCGCAAAGGTCGTGGCCCGGTACAGGTTTTTCAGCTCCGCGCCGGGAGTGATGGAGGTCACCACGGCCCTGCCGATGACAAAACGCGCGTCATCGTTGCCTTCCTCAATGGTGCGCACGCCCCAGACATTGTGAAAAATGGCCGGGCGATTCTTATATCTGCCCACATACAAGACAATATGGCCGCGCATGCCCACAAGGCTGAGAAACGGCACGCCGCTACGCAGAATGACACTTTCTTTTTCCTTGAAGCTCAGGCCTTCCAGGGACTGCACCACGCCCATGCGCGCTTGCGCGCCGGAATTGCGCGGCAGCCACAGCCCGAAGGGGGTAAAGAGCTCGCGGGTCAGGGCCGAGCAGTCCCGCTCGCCAAACATGCCGCCCCAGCCATAGCGCTGCCCCATCATCACATTGCCCACACGCGCCACATTACCGGGCGTGAGCGGCAGGGGCTTGGGCCGAGCATCGCCCGCGGCAAGATCGATCTCCGCGATTTGGGCCATGCCGCCCGAACTCCTGACCGGAACCAGCACCCGCAGGCCGCCGTCGGCATTTTCACCGGCCAGCGGCAGGATCGTGCCGATATTGGCCTGACTGTCGCCACGCTTGCGGCCCGTGCCGGGCAGACGCACCTTGTCGCGCAGCAGCGCCGCGTAGCGCCCCGTACGGTAGGCCTGCCTGAAGCTTTCATCCACGGGAGCGACGTCCTGGGCATCCACCCATCCGCCTGCCACCGGGCATTCCACAAAATGCCAACGGCCGTCCCGGCTGGTATGCGCGATGAGCAAAGGCGTGCCCGGCGGCAGAAGAGCATACTGAAAATAGTCAAAAGGATTGGCTTTGGGGTCCGGCGTGGGCTCGGCAAAGCGGCTTTCATGGGTGGGCATCTCGCGCAGATCCGTGTTGCGCAAGGTGATGGCCGCTTGCCCCCGCGAAGGAAACGCGCGCAGGTTGGCATTGCGGCCGAGGCGATCCCATTCTTCCTGCGTCCAGCGCACACTGCCGTGTCTGAAACCCCGGGCCTTGTGAAAAATGGCCGCCACATCACGCTTGCGCATGGAGGTCTTGCGCATCTCCCAGGGGCCGAAAAAGATCCGGTTGAAGCGCGCATCCTGGGCAGCCTGCTCCGAGGCGTCGAGCAGGGGCTTGTCCGGGCCGACGGCTGTGGCGTAGACGTTCAGATCCTGGGGGAACTGCCGTTGATCCGCCACCGTGCCCATCCATCGGGGCAGATCCCCTTCCCGCGTGGGCATCCGCTTGCCGCCGCAACCTGCCAGCCAAAGCAGGCTGAACAACAGCAGAGCCATTCCAAGGACTCTGGGGGCCCTGACGGCAAAAGGCCGCTGTGCTGCGGCGCGCGAGCTGCCGGCAGATGCAGGGCCGGAGGGGAGGAGAGGCAAAAACCGTTGCGAAAACGGGCCGCCGGACCGCATGCCACGGCAGGCCGGGCAAAATGTTTCAAATCTGGGGGACACGCAAGGGCGCAGGTTCATGGCAGATCTTTTTCCTTCATTTTCTTTCGATAAAAACAAGACGCTGCGGAAGTCCGGGAGAGGGCGACGAGAAAAACCTACCCGCCGTTCTTGATAACATCAGGAGCCCGCATCCGGCAATGTTTACGCGGGCGACAAGAAGGTTACATCCAAGGCTTGACAAAGCGAGCCGTTATCTTTACTACTGACTGCGCTGTCACCATCGTCTATCCGGTTAGGACGGCGGCCTCTCAAGCCGTTAAGACGGGTTCAAATCCCGTTGGTGACGCCAAATTGAGGTACAAAGAAGAATGCCAAGGTCTAAAAAGCCTTGGCATTCTTCATTTTTTCCCTCCAGTACGGTTTCCTGAAGTCCAGCCCCGTCCGTTTGCATCCAAACATTTTGTGGGTATATCCGTAGGTAGAAATGTGGTACGACAGTTCCGATATCTACATGCGTAACCTGACGGAATACAAATATTTTTGTCCATGTAGGCATCTCTTTGTCCACCAACAGCCAGGGAGTGCCCATGCCTCTTACCGATACCCACATCCGCAGTCTGAAACCCGACGTGAAGCCCCGCAAGTATTTCGATGGCGGCGGTCTGTTTCTCTATGTGCCCACCAGCGGCAGCAAATTGTGGCGCATGGCCTACCGCTTTGACGGCAAGAGCAAGCTGCTCAGCTTTGGGGAATACCCCGCCGTCTCGCTCCGCGATGCCAGAGAGCGGCGCGAGGAGGCCAGGCGTCTGCTGGCCAAAGGCGTTGATCCTTCCGAGCAGAAGCGGGAGGCCAGGCTGGCCAGAATCACAGCCGAGCGCGAGAGTTTCCAGAACATTGCCAAAGAGTGGCATGAAGCCCGCATGGCCGAGTTTTCCGAAAAACATCAGGGAACCGTCATGTACAGGCTGGAGACGTACATCTTTCCGGCCATCGGCAAAACGCACATAGCCAAACTGGAAACACGGGATGTCATGACTGTGGTCAAACCGCTGGAGCAGCGGGGAAACCATGAGACGGCCCGACGTGTCCTGCAAATCATCAGCCAGGTTTTCCGCTATGCGGTCATCACGGGCCGGGCGAAGCACAACGTCGCGGCCGATCTGCGGGGAGCCTTGCGGCCGAGAAAAACCGTCCACCGGGCGGCGGTGCTGGAGCCGGAGAAAGTCGGCCAGCTTTTGCGGGACATCGACGCCTACGAAGGTTATTTCCCTCTGGTCTGTGCCCTGAAACTGGCTCCGCTGGTCTTCACCCGTCCCACGGAGTTGCGGGCCGCCCAGTGGAAGGAGTTTGACCTTGAGGCAAAGGAATGGCGCATCCCTGCCGAACGCATGAAAATGCGGCGACAGCATCTTGTGCCCTTGTCCGAACAGGCACTGTCCATTCTTCGAGAACTTCAGAAATACTCCGGCGAGGGAAAATACCTTTTCCCCTCCATCCGCACGGAGGTACGGCCCATTTCCGATGCGACCATGCTCAACGCCCTCCGGCGTATGGGCTATCAGAAACAGGAAATGAGCGTGCACGGCTTCCGCTCCATTGCGTCAACCCTCTTGAATGAACTCGGCTACAATCGGGACTGGATAGAAAGGCAGCTTGCCCACGGTGAACAAAATGAAGTGCGGGCGGCGTACAATTATGCGGAGTATCTGCCTGAACGCCGGAAAATGATGCAAGAGTGGGCCGACTTTTTAACAAAATTGAAGGGCTGTCCCTCAGAAGAAACCACCCCCGAGGCGGAAGCATGAACGAGAACCCCATAAGCGATCGGCAGTGGCATCTCGACTTCGTGGAGTGCAAACGGGCCGAGCAGTTCCGACGCTAACGCCAGAGCGAGCGTCAGGAAGCGGAGGCCCGGCAAGCGGAGGTTGAGCGTGAACGGCTCATTCCCCAGAGCAGGAAGCCGTGCCGCAACACCATCGCTTAAGGATGCGCTGACCATCCGCCGGGAATCTCGGCTCAGATGTGAGCCATAGCACATTATGCTTTCTGCGAAAGCAAATGTGCAAGCGTGCCGCTTGACCGCCAAAGGCAAAAGACAAAACCGGGGTCACGCCCCGCCAATCCCAAGAGATAAGGATCATGAGCATCACCACAGCCCAACTGAAAGAAATCCGACAGGAGTTCGCCACACTCAAGCCCGCCACCGTCACGCTGGACGGAAACCGTACCATGACCGTGAAGCAGGCCATCTTCGCCCTTGCCCCGACGCTGGAACGGATGAAAAAGCGCGGTTTTGACACCTAGGAGCTCGTCGAGAAGCTGCATGAAAAAGGCATTGAAGTGAAGGCCCAAATCCTGCCCAAATATCTGACCGAGGCCCGACGGCAACGGGAAGGACAGAAAGCCCAAAAGAGAGACACGCCCCGGCCCGCCTGCGCACCACGAACAACGAACTTCATTGTTGCTGATAGAGCGGATGATGAGCTGTGAAGGCAACGCCAATTTTGTCTGGCAAGGTGTACTTTAAAGTAAGGCGAGGCAGAAGACAGAAATATCTTCCAATGGAGATTGACGAAGGACTTTTTATTACTCCAAAAGGTAAAAATTGATTTCATCAAAAGATACAGTAAGGTAAATAGATCGTTGATCAAGTTGAACGCGCTATTGCCCGGCAGGCAGACAGGTTACGGGAGCGGCAACGCTACCCCCATAGTCCGGGCATGGGGAGAGAAGAGAGCCTTTGGCCTCGGTTCGGCCCAAGAGGTCACATTGTGCGAACAAGCCTTTTCGGATAGTATCCGGACACGTCAATTTTCTTCTTGGTGAAGACTCGTACTCCCACCCCCCACCGGGCACCCAGTGAACGGAAAAGTCGGATTACACGACACAGTCTAATCTTCCAATCGGGGCAGCAAGCTCATGACAGAGCGACAAATCGAGCAAGAGCTGATAAAGCACCTGACTGATCTTAAATATATTTATCGGCAGGATATTCACGATCGCGCTTCGTTGGAGGCCAACTTCCGGGAGAAATTTGAAGCTCTGAACCGGGTGCGCCTGACAGACGGCGAATTTTCACGCCTGCTGGAACAAATTGTTACCCCGGACGTGTTCAGCGCCTCTCGGCTTTTGCGCGAACGCAACAGCTTTGAACGCGACGACGGCACACCGCTCTTCTACACACTGGTCAATATCAAGGACTGGTGCAAAAACAGCTTTGAAGTTGTCAACCAACTCCGCATAAATACAGAGTACAGCCACCACCGCTATGATGTCATATTGCTCATCAATGGCGTCCCTGTAGTGCAGATTGAGTTAAAAACGCTGTCCATCAGTCCACGCCGGGCAATGCAGCAAATTGTCGACTACAAAAATGATCCAGGCAACGGCTACGGCAAAACACTGCTCTGTTTTTTGCAATTATTCATTGTCAGCAACATGAGCGACACATGGTATTTTGCCAACAATAACAACCGCCATTTCAGTTTTGATGCGGATGAACGCTTTTTACCGCTCTATCAGTTTGCCGGAGACGACAACAAAAAAATCACTCAGCTTGACCGTTTTGCAGAGCGATTTCTGGCCAAATGCACGCTGGCAGAAATGATCAGCCGCTATATGGTGCTGGTGGCCAGCGAACAAAAGCTCATGGTGATGCGCCCGTATCAAATATATGCCGTCCAGGCCATTGTGGACTGCATTCACCAAAACTGTGGCAACGGCTATATCTGGCACACCACAGGCAGCGGCAAAACCCTGACCTCTTTCAAGGCGTCCATACTGCTCAAAGACAACCCGGACATAGAAAAGTGTCTGTTTGTGGTTGACCGCAAAGACCTTGACCGTCAGACGCGGGAAGAGTTCAATCGCTTTCAGGAGGGCTGTGTCGAGGCCAACACCAACACGGCTGCGCTGGTGCAGCGGCTGCTTTCCGATGATTACGCCGACAAGGTCATCGTCACCACCATTCAGAAACTGGGGCTTGCCCTCGATGCCGGCCATCCCGGCAACTACAAGGAGCGCCTGAAACCGCTGCGCAACAAGCGCATGGTCTTCATTTTTGACGAGTGCCACCGTTCTCAGTTTGGCGATAACCACAAGGCCATCAAAGACTTCTTCCCAAACGCCCAATTATTCGGCTTCACTGGAACCCCCATCTTTGAAGAAAACGCTTCCTATACGCAAATCACAGGGGAGCAGGGGTACTATAAAACCACAGCGGATATTTTTCAGCGTGAGCTGCACGCCTACACTATTACCCATGCCATTGAAGATCGCAACGTGCTGCGTTTTCTTGTTGAATATTACAAGCCGGAGGGCAAAAGCATCCCCAGGCCCGGCGAGCCGCTTCTCAAGCGCGCTGTTGTGGAAGCTATACTGGACAAACACAATGCCTCCACTGCCCGGCGCAAATTCAATGCGCTGTTTGCCACTTCGGGCATCACTCATGCGATAGAGTATTACCGGCTTTTCAAAGAGGTTCAGGCGGAGCGCGCGGCGGCGGACAGTCAGTATGAGCCGTTGAACATCGCCTGCGTGTTTTCCCCACCCGCAGAAGGCAACAGGGATGTGCAGCAAATTCAGGAAGACCTGCCTCAGGAAAAGCTGGATAACACCGTAGCCCCCGAAGAGAAAAAGGCCGCGCTCAAGAGTATCATTGCCGATTATAATGCCAGATACGGCACAAATCACAGCCTCAATGAATTTGACCTGTACTATCAGGACATACAAAAGCGCATCAAGGATCAGCAATATCCCAATGAGGACGTGCCGCACGCGCAAAAGATCGACGTCACCATTGTGGTGGATATGCTGCTCACCGGTTTTGACTCCAAATTTCTCAACACTTTGTATGTGGACAAAAACCTTAAGCATCATGGGTTGATTCAGGCTTTTTCGCGCACCAATCGCGTGCTGAACGATACCAAGCCCTATGGCAAGATTCTGGACTTCCGCCAGCAGGAAAATGCCGTTAATGATGCCATAGCCCTGTTCTCCGGCGAAAAATCCGACACAGCGAAAGAGATTTGGCTTGTCGATCCCGCCCCTGCCGTCATTGCCAAACTGGAAAGCGCAGTCACGCAGCTGGATGCCTTCATGCACACCCAGGGGCTGACGTGCGCCCCGGAGGACGTGAGCAATCTGAAGGGTGATGAAGCCCGCTGCCAGTTCATCAATCTGTTCAAAGAGGTCAAGCGCCTGAAAACCCAGCTTGACCAATATACTGACCTCACCCCGGAAAATGCCGAAGCCATAGAAAAGATTATCTCCCCCGATCAGTTGCAGGGCTTGCAGGGAGTGTATCTGGAAACCGCCCAGCGCCTGAAAGCCCGGCAGGAAAGGAAGGATGGCAAGGCCGACCCCGCCGCTGCTGCGGTGCGGCAACTGGAATTTGAGTTTGTGCTTTTTTCCTCCGCGGTGATCGACTATGATTATATCATGAAGCTCATTGCCGGATATACCCAGGCGGTTCCCGGCAAGCAGTCCATGACCCGCGACGAGCTCATCGGCCTCATCCAGGCTGACGCCAAATTTGTGGACGAGCGCGACGACATTGCCGCCTACATCAGGACCTTGAGCACTGACAAGGGGATGAGCGAGGCCGCCATCCGTGAAGGCTACGAGCAGTTTAAAACCGGGAAAACCGCGCAAGAGCTGGCTGCCATTGCCGCCGGGCACGGCCTTGAGGCGGCCTCTCTGCAAGCTTTTGTGGACAGCGTCATGCAGCGCATGATCTTTGACGGGGATCAGCTCAGCGACCTGCTGGCCCCTCTGGGCCTGGGCTGGAAGGCCCGCACGCAAAAGGAACTGGCCCTGATGGAAGACCTTGTCCCCCTGCTGCATAAGCTCGCCAAAGGGCGCGACATTTCGGGGCTGGGAGCCTATGAGTAACGCTGTTGCCATAAATCCGGCATTGCTGACCTGGGCGCGAGAACGCGCCGGTGTGGAAGCATCTATGCTGGAAGATCGCTTCCCCAGGCTTACCGCATGGGAGGCGGGCGAAGCGCAACCCACCTTGGCGCAACTGGAAAAATTTGCCCATGCCGTGCATGTGCCCATTGGGTATTTGTTTTTACCTGCCCCCGTGCAAGAAACATTGCCCATCGCCGATTTTCGTACCGTGCCTGGCCATGCTTCTTTGCGCCCAAGCCCTGACCTGTTGGATGCGCTGTACCTCTGTCAGCAAAGGCAGGATTGGTATCGCGACTATGCCCGTATAAACGCTTTTGCACAGTTGGACTTCATAGGCAGTGCCACCATGGCAGGGGAGCCCGTGGCTGTGGCAGAATCCATGCGCCATATCCTGGGGCTTATCCTGGCGGAGCGCCAGCAACTGCCTGGCTGGGAAGATGCCTTGCGCCAACTTGTCGCGAAGGTCGAAGACGCAGGCGTGCTGGTTATGGCGAGCGGCATTGTGGGAAGCGATACCCACCGGACGCTGCGCGTGGAAGAATTTCGCGGCTTTGCGCTGGCCGACGAGCTGGCCCCCCTGATCTTTATCAATGGAGCGGACAGCAAGGCGGCACAAATGTTTACGCTGGCGCACGAACTCGCCCATCTGTGGCTGGGGAAAAGTGGTATTTCCAATACCGAAGCAGGCCGCCTGCCCGAGCAACGCACAGAGCGCTGGTGCAATGCCGTTGCCGCTGAATTTCTGATGCCCCTTCAGGCGACATGTGAAGCCTACAGGCCCGGCCTGCCGCTGACGGATGAAATGACCCGGCTGGCGCGTCTGTTCAAAGTCAGCACGCTGGTAGCCTTGCGCCGCCTGTTTGACGCCGGGTTCATTGACAAAGACCAGCTTTGGCAACTTTATCGTACTGAACTGGCACATGCCCAGGCACGCGATCAGCGCTCCGGCGGTGGTGGTGACTTTTATCTCTCTCTGGGCGCACGCGCCAGCAGGCGCTTTACGCGGGCCTTGTTGGCCAGCACATTGGAGGGGCAGACTCTGTTCCGCGACGCTTTCCGTCTGCTGGGAGTAAAAAAGAGCGAGACACTTTTCAGAGCGGCGCGTGCGCTGGAGGTGACGCCATGACCTACCTGCTTGACGCCAACGTGTTTATCCAAGCCAAAAACCTGCATTACGGACTGGATTTTTGTCCGGCATTCTGGGACTGGCTGGCGGAAAAAAACACGGCAGGTATGGTCTTCAGCATCGACAAGGTGGCTGATGAACTGGAAGCCGGATCGGATGAACTGACCAGCTGGATGCGCCGGCAAAACCCGAACATGTTCCGCAAAACCGACGCGCACGTCATGCCCCATTTTGCCGCAGTCAGCACCTGGGTTATGGGGCAGAACTACGAGCAAACAGCCATCAACACCTTTTTGCAGGTGGCGGACTACTACCTGATTGCCCATGCTCTGGCCGACAACCTTGTGGTTGTGACCCACGAGGTGGCCGCCAGCTCAACCAAAAAAATTAAAATCCCCAACGTCTGCGCCGGGCTCGGCCTGCGCTTTATGACCCCCTACCAGTGCGCATTGAAAGAGCGCGTTTCGTACTTGGGTCCGTATGAACAAGGCTGAAATAATGACCAAAAAGCATGACAAGAAATGTCCCTTGGTGCAGCGCCTGCGCTTTCCTGAATTTCACGATGCGGGGGAGTGGGAAGAAGTAACAGTCACTGATCTTTTAACGGAAAGCTGTCAAATTGGCAGCAAAGGCAACAAGGCAAAAAAACTCACCGTCAAGCTGTGGGGGAAAGGTGTTTTTGAAAAAGAAGAAACATTCCAAGGTAGTGTAAACACTCAATATTATCGCAGGCGAGCTGGGCAGTTTATCTACAGCAAGCTTGACTTTCTTAACCAGGCATTTGGCATTATACCACACTATCTTGATGGATTTGAATCAACAGCAGACCTTCCTTGCTTTGATTTCCGTTCAGATGTAAATCCTGTTTTTTTCCTGGAATACGTTAAGCGTGAAGCTTTTTATAAAAAATTGGGCGAGATTGCAGACGGTGGGCGAAAAGCAAAGCGCATACAAGTTGATGTGTTCCTGTCATTTCCTGTATTGCTACCTCCGCAGACGAAAGAACAGCAAAAAATCGCCGACTGTCTTTCCTCCCTCGATGAGCGCATCGACGCCGAAACCAGCAAGCTCGAGAGGCTCAAAGAGCATAAAAAGGGGCTGCTCGGGCGGCTTTTCCCGGCAGAGGGCGAAAGGCTGCCGCGTTTGCGCTTTCCTGAGTTTCGGGATGCGGGGGAGTGGAAAAAAAATTTTTTAGACGAATACTCGGAAGTTGTTCGCGGAGGTTCACCACGCCCCATTGACAACTTTTTAACTACAAAAAAGGATGGCTTGAATTGGCTGAAAATTGGCGACATCAACAAAGAAGCAAAATATGTTGTCGCCACAACTGAGAAAGTTCGAGCCGAGGCTCTTAGTAAAACAAGGGAAATCAGCCCTGGAGATTTGATACTTTCAAACTCTATGAGTTTTGGCAGACCATACATATCTAAAATAAAAACATGTATTCATGATGGATGGATTGCTATAACGAAAATCAGCAAGAAACTGCATGTTGAGTATCTTTATTATTTAATTTCCTCACCATTTTCCCAGCAGTATTTCACGAATAATGCGGCCGGGAGTGGCGTACAAAACTTAAATGCGGACATAATAAAGTCACTTCCAATTTTTTTCCCAAACATTTTGGAACAACAACGCATTGCCGACTGCCTGTCATCTCTTGACGAGCTTATCACTGCCCAGACCCAAAAAATCGTTCTGCTCAAAGAGCACAAAAAAGGGCTTATGCAGCAGCTTTTCCCACGCATTGACGAGGTTCTGGCATGAGACAACAAAAAACAGAATCTTTGAGAGCGTTTTGCGCATGAAAGGAGTTCAATGCTCTGGCAGGGCGACGCCATGTCCGCGCGCGTCAGCCGTTGGCGGCTGTGCCGCCTTGCGGATGGTGGCAGCAGCGAGAGGCGCAGGCGGAATGTACTTGCGTCGTGAAGCGCCGGAGCGGGCGTTTCACAAGCAATATGCTCTAATGATTTTTTGAAGCGCTACTCATTCAACCCTGAGTTGTTCACTGAAAATTCCGAGGAAGACGACGCATCATGACCGAACAAAATCAAAAACAACTGGGCGCTGTCCTTTGGAGCATTGCCGATACCCTGCGCGGCGCCATGGACGCGGACGACTTCCGCGACTATATGCTTGCCTTTCTCTTTTTGCGCTATCTGTCCGACAATTATGAGGCCGCAGCCAAAAAGGAATTGGGAGACGAGTACCCCGATGCCAGCGCACAGCCCGGCGTGACGCCCCTGCGCATCTGGTATGCCGCCAATCAGGACGACGTGCCGACGTTTGAAAAGCTTATGCGCCGCCGTGTGCATTATGTCATCAAGCCGGAGTATCTCTGGGGCAGTATTGCCGAAATGGCGCGCACGCAGGACGGGGAATTGCTGAACACCCTTCAGGACGGCTTCAAATATATTGAAAATGAATCCTTCGACAGCACCTTTCAGGGGCTGTTTTCAGAAATCAATCTCACTTCTGAAAAGCTTGGCAAACGCTATGCCGAGCGCAATGAGAAACTTTGCGAGATTATTAAAAAAATTGCCGAAGGCTTGTCCAGCTTTTCCAGTGAGGGCGATACGCTGGGCGATGCCTATGAATATCTGATCGACAAATTCGCGGCCGGCTCCGGCAAAAAAGCTGGCGAATTCTACACACCACATGAAATATCCAGCATTTTATCGGGGATAGTGACACTGGACAGCCAGGATCCCGGCACCGGCTCCAAAAAGCATCTTGCCAGCGTGCTTGATTTCGCCTGCGGCTCCGGCTCGCTGTTGCTCAATGTGCGGCGGCGCATGGGAGCGCAAGGCATCGGCAAAATCTACGGTCAGGAAAAGAACATCACCACCTATAACCTGGCGCGCATGAACATGTTGCTGCATGGTGTGAAAGACTCGGAATTTGAGATATTCCACGGCGACACTCTGACCAATGACTGGGATATGCTGCGCGAAACCAATCCCGCGAAAAAGCCCTGTTTCGATGCCGTGGTGGCCAATCCGCCTTTCAGCTACCGCTGGAGTCCCAGTGAGGCGCTGGGCGAAGACGTGCGCTTCAAAAATTATGGGCTGGCCCCGAAATCCGCCGCGGACTTCGCCTTTTTGCTGCACGGCTTCCACTACCTGAAGCGGGAAGGCACTATGGCCATTATCCTGCCGCATGGCGTGCTGTTCCGTGGCGGCGCGGAGGAACGCATCCGCCGCAAACTGCTTGAAGACGGCAACATAGACACCATTATCGGCCTGCCCGCCAATCTTTTTTATTCCACGGGTATTCCCGTATGCGTCCTTGTGCTCAAAAAGTGTAAAAAGTCTGATGACGTGCTCTTCATCAATGCCTCTGAGCATTTTGAAAAGGGTAAACGGCAAAACAGACTGTCCACGGAACACATAAAAAAAATTGTAGATACCTATCAGTTCCGCACAGAAGAAGAGCGCTATTCCAGATGTGTCGATATGGAAGAAATTTCTGAAAACGACTGCAATCTGAATATCTCCAGATACATCAGCACTGCAATGCCGGAAAAGGAAATTGACCTTGCCGATGTTCATAACAAAATGATGGCGGTGGACGCGCAAATCAAAGCCGCCACGGAAAAACACAATGCGTTTTTGCAAGAGCTGGGTCTGCCTCTCTTGCCATAGGGCAAGCACACTATCTTTTACAAGGAATAGCTCATGGCTCAAATCACCAATAAGCGCTTTGGGGAACTGATACAGGCTCTTTTCCGTATTCTTGAAAAGCATCCTGACGGCATGAAGGCGAAAGAGGCCCTGGCGGCCTTGGCTGATTCCGTCACGCTCACAGAGTATGAAGCGGGCAGCTAGAGCGGTTTGCTGTTGAAAACGGCAACCGCTCTGGCGGCCGCGGGAGCGGATGCCCGCGCCGAATGAGCCTGAAAACCACGCTTTTCAGGCACTTGTCCCGCTTGCGGGAAAATGACGGCAGCGCCGCTTTTGAAATTGAATAATTTCAAAACAAAATGCTCTCATTGCTGTCTTCATCCGGAGCTTCCTTCGTCGCAACGGCTGAAGCCTGGACGCGAAATGATGGCAGCGAAGTGATTGAAAATGGATATTTTCAATCAAAAAATACTCTAAGATTCCATAATGGCTTGAAATTCTTGGTTTTTTTGCAGAATTTGAGCCTGCGGCCTTCGGGTTATGAGGAAAGGGACAACTCCGTCCAAAAACGTCTTTTGACATATTTCAAAAATTGAGGTATTTTTGTAGGGATCAGCGACGATGTATCCATAAAAAATCAATAAATTCACTCTATTGCCCTTGAAATTTTATCCCGTTGGTGACGCCACGTTTTCGAGGATTGTAATTGTGCATGCGCCAATTACATCTTTAAGAGAGGCTCAAAGGGCAGCACCTTTGAGCCTCTCCGTTGTGTGAAATACGATCCGGTTTTTTCTGGCTGGCTGCCGAGACTTTTGACATAGTGTGACGTGGTGTCGGGGCTATGGTGGCTGAGGAGACTCTGGATCACAGGAATAGACATGCCTTCATTAGCCCGGATCGTTGCCGACACATGGCGTATTGCGTGAAAGTTGATGGAACATCAGCTCGGCTGCATAATTGCTTCATTATCCGCTGGAGGGCTGTGTATGGATTTTTTATCCGCGGCTGCATGAATTCGGAAACAAAAAACGGCAGGCACAGCCCGACCCGGTAAGGGCGATGAGTACCGGATACGCGCACCCTGGCGCGGCAAGGCGTTGCTGAGCAGGAAGAATCCCGCAACAAGGCCGGAGAACGGCTACCCCTTCCTGATCCACGCTCGGCACGGCGCAAACTCTCACAAAAGGGGTATTATATGAGACCGCTCGGTGCAGAAGCACGCTCAAGAAAAATGAGGTTCGGCTATGCAGTTTGAACAATTTGCAGGTACTCGTTCGCGATCAAGGCTTCTCCGCTTTGTTGACCATAGAGAAACATACGGGCCGCAGGTGATCAAAAAATATTTGAAGCACCTCAACTCCGTTGAATCTGCTGTTGACATAGGAGCGGGAACAGGGCGCGATTTAGGATTCGTTAAAAACAGTTTTCCTGAATCATCCTTGCATGCGATTGAATGTATGTCTTTCAATATCTCAAGTTTGGAAAAACAAAATATAAAAACATATCCAATCAATATCGAAACTGAGCCTCTCCCATTTCACGATAAAAGCATAGATCTGGTTATTTGTAATCAAATATTAGAACATACAAAGGAGTTGTTTTGGATATTTCATGAAATTACCAGAATTCTCAAAATTGGCGGATATCTCATAGTTGGCGTCCCTAATATAGCATCTTTGCATAATCGTATCGGATTATTGCTGGGGCACCACCCCACCCAAGCCAAAGCTTGCTCTGCGCATATCCGCTGTTTTTCCAAAAATGACTTTTTACTGTTTCTGAAGGAGTGTTTCGGAGAAGGTTATATTCTGAAAAGTTTTGATGGGAGCCAGTTTTACCCCTTCCCCTCTTTTCTTGCTCGGCCTCTGGCCCGGTTTTTCCCCGGCATGGCTTTCTCTATCTTTTTTTTGCTACAAAAAGCAGCGGAATACAAAGATTCCTTTCTGGAATACCCTGCCAAGGCTAAGCTGGCGACAAATTTCAAGATAAGCTTGGAGAGCGGGGGATCCTAGGGTGTGTCGTCATTTGATTTTAGCCCAGATAGCTATGCAGCGAATATGAACTGCAGCAAGGAAGGAGGCGGTATTTTTTGCATATCTGGTAGCCACACCTCGCCACTGCTTCAAAACCTGAAATGCATTTTCAACAAGATGTCTCAATTTATACAAGTAGTTGTCATAATCACGTTGTTTTTCCCGATTTTTGCGTGGCGGGATGACCGCTGTCGATCCATTTGCTTCCACCTTTTCCACGAAAGCATCACTGTCATAACCTTTATCCCCAAGCAGGTATTCAGCGTCAATCCCCTCTATGAGACTGCAAGCCTTCGTACAATCAGCGACGGTACCTGACGTGACAGCCATTCGGACCGGCATACCATGCGCATCCACGGCCAAATGTATCTTTGAGTTAATCCCCCTTTTGTGCGCCCCATATCCTGGCTGCCGCCTTTTGCCCCATTCCATCATGATGAACCTTTATATATGAGGCATCAATCATAAGCCATTCAAAATCTGGTTCATCGATCAATATTTCGAGAAGTTTTTCCCATACGCCCTTGTCCCGCCAGCGACAAAATCTGCGATGGGTATTTTTCCAGTCACCAAAATCAGGAGGCAAATCCCGCCATGGCGCGCCAGTACGCATAATCCAGAAGACTGCGTTTATGAAGAGACGATTATCCTTTGCAGTTACTCCCCTGACGCCCTCTCTGCCCGGCAAGTGTGGTTTCAAAATTTCCCAAAGGCCATCGATATATCGTGGCGACGGTGAGCTGGTATCATTCATCCTCCCAGGTTGGTAGAGAGGAAGTAATTATTATTCAGCAACTGTCAATTGACGACGCACCCTAGGGCCTGTTAACACTTTTTAAGTCCTTCAACGATGAGGGCAAACAGGATGAAGCCAAGAAACAATGCGTCAAGCTTGTCATAGCGGGTTGCTATGCGCCTGTAGCCCTTCGAGCGTCGAAACAATCTCTCAACTTCATTGCGTTTTTTGTATAACTCCTTGTCATAATTCCAAGGCTTACGCCGCAAGGGATGGGGAGGGACTACTGGCGCATAGCCCAGACGACGACTCAATTGTTGTGTTTCATTGCCTTCACAGGCTCTGTCCATAAGGAGACTGCAAGGCGCAGGCGTGGGGCCGAGGGCTTCCAGAAGTTTTCTGCCTTGAGGCGCATCTCCCGCATTGCCGGGGGAAAGACTGAATATCAGGGCACATTCAGGGGACGCGGCAACCAAATGAAGTTTGGTTGTCCAGCCGCCTCTGGATTTGCCGATGGATTGGGGGCCTGTTTTTTTTAAGCCCCTGTTCCATCGGGGTGAACCTTGATGATAGTGCTGTCAAGAGAAAGAGCTTTGATTTTGACGGCAATGAGCCGTTCGCGCTGAAGCCGCTCAAAAATTTTGGCGAGGACGCCATTTTTACTCCACCGATTCATTCGGGTATAAATGGTAGCCAGTTGCCGAATTTTTTTGGGAGACGCCGCCACTTGCAGCCATTTTCCGCGACATAGAGGATAGCATTGAGAACCTGGCGATTATCCAGGGAAACATTTCCCCGCTGTCGGGGGAAGCAATCGGCAATGCGTTCATATTGTTCTTTGGTTATGTTCGTGGGGGCAAGTATACCCCATGAATATAATTCGTCAAATAGCGTGAACAGGCCCTAAAAGAAAGCAGCCCCGCTGGAAGATTTCAGCGGGGCTGCGCCTTTACTGTTCTCTGCGCAAAGAACGTCCTCGGCCCGGCCTCTTCCGGGTTATGTCCAGGGGCGTGCTCTGCGTTTTTTCCTTGAAGAGGCGCTCGCGCTCTTCAAGCAATTGGGCATCACGCCTGACCGTCAAACCTTTCTGCTCCCGTCGCAACCTGGTTTCAGCCATCCGTTCAAGCCGACGCGCGGATGCTTGCAGCATTTTGACGCGAGACAGGCGAGCTTCCAGTTCATGCAAGCGGTGCTGTTCTTGGCTATATTGTTCCCGCCACTGATTGCCGCGCCAGAGAGCGCTGATGGCATTGGGCTTAGCCCTGAGCACATTCTGGAGCTTTTGACTTTGGGCGGCAATTTTGTTTTCCAGGTTGACCACAAGCCGGTCAGCCTGCTCGGATTTAGCCTGCATGAAATCTTTAAGTTGGGCATCATAGATATTTTTAGCGTCTGCCAGATGTTGCTGTTCGGACTGGCTTTCTTGGGCTCGTGGTTCAATCTCAGCGCCATCTATCCGATACTGACGTATGGCGATCTTAGTAATTTCCTTGATCACCTCTGTGGCATCTGCCGTTTCATAAAAAACGGCCATTTTTTCAAGGAACTGCTCGCCTTGGATAGTAAGCGGATAAAAACCCGCTTGCATGAGCAGACCATTCATAACAAGATTTGCCGTTCTCTTGTTGCAATCGCTAAAAAACTGCGAACGCGCAAGAAATAAGAAGCTGCATAGCGCTTTTTCCTGTGCGTTGCCCATACTGTTCAGAAATGCCGAGCCCTCTGCAAAAATTTTTTCGAGGTAGTCCGACTTTGGGGGAATATAGCTAGATTGCTCAATAAAAACCTGGTGTCCCCGAAACTTTCCACAATGTCTGGCCTCATCTCTGCCGACAAGTGCATGCAATGTACATATGGTTTCTTTATTCAAGGAAAAATTATTCTGCTCAATCAGATCAATCAGGCAATCGCAGGCTCGCCCATAATTTTCTATTGCACGCAACTGGCGTGTTGAGAGGCCTGATGTGGCTTGTCCGTCCAGAATGCTCCGCGTTTGGGCAATCGTGCAGTTAATATGTTCCAGGGTTTGCAGGGTAGAGCAGACATGCTCAACACGGTATTTATGAAAAGTGAACAAAGCCTCCTGTGGATCCTCAGCCTTAAGCATCCGCAAGCCCTGCTCTGGCAGTCTCCATGTGAAGCCCAAAGAACGCTTTGCTTCGTAGGCATCCAACATTTCAAATTTCATATAAAACTCGCTACCAGCCTTAGCCTTGTCCATAAAGACAGGCTGAACCATTCAAGAGCCTGCCGTGCTGTAGATGCATGCGCTAGGGCGTGTTCACGCTTATCAGAAAAAGTCTTGTTTTTTCGGAACACTGCCTCGTAATTCTGCCGGGAAAGGATTTTCGTTGAACTCTTTAAAATAGTTGAGAATGCGCAGGATAGTGCTAACACGCCCTAGAGCAGATTACCTTTGACTTTTTATGAAAGTCAAAGCTGGCATTCAGGCGAAAGACGCGGTTTTCGCCTGAATGTACGCCGCGTTGCGGCGGCTGCCGCTTTCGCGTCGGCAGAGCATTTTCAAAGAGAGAATGCTCTGCCTGTCACACTGGCAGCTCATTCAAATCCGCCCTGGCTTCCTTCCAGTGCGAATAATACCGCTCCAGAAGTTCATAAAAGCGTTTGCTGTGTCTGGGTTCCAGCAGGTGGCACAGCTCATGCACGACCACATATTCCAGTAAATCTTTCGGCTTTTTTACCAGCTCCAGATTGAAGCGCACATAGCCCTTGTGCGGGGTGCAGCTTCCCCATTTGGTTTTGAGCCTTTGCACGAAAAACGCCTTCACCGTGACCCCAAGTTCCGCCTCCCATTTTCGGATGAGCGGCCCCAGTTCCGCGCGGAGCAGGCTCCTGTGCCATGTGCAGATAGCGCGTTCTCTCTCCTTTTTTGTGGCCCTTGGGCGCACCGTCAGCACAAGCTCTTTGGGGAAAAGCTCGATGCCGGGCCGCGCGCCCTCCCTGACCACGAGCAGATAGCGGCGTCCCCACAGGTAATGGCTTTCGCGGGTGATGAAGTTGAGTTCCGGCGCCCTGAGCTGGGCGGAAAATTCCGCCTGCCGGGCCTTGATCCACGCAAGCCGGGTGAGGACAAAGGCCCGGATGATTTCGGTTCGCCGCCCCACTGGCGCGGAAATGGTCACGGCGCCGTCAGGGGGATATACGGCGATGTGGACGTGCTTTATAGCCTTGCGGCTCACGGGAATGCGCAAACCGCCGACCTCAAGGATCTCCTGCGGCTCACACATAGAAGGGCCCGGCCTTGATGATTTCAAAAAGCGCCCGCGTGGCCTTTTCATCCTTATGCAGGAGCGGGTAAAGCTCGCCGAGGATAATATTTTCCCGGCTTGCCACGCCGCGCCATTTGTCCGGGGCCTTTTTGTCCATGACTTCCGTAATTTGCAACGCCAGTGCCGCCTTTTCTTCCGGGTCAACAGGGCAGATGAAGCTCTCAGCCGGCAAGGAAGCCAGATTGTTGAACACGGTAACGGTAAAGGGCGATTTTTTCACCGCTTCGGGCGTATCCCCCTCGCTGGTATCCCCGCTTGCCACCCTGGCGGCCAGTTCCTCCATCTTTTTCAGGAACTCCTCATAGGCCAGCGCCCCGCGCTTCCGCGCCTCCAGAAGGTCGGTCAGCAGTTTTGAGATCTTTTCGTAAAATTTGGGATCCGTCTCCTTTTTGTCGTTCACGGCCTTGCGGATATTGTTGACAATGCCCTCGGCCACGGACGCGCGCGAGGTCTTTTCGTTCCACTTGCGGGCGATGGCGTCGTGGATGCCCGTCTTGACGATGAGGTCGAGGAGCGAATACTCCTCCAGCGAACCCTGGGGCCGTGGCTCATCGGCGCGGATGTACATGTCGATGAGGTGCCGCATGTCCCGCTCATAGGGCTTGAGGTCAAGTTCCTCGCCCGCATACTTTTTGACGGCATCCCGCAGCTCAGTGAAATAGCGGATCTCGCCCTCAATGGCCCGCACGTCCTCCGGCGAATAGCCGGCGGGAAGCAGTTGCTGCGCTATATCCGAATACGCCCGCAAGAGCCGGGCCGTGAGCTTGTAGAGCGTATCGCGCGAGGCGGCCTTTGCTTCCAGGTCTTCCGGCTGCGAAGCATCGCCGCAGAAGAAGGCATAGAAATTTTCCATCTCGCGCGGCCGGGGCACAGGATCGCAAAGCTGCTTCAAGGCCTCGCGGGCCTCCTCCAGCTTTTCGCGGCCGGCCTTCAAAAGATCCTGCAGAAAGACATTATCCTCCGCGGCGTCCCCGCCGGACGGCTCCAGTTCGTCCGAGCTGTACACGGCGATGGAATCCTGCACTGATTTGAATTGCTCCTTGTAATCCACCACATGCCCGTAATCCTTGTCTTCTCCGTTCAGGCGGTTGGTGCGGCAAATGGCCTGAAACAGGCTGTGATCCCGCAATTTTTTGTCCAGATAGATATAGCTGCATGTCGGCGCATCAAAACCCACCAGCAGCTTGCCCACCACGATGAGCAGCCTGCAATTGGCGGGCTCCTCCCTGAAGCGCCGCTTCATCTCTTCTTCATATCTCGCGGTGGTGGGCAGGGCCGGGCTCAGCACATGCTGCCTGTAGGTTGTGAATTTGTAATGCTCCTCGCCCTGTTCCGGCTCGCGGGAGATGTCCGCCGCCGCGGGCTCATAGGAGGTGATGATGCCGCATTTGCCGCTGAGGGGCGTCCCGTTCTGGAATTCGCGGAAATACTGGCAGGCATCATAGATGCTGTCGGCCACCAGCATGGCCGTGCCCCGCTCGCTGGCGAGGCGCGGCTTGAGGTCGAAATCCATGCAGATGTCCCTGACGATCCGGCCCTTGCGCTCGCGGGAACTCAATATGCGCTCCATCGTGCCCCAGCGCCGGCGCAGGAGCGCCTTCTGGTAGTCCGACAGGCCCGTGGTCTTGAGGGTGAACCATGCATCCACCTTTTCCGGCGAGGCCAGCTCCTGCGGCACGGTGCGGGCCTCGTATTTCAGGTCCAGCACCACGCGGTCGGCAACGGCTTCGGGAAATTTGTAGGTGTGGATATTTGTACCGAACACCGCACGGGTGGATCTGGCATCGGCCCGCAGCAGGGGCGTGCCCGTGAAGCCGATGAAGATGGCGTTGGGCAGCCATTCTTTCATTTGCTTGTGCAGGTCGCCGCTCTGCGTGCGGTGACATTCGTCCACCAGAACGTAAAAATCGCCATGCACGTCCGGCGGGGCTTCGCGCCCCAGGTCGAACTTGTGGATAAGCGCGCAGAGCAGGCGCGGGCCCGGCGCCTCAAGTTTGGCCCTGAAATCCTGCCGCGAGATCACGGCGGACTGATTTTTCACATAGCCAGAGACGCGGGCGCCCTGCATGACGCCCGCGATCTGCGCATCCAGCTCGGTGCGGTCCGTCACGATAAGGACGCGGGCGTCGGGCTTGTGCTCAAGCAGCCATCGGGCCAGCATGACCATGAGGATGCTCTTGCCCGATCCCTGGGTGTGCCAGATGACGCCGCCCTCGCGTCTGGCGATGCGTTCCTGCGCGGCTTTCAGGCCAAAATACTGATGCGGGCGGGGCACCTTCTTGATGCCGTTGTCGAAGATGACGCAGTCATGGATCCAGTCGAGCAGGCGCTCTTTTCCGCACATCCGGGCCAGGGGCGCATCCAGATGACAGCCCGGCGCAATGGCCGTCCGCTCCGTCTTTTCCTTCCACTTCAGATAGAACTGTTCTTCGGCGCCCGTTGTGCCGTAGTGGAGGCCCTCGGTATCGCTGCCGGCAAAGAGGAGTTGCGAGGCTACGAAAAAGTCGGGATTGCTCCGCTGGTTGCTGATGAGCTGCCGGATGCCGTCGCCCACCGTGACCGAGGCGCGCTTCAGCTCAATGATGCCCACGGCGAAGCCGTTGAGGTACAGCACCAGATCGGGGCGGCGCACATCGGCGCCGCCCGTGAGGGTCACTTCTTCGGCAAGGGCGAAATCGTTGTTTTCCGGATGATCCCAATCGATCAGATGCACTGTTTCGTGCGGCTGGCCGGGCCCGGTCAGCACCTGCACCCCGTAGCGGAGCAGGCCATAGACATTGCGGTTGGCCTCGTAGAGCGTATGCCCCACAACGGCCACGGCCTGCGAAATTTTCAGCCACGCGGCATCGATCTGCTGCGGGGAAACGCCCTGACGCAGGAGGAAGGCCTGCAACAGATCGTACTCAACGGCCCGGTTTTTCTCCCGCGTTTTCCAGTTGCCGAGGTAGGCGTAGCCGAGCCTTTGGAACAGATCAATGACGCGGTTCTGGGTCACACGCTCGGAGCGGAGTTTTTCAGCCATGCTGGTCTCCTGTGGGTGCGAGTCTGGTCTTGCCGGTAAGGAGTTCCTGCATCATGCCCTGCTTGAGGGCCTGCACCTTGGCGCGGCGCGCCTCCAGGGCCGCGATTTCCGCGTCCATGTCGGAGAGCACGGCGGCGATGGCGGTCTGTTCTTTAAGAGATGTTGGGATATAGACAAGAAAATTTTTTACCACATTCCAATCGGTGCGCGGCATATGCGTCCCATATGCCACGCTTGCCGCTGTGATAAAGCTCTCTGTTTGAACTATCTGATATAAATAAGGAGGAATGATATTTTTTTCTACTGCACGCAATACCCATATTTCGGGAGAGCAAGCTCCCGAAAATTCAGCATAATAAAATTTACGAAGATAAGCCCGTAATCTTCCAAATAAAATGTCATTGGCCTGAAATTTTAACTTAAGAGATGAAGATGAAGCAGTATTCAAGCTTGCCAATTTGCCGACAAGGTTTCCTGAATTTGGGCCAATATTTTCTAATTCGATACAAAGACCAGCGGCATTTTTGGATGAAACAAATTCTCGAATGTTTAAAGCGCATTGTTCAAAAGGCAGAGTGCACCAGGCGTTTGTAAATCCCGGCAGCCTTCTCCGCCCTGTCAACAATTCCTGCATGGCGGCCGTTTTTATATCGCGCTTTTTGGCAATGAGCGCCTCAAGGCTGGACAACAGGGCGTCAACGTCGGAGAGGACGGCGGCGATGGCGTGTTGTTCGGCAAGAGAACAAGGAATACATAATGAGATTTCGCCCAATTTTTTGGGGCTGATTTCTAAAAACGTTGAGCCTGAAGCATTCTTAATAAGTTCGGGTTGGCGTAGCCCCAACAGGTAATAGATAAATTGGTTATCAATATCACCATTAACTACAAGGGATTGGAATCCTTGATTCGTTGCGGCGGGAACTTTCAAAATAGCTCTCAGTCCAATGGAAGCCCGCGTTGTCAATAAAATTGTGCCAACGGGTAATAGCTTTGCACCGCTATTCTCCAGAGCTTTTTCAGTAATCGTTCTTTTACTTTTCGAGACATATTTACAGGTATCTTGAATTTCGGTGGGCGTAAACCAAGGGATAGAACCATTCCAATACGCTGGGTTTGCTGTTGACGGGGTGCCCCCGCCTATGATTGTAGCGATAGCGTGGATTGGTTTTACTGTCCAATCTTCGCAATGCGTTTCCTTCAGTTCCACGCCAGCCCCATCCTCTTGAGATGCCCGGCAACCCTGGCGGAAAGCTCCTCCACCTCCTGCGATAATTCCGCCAGCGGCGTGGCATAGCGGTCAGCCAGCACAAGCAGGCGATCTTCCATGCCGTTGATGGCCCGGCTCAGCTCCCCGGCAAGCCCGGCCCGCAGCGCGGGAAGCCATTTGTCATTGATGAGGATGTCCTTCACTTCCTCCTCGGACAGCGCGGCATATTGGGCTATGGCCCTGGCATCCAATCCGGCCTCGGCGTTCTTGAGCTGCTTCTTCAGCTTGCCGGCGCGATCCTCAAGCGTGAGCCATTGCTTCAGCACAGCGGCATCGTCAGCCCGTTCTTTCTCCCCCTTGATTTCCTTGAACAGTGCTTTCACGGGAGCTTTTTTCACGGCTTCCAGTTCATTGAAAATACCGTCTTCCCCGCTGTTTTCTTCAAGCAGGCTGTCCATTTCCTGTTGCGCGGCAGTGTATTTTTCATCAAGAGCGCGTATTTCCGCCTCTTCCCGCGAGAAATAGCGCGCCATGATCAACTGTTTTGGCAGGAGGTCGCAATCCCAGACCTTCTTTTTATTTTTCTTTCCCCGCTCTTTCCATACAAGCTCAGCTTTCCAGCCGTCGGCGGCGATCTGGTAAAAATCATCCTGCATGGTGTCCGCCCAGAAGTTCATCAGGTTCTGATAGACCGCATAGGCATCCACCAGCGCGACATTTTGAAAAGCCGCAAGCATGGATTCGGAGAGGGCAACAATGAGCGCCCTGGGGCGGCCTTCCCGCGCGAAGCCGCGCAGCAGGGGGACATTCGTTTTCTGCCACTCCCGCATTGCGCCATCCGCCGCACTGACCAGCCGCTTGTATTCCGCATCCTCCTGAATGGCGTCTTTCAGCTCTTCCCTGCCCACGGCAAGGCGCGATCTGTCCGTATGGGGGAGGGGCGTAAAGAGCCTGGCGCGCAGATTGGGCAGAGCGTTCCAGACTTCTCCCAGAGCATCAAGATCCCGGTTGGGAATACCGCCGTTGAGGTGCGCGTCAAGGCTGTGGATGTCTTCGGATTCGGCGCCGGCGATATAGCGCGGCAGGTTCAGGTTATAGCTGTTCTTTGGGGAGGCGATCTCCTCCAGGGGAACCATGCGGGCATAGCCCGGCACGTCCCGCATGGCGGAAAAGACCGAGACGATCCTGTGGATGTCACGCTCGCGCAGGCGGTTTTTGTTGCCGTCCTTCATGAAATCGCGGGAGGCGTCCAGCATGAAGACGCCCCTGCGCGCGGCGGCGTTCTCCTTGTCCAGCACAAGGATGCAGGCCGGGATGCCCGTGCCGTAGAACAGATTGGGCGGCAGCCCGATAATGCCCTTCAGATAGCCGGATTTCACCAGCTGCTCGCGTATGACGGCCTCGGCATTGCCCCGGAACAGAACGCCGTGCGGCAGGATGCACGCGCCCTTGCCCGTGCTCTTCAGCGAGCGGATGATGTGAAGCAGGTAGGCATAATCACCCTGCTTGTTGGGCGGCGCGCCCCAGGTGAAACGGTGGTACGGGTCTGTCAGCACGCTCACGCCAAGAGTCCATTTTTTATCGGAGAACGGCGGATTGGCCACCACGAAGTCATAGGCGCGGAGGCATCCGTTATCAATAAATTTGGGTTGGGAGAGCGTGTTGCCCGTTTCGATGACAGCATCGGAAACGCCATGCAGGAGCATGTTCATGCGGGCAAGGCCCGCCGTCATTACGTCCTTTTCCTGACCTTCCAGCGTGATGGGTTGCCCGGCTTCCGCGGCCACCTTGAGCAGCAGGGAGCCTGAGCCGCAAGTGGGGTCATAGGCCGAGGTCGACTTGGTCACTTTGGCGGGGTCAATGCCAATGACCCTGGCAATGACCCGGCTCACCTCGGCGGGGGTGTAGAACTGCCCCTTGCTCTTGCCGCTCTCCGTGGCAAAGTGCCGCATGAGAAATTCATAGGCATCGCCGAGAAGGTCATCATTATCGGCCCGGTTGCGGGAAAAATCGAGGTCCTTGTTTTCAAAAATCGTGATGAGGTCGGTGATCCTGTCCACCATTTCCTTGCCGGCGCCGAGCCTGGTGGCGTCGTTGAAATCCGGAAAGTCGGTTCGCGCCAGCGTGCCGCTGTTGGCGTCCACCAGGGGCTGGATGATCGTCTTGTTGATCTGATCGCCAATGTCGGATTTGCCCTTGAGCCGGCGCATGTCGTCGAAGCCGGAACCCGCCGGCACCTTGAAGACCGAGAACGGCCCGGCATTGGCGAACTTGTCGGAAACGTATCTGATGAACAGCATGAACAGGACATAATCCTTGTACAGGCTGGCATCCATGCCGCCACGCAGGTTGTTGCAGCTTTCCCAGATTGCCGAATATATTTCAGATTTTTTGACGGCCATGACAAGAACCCGGCAGGCTTAACATGAATGGGACTGGCGGCAGCATAGGGGGATTAGCGAAAAAAGTCGATAGAAGCCGGGCAAGGGGAAGCGCCCTTGCGCCATGCGTTCGCTTTTTGCTTTGCTTTTTGGGGTGAAAAGAGTAAATATCCGCCTTGGCGGCTTTATGCTGTCGCCTTTTTGCAATGGCATGCAGACCTGACCGGCAGCGCCCGTTTGTGACGGCTGCAACGCGTTCCGCGGTGTCTTCCGGCAGGCCTTTTCTGTTCAGATCGCCGTGGAGGCTTTCGTATGCGCGTCTTTGTCGGTTCATGTCTTCTTGGCTTTCTCCTGGTTTTCAGCGGGCTGCCCGCGGCCCAGGCAGCCTCTGCGCCTGCCGAAAAAAAAGAGCCGGCCAAGGAAGCCCCCAGCAAATTTGAAGCCCTGAAGCGTTTCAGTCAGGTGCTTAATCTGGTTGAGCGTTATTATGTGCGCGAAGTAACGCAGAATGACCTGATCAACGGGGCGGTCAAAGGTCTTTTGCAGGGCCTTGATCCGCATTCCACCTTCATGAACGCCGAAGAATACAAGGAAATGCAGGAAACCACTTCCGGAGAATTTTACGGGGTGGGCATTGAAATTTCCATGGAAAACGGCCAGGTCACCGTGGTGACGCCCATTGAGGACACCCCGGCATACCGCGCGGGCCTGCAATCCGGCGACGTGATCCTTTCCATCAACGGCCAGGCCACCCAGGAACTCTCGCTGCAGGAAGTTGTTTCGCGCATCCGGGGCGCCAAGGGCAGCGAGGTGGAGCTGGCCATTTTGCGCACCGATGCCAAAACGCCGCAGACCGTCCGCATTGTGCGCGACGCCATCCCTTTGATCAGCATCAAGTCCAAAAAGCTTGAGGATGGGTATTACTGGCTGCGTCTGACCCGTTTTTCCGAACGCACCACCGAGGAACTCAAAGACGCTCTCAAGGAAGCGGAAAAGGAAAGCAAGGCGAGCGGCGGCCTCAAAGGCATTGTGCTTGATTTGCGCAACAACCCCGGAGGTCTGCTGGATCAGGCCGTCAGCGTCTCGGATGTTTTCCTGCAGAAGGGCGTGATTGTTTCCATTAAAGGACGCGGCGAAACCACGGATCGCGTCTATGAAGCCAGAAAACAGCGTGACGACGTGCGCGTGCCCGTGGTGGCGCTGATCAACGCGGGTTCGGCCTCAGCCTCCGAAATCGTGGCGGGCGCGCTGCGCGATCAAAAACGCGCCCTGATCATTGGCGAGCGTTCCTTCGGCAAGGGCTCCGTGCAGAATATCATCCCGCTTTCCGACGGATCGGGCCTCAAGCTTACCGTGGCGCTGTACTATACGCCCAATGGCAGTTCCATTCAGGCCGAGGGCATTGTGCCTGATTTGGAAATCCCCTTTGAGTCGCCTCGCGCCGAGGATAAGGAGAATCCGCGTTTTCTGCTGCGGGAGCAGGATTTGAACCGGCATCTGGAAAACAGCAAGGACAAGAAGGGCGGCAATGCCGCCAAAAGCAAGAAAGATGAGGGCAAGGAACAACTGGCCCGCGACAACCAGCTGCGCATGGCTCTCCAGATAGTGAAGACATTGCCCAAGATGCAGGAGATTAAAAACTAGACCCTTTCCCGGCGCGCCTGTTGTGCGCGCGTCGGGGCGGGAAGCATTTCGGCGTGCGCACAAAGAAAACAGATGCCGGCCCCCTGACGGATCCCCTTGGGAGCGGCGGGGGGCCGCGCGCGTCCACGCGTCTTGGCCTGGGCGGGCTGCTGTGGCTTTTGGCGTGTTTTGCTTTTTCCCTTTGGCTGGCCCCGCAGGCAGGTGCGCCGCTTGAGCCGCGAACTGCCGCGCCTGATCCCTCAAGAGCCGGTCAGGTTTTGCACGATCAAGGGGACACGGCGGCCGCGCAGGCACGGATCCGGCTGGACGCCGTGGTGGCGCAGGCCTTGCCTCTGGCCCTGCCCGCGGCGCAGTGGCGTCTTGAGCTTACTGACGCGCAGGCCGGCCCGGCTGTTCCAAAGCCTGCGGGCAACGCACTGCCCCAAGACCCGTTGCCGCGTCGCTATCTGATTACCGGCCCTTGCGCGCCGCTGCGTCTGGGCGTGGCTCTGCTGCAACGCTTCTCTGCCGGGCAAGCCGTTTCATGGGCTGGCACAGCAGCCCGCAATCCGCGGCCGCAAGTGCTTTGGACAGAGCAGGGCGCATTGGAAATCCGCCTGGGTGGCCGCCTGAGCCATGTCTTCCGTTTTCCCGGCCGGGAAGCGGCATTGGCCGATCTGGCCCGGCCTCTGCCCAGGCCTGCCCTGGTTCTGGTCATTGATGATTTGGGGCAAAGCCTGGAAGCTGCTGAAGCCCTGGCGGCTCTGCCTTTTCCCGTGACGTTCGCCATTTGGCCGCGTTCGCCCGCGGCAGCTCAAACCGCTGCCCTGGCCGGGCAACGGAGGCTGGACAGCCTGCTTCATCTCCCCATGGAAGCTTTGCCCCGCGCCGACGGCTTCCGTCCCCGGCCCGGCCCGGACGCGCTTCGGGTGGATATGCGCCTGCCGGCACTGCGAGCGGTGCTGGAGGAGGATCTGAAGGCGCTGCCCACGGCGGTGGGCCTGAATAATCACATGGGCTCCCGCTTTACGGGCAATGCCGCGGCCTGTAGCCGGCTCTGCTCCCTGCTGCCCGATCGGGGCCTGTTTGTTCTGGACAGCCTAACCCAGGCCGGTTCCGCTCTGGAGCGGGAAGCCCGCGCCGCGGGTTTGATCAGTGCTTCCCGCGCCCTTTTTCTGGATACCCGCCGGGATGTTGCGGCCATTTCAGCCGCGCTGGACGCAGCGGCGCGCACGGCGCGGGAAAAGGGCTTTGCGGTGGCTGTCGGGCATCCGTACCCGGAGACGCTGCGCGCCTTGCGTTGCTGGCAGGATACGGCGGGCGTGGCTGTCGTGCCCCTGCGTCGCCTGATCTGGCATCTGGCGCAACAAGCCTGCCTGAGCCCGGCCGGAGCGGGCAGCGGCCTGTGATCGCCCAGGGTCATGCTGGTTTCCCGCTCAGTGTGCCGGCGTGGGCTTGCAGCGCGCTCAATGGCGACGGATCAAAATACTCTAAAGGGAGAAATAATGCTGCAATCCACACTTGCAATCATCAAGCCTGATGCCGTGGCTCGTGGCCTGACCGGCGAAATTCTGGCCACTTGCCAGGCTGCCGGGCTGGCTGTGGCGGGCCTGAAAATGGTGCGCCTTTGTAAAGGGCAGGCCTCTGCCTTTTATGCCGTGCACAAGGAGCGCCCGTTTTTTGAAAGCCTTACGGAATACATGGCCTCAGGGCCGGTGGTCTGCGCCGTGCTGCGGGGCGAGGACGCCGTGGCCCGCTATCGCGCGTTGATGGGCGCCACAGACCCGGCCAGGGCCGAACCCGGCACATTGCGCCATGCCTACGGCCAAAGCCTGCAGGCCAATGCCGTGCACGGCTCCGACGCGCCGGAAACCGCGGCCGTTGAAATAGCTTTTTTCTTTAATGCGCTTGAAATAATGGAGTCGATATGAGCAAAACCATCGGCTGCATAGGCTGCGGCAACATGGGCGGGGCGATCATGGCCGGTTTGGCGGACAAACTGGCGGGCAGGGGCTACGGTTTCTGCGGCTATAACCGCACGTCCGCGCGCATGCGCCCCCTGGCGGAAAAAGGCGTGCAGCCCGAAGCCAGCGCCCTGGATGCGGCTCACAACGCCGATGTGCTGATCCTGGCGGTCAAACCCTATCAGGTGGCCGCTGTTCTGGAAGAAATACGCCCGGCGCTCTCGTCCGACAAAATTCTGGTGTCCGTGGCCGCGGGCGTGAGCCTGCAACGCCTGCGCGAGTACGCCGGCCGGGAATGCCCTGTGGCGCGCTGCATGCCCAATACGCCCGCCCTGGTGGGCGAGGGCGTGTTTGCGCTGTGCTTCGAGGATCAAAGCCTGCGCCCGGAAAGCAAGGCCGAGCTGCTGGAAATTTTCGGCGTTCTCGGGCTTTGCCTTGTCCTGCCCGAAGCCCGCTTTACCGCTTTTTCAGCCTTGATCGGCGCGGGCCCGGCCTATGTTTTTCAGATCATGCAGGCTTTGGTCCAGGCCGGGGTAACCCTTGGCTTTCCGCATGCGGAGGCCCGGCGCATGGTGACGGCGCTTTTCGCCGGTTCGGCGCGCATGGCGGCAGAGAGCGCCGCGCCGCTCATGCAGTTGCGGGATGATGTCTGCTCGCCCGGCGGCCTGACCATTGCCGGCGTCAACCAGTTGGATCGCGCGGGCCTCACGGCGGCTTTGGTGGACGCGGTCATGGCTGCGGACGCGCGCGGCCGGGAAATGGAGCAGTAGCCTCTGCGCCGCAGGCGCAAGAGCTTTTGCCGGGTTCTACGGCAGCGGCTCGGTCAGAAGGCCCTTGCCGGTCAGGGCCGTGGGCCGCACAGGCAGCAGTGCGGATGCACTTCCGTTCGGGGGCCGGAAAAAACAGGGAACATAATACTCATTGATTCCCTTGCACAGCGCATGCGCTTGCCCGCTGCCGGCATCCACTGTGGCTCGCCTGATGCTGTCGGGGACCACGAGCATGCGCGGCAGAGTCAATTGCGCCGCCCAAAAGGCGCGTCGCCGTCGCTCTATCGCTTCACGCACGCGCGCGGCGCGTTCCAGCTTAAGGGGTTGCGGCACCTGCCCGGCAAAGTTGCAGGCCGCGGTGCCCGGTCTGCGTGAATAGGGAAAGACATGGGCGTAGCTCAGAGGCAGGCGCTCAATGAGCTCCAGCAACAGGCGCAGATCGGCGTCGCTCTCGCCGGGAAAACCCGTGAGAATATCCGCGCCCAGACCCATAACCGGCCAGTGAGCCGCCAGACTTGCCACGGCTTTTTCAAGCATCAGGATAGAGTAGTGCCCCCGTCCCATGCGCCGCAGCACTGCCGGGCTGGCATGCTGCAAGGAAATATGCAGATGCGGACAGAGCATGCGGCAGGCTGTCAGAGTTTCAATGCCGCGGGCATCCAGTTGCGAGGGCTCAAGCGAGCTGATCCTGAAACGCGCCCGTCCGGCAAACTCCGGAGCCAGGGCCTTGTCCAGGCTGCGCAGCAGATCCCAGAAATCGCCGCAGGCAGGATCATCTCGCCCGTATTGCCGCAGATTTATGCCGGAGAGCATAATTTCAGCGTGCCCGGCTTCCAGGAGACGGCGCGCCTCGGCCAGTATTTCTCCTGCCGGGCGGCTGCGGGGCTTGCCGCGGGTTAACGGCACGATGCAGTAAGTGCAGCGGTGGCCGCAGCCATCCTGAATCTTGAGCACAGGTCGAGCCCGTTTGAAAGAGGCAATGCGGAAGGGCGGAAAGGCCGTACTTGTTGCGCCGGCAGTTTGGGCCGCAGGCAGCGGCGTATGCGGGGCGTCCGCTTGGGCGCAATCGGGTTCTGCCATGGCCCAGGGGCCGGCCAGCAGGCGGCTTTTTTCTTCCTGCGGGATCAGCAGATCGGGAGCGGCCCATTTTGCGCCGGGTCTTGGCCGGTAGTCGGCAAAAAGTCTGGCGGCGCAGCCGGTCAAAATCAATGTTGCGTCGGGCGCCTGGCGGCGCAGGCGAAAAATTGCGTTTCGCGCGTCGCGCTCCCCTTTGGCAGTGACCGCGCAACTGTTGACGCAGAGCACGTCGGCTTCAGCCGGGGCCGCGCATTCCAAGCCGCCGAGCCGCTGCCAGGCTTCACGCAGGGACTGGCTTTCGTATTGATTGACCTTGCAGCCAAAGGTCAGAATGAAGAATTTCCAGGCAGGCATGGCGCTGATCTACGCAAAAGCGCTTGCCTTGACAAGCCGGGGCCGCGTAGGTTTTGGACATGCGTCTGTTTTCGATTTTCTGCCTGTTCTGGATGTTCTGCGCGCCGCGCGCAACGTCAGCGCAATTCCGGCCACTGGAACCGGCTGGGCTTGATGCTGTCAATATGTACTGCCTGCGCTCGTCCTACCCGCAAATTCGCGCGCTTGTCGCGGACGATCAGGGGCGACAATGGCTGCTTCTTGCCAACGGGAGCCGCGTACTCTACAGCGCCGCGCCAAAACCTGCCGGGGACGGCAAGAGCGCAGGCACGCCGCGGGCGCATTCCGAAGCCTTTTCCGGATTGCCGCGTTTTTCCGGGGAGCAGGGGGAGGCGAACGTGCGCGAGAGCATGGAGCAACCCTACCCGCTGGAACCGCAGCGGCCTGCCACGCCCCCTGGCGTTGCGCCGGGCCGCAGGCGTTCCTCTGCGCTGTTGAAAGCGCTTTACGGCGCAAGCGAGGCTGAGGTGCGCAAGAACCTGCGCGTTGCAACGCTGCTGGGCCGGCCCCTGCGCCTTGTTTGTCCGGCGGCCCTGGGCCTGCAAAGGGCGGGGAACACCCTGGCCGCGGCCGTGCGCGGGCAACCTGCCCTGGCGGCCCTGCTCACGCCTGCCGGGGGCTTTTTGTGGCGGCGTATTGCCGGGGAACAGCGTTTGAGCCCGCATGCTTTCGGCATTGCGCTGGATGTAAGCCCGGAGCGCGCGCCCTATTGGCGCTGGACCAGGCAATGGCCGCATCCCATGCAGCAAAGCTATCCCACGGCCATTGTGGCTGCTTTTGAGGATCAGGGCTTCATCTGGGGCGGCAAATGGCATGAGTATGATCTCATGCACTTTGAATACCGGCCGGAAATTATCTGCAGGGCGCGTTTACTGCGAGCCATTGAGAGAGCGGGGGAGCGGCTTGAGGCGGGCGGAGCAGTGCCGGAACGCAAAACAGGCCCTGAAGAAATGGACGCGGATGCGCACTGAAGTTTTCATCACGCATCCGGCGGCTTGCCGCCCCGGCTTCGTGGCGCGGATGCGGAAGGCTCACGCGGGGCAGGGATCGCATTCAGGATTCCTGCCCCGGGAAGGAGCGCGCTACGCTGCAGTGAAGCCTTAGAGCATTTTTTGATTGAAAATATTCATTTTCAATCACTTCGCTGCCATCATTTCGCGTCCAGGCTTCAGCCGTTGCGACGAAGGAAGCTACGGATGAAGACAGCAACTGGTTACTGCGGCAGCCAGCCAACGCAACCGCTGTCGCTATCCGTAAGCAAGCAAAGCTTGCTAACGGCTACCGCAACGCGGTCTGGACGCTCATTCGGCGCGGGCGCCAGCTAACGCTGTCGCCAGAGCGGTTTAGCTAATTTCATTAGCAAACCGCTCTACTCGCCGTTGGCGGCGGCTTCATCCACCACCCAGATCAAATCGCCGATGCCGGGGCGCACCATCTGCGCGGGCAGCGTGGGTTCGGTCAACAGATTGAGGGCGCGCGAAAGTACATTGTGCTTTTCCGCGCCGGTCACCAGAAACATGCAGCAGCGGGCGTTATTGATCACAGGCAGGGTGAGCGTCAGCCGGTCGGCTTTGCGTTCGGGCACATACTGATCAATGACCAGACGTTTTTTTTCGGCCAGGGCCGGAGAATTGGGAAAAATGGAACCCGTATGCCCATCTTCGCCCATGCCCAAAAGCATGAAGTCGAAACGCGGCAGCTCCTGCGGCCCCAGGCCGAAGTCGCTGCGAAGCTGCTGCTCATATTTGACGGCCGCCTCTACCGGATCCTCTTCTCCGCGCATGCGGAAAAAGTGCATGGCCGGAACGCGGCTCAACAGTTCCCGCCGGGCCAGGCCATAGTTGCTCTCCGGGTGTTCGGGCCCCACGCAGCGCTCGTCCACCCAAAAAAAGGTCATTTTGTCCCAGGGCAGGCGCTCAGCCCAGTCATCGGCGGTCAGAAGACGAAAGAGCGGGATCGGCGTCTGGCCGCCGGACAAGGCGATTTTGAATACGCCGCGCTCGGCCACGGCTTCTTCGCAGGCCCCGGCCAGAATATGCGCTGCGCGCTCGGCCATGGCCGCGGGGTCTTTATGGATATGCACGGAAAGATGAATGGAACGGCTGCGCCCAAACATAAAAGGCTCCTTGCGAAGTTGACGCCGACAGGTCGTGCCGGCGGGTGCTGTCTTGCTGCACTGGCGGACGGAAACGAAAGCTGCCTTTGTTTTTGCGGGTTTGCGGCAGGCTCATGCCTGCCCTTGCAAGCCATGGCGTCGCGGCCTTCACAGCGCGACCACGCTGCGGGCGGCGGCAGAAGGGCAGTCGCGGCAGTCAAGGGGCATACCCGCGACGCCTCTGCACCGGCCCGAATCGCGCTCCTGGGGCAAGGGGCCCCATCACTTGCCCAGGCGGCACAATGCGTTGCCTTGCAAACAGCGTAAGTATGGCACACTTGCTCTGTGGAGAAAAGCCAAATTTTTGCAGCCGACGCGCGGGCAAAGTCCGCCCTGGCCTCAGAGCATTTTGCTTTTGAAATTATTCAATTTCAAAAGCGGCGCTGCCATCATTTCGCGTCCAGAACGCGGTCTGGACGCTCATTCGGCGCGGGCGTCCGCTCCCGCGGCCGCCAGAGCAATTTCAAAGTGAAATTGCTCTAGCGTCGGAAGATGGGCATAAGGCACAGAGCCGCGGGATGCTTATGGCCGGACTTGTCGCATTCTTTCATGGCGGTCGGGATGTCGGCAATATGCAGGACTTCTCCGCTGTTCAGGGTCATGGTCTTCCACTTCGCCGCGCAGGATATTTCTTTGGCAGCCAGCACGCTTTGGCCCAGCGGGCTTTGGCCGTCCAGCTCAATGGTCCAGCGCCAGTCAAGATCCTCGCCCGGGGCCACGGGCACGGCTGCATTAAGAAAGCGTTGCAGCAGCATTTTGCCGTCCGGCCCGGTAAACAACGCTTCCAGGTTGATATTTTTGATTGTAACGGCACTGGTATTGCGGGCCAGCACATGCGCCACAAGCAGGAGGGTTTTGCCGTCGGAAAGCAGGCCCGCGCTTGCGCTGCAGGATTGCAGGGGCAGGGTTGCATCCATGCGCCGCCGGGTGTTGTCATTTTTGCTCCTGAATAAATCCCGGCGCGCGGCAATGCGCGCCAGGAGCGCCTCGCGAAATTGCCTGACCAGATCATCGGCATTGAGCAGATTCCGAATCACCCAGCCTTCCGAACCGTTCTCCATGCGCAGGATTACAGGAAACGTCCGGTTCAGCAAAGGGTGACGGATGCTGGTTGAAATCAGCGCCGTGTCGCCCTGGGTGCGCTGCATGCCAAGCCCGCTCAGGAACTGGTGTAAAAAATCAGCCGGAAACAGGCTGAACGGCTGTTGTAAAAGTTTTTGGGGGTCAGTTTCAACCTCGCCGTTTGCTTTGGGCTCTTCCTTGCTCAAGAGTTTTTTGAGCAAGCCCGCTTGAATCGTGATTTTGAGATCGTGGATCTGATCCGGGCCCTTTTTAAAAAAGGGGAAGGTCCTGGCCAAAGCTTGAGCCAGTTCCCCGGAAAGCGTGTTGAAATCCACCAGCAGGGCCAGCTTTTCGGGACTGGGCGGACGCAGGGCCTCTTGAAAACGCGCGTAGGCAAAGTCGGGGCTCTGGCGATATTGGTAGTATCGCCAGCCGTACCAGCCGCCCACGGCGAGGGCTGCCGCCAGCAGAGCCACGGCCAGCGCACGGACGTGCTTACGGACAAGAGCGCGTAAAAAAGGGAACAGAGGCAGCTTCATGCTGTTTTCCGGTTGGTATGGCTGGAATGGCCGAGCGCGTTTTTATGCCCGAATTCCAGGGCCGGTTCGGGTTGGCGGAGGCGTCGGCGGCCCAGCCGCAGAGGCAGAGGCGTTACCGGCTTGCGCGGCGCAAGATCCAGGCGGATGACACTCCAGGCTCCCAGGGGGAGCGTTTGCAGAGACGCATTGCACGCAGCGGCCGCGCATTGTCTGCGCCAGGTGCAAAGCGGACCGGCCAGGGTGCTTTGGCTTGTCAGACGGCCGGCTTTGAGTCTTTTGAGCATGCGCCAGACGCGCCACCAGTTGTGCGCCGGCCCCGGCCACGGCATTTTGCCGCGCCCCATGCGGTGCAGGATATGCGGCAGGGATGCGGAATTCCAGAACGTGACCGCCAGGCCTCCGGCCGCCACGCGCAGCGCCTCGCGCGCGCTGGCAGCCAGGCCTTCGGGAGTGGCGGCCTGGACGTGCAAAACGACCCAGTCAAAAGCATTGTCGTCAAAGGGCAGGTGATCGTCCGCCGCGGCCTCAACGTGGGCTCGTGGCCCGGCATTTTCCAAAGCCTGCGCGCGCAGGCCGGGCACGAGCTCGGTGCCGGTCACATCAAAACCGCATTCCCAGAGCAAGGGCAAAAACAGGCCGTTGCCGCAATTGATTTCCAAAAGGCTTTTGCCTCGGCGCGGCCAGGCCGCAAGGCTGGTCTGCAAAAGATTTGTTTGCAGACCGAGGGCAAAACGGCCGGGGGGGCTCGCGTACCATGTTTTTTCCATGTGCCGTGCCTTTCTTTGTATTTTCTGCCGCCGGCAACAATACTCTACTATTATTTTGCAAAGTGGAGAAAATGGCAAGTGGAAAAAGACATCCCCGGCGGTTCAGCGTCTTTTGCTTTCGGCTCACGTCACGTTTCAAGCCTGCCTTGCTGCAATGCAGTGTAACGCCTGTTGCGGCGTGGTATCGGCAGAGCCGTGCCCAAAAAGATCCCAAGGCGGTCTCAATTTCGGATCAGCCCTGGCGCAGCGTGATTTCGGTTATTTCAGCCGGTACGAAAAGCCGCAGTGGAAAGCCTTCCCAAAGGCCGGTGCCCGGACTCACATAGAGCGCAGTGCGGCCCACATGATACAGGCCGGACAAAAAACCGTCGTTAAAACGCTCCACGAGCCGGTTTGCGCCGATCAATTGCCCGCCGTGAGTATGGCCGGAAAGCTGCAGATCCACGTTTTCTTCGGCGCTTTTGCCGACCAGGCGCGGCCGGTGGGCCAGCATGATCCGCACGGCGTCGGCGGGCGCGCCGTGCAATGCCCGGCCGGGGTCCGGGCCGGGAAAGCCCAGGGACGGAGCGGTCTGATCCGTGACGCCGGCCAGAACCAGTTCTTGCCCGCGGGCTTGCACGATGACATGCGCATTGTTCAGGGGAGTAATGCCCACGCGGCGGGAGGCATCCATCCAACCGTTGAAGCCCCAGTAATACTCATGATTGCCGGTGCAGGAAAATACGCCCAGGGGCGCGCGCAAGCCGGTAAGAGGAGCCAGATCCGCCATGCGCCGATCCGGCGGGCCGTCCCCCAGATCGCCCGTAATAACAATAAGCTCCGGCTTGAGGGCATTGACCTTTTGCACCACGGCCCGCACCCATGCGGCGGGAAAGGCGGGGCTGACGTGCAGATCCGAAAGCTGCACAATGCGCAGGCCGTTCAGTGCCGCGGGCAGGCGTGGCAGGGAAATGACCATGTGATGCACGTCCGGCACGCGCAGAGCCTGCCAGACTCCAAACGCGCTCAGGAGCAGCGAGAGCGAGAGCAGACCAAAGGCCCACTGCCCGGGGGAAAAGCAAAGCGCCGGCAGGGAAGGAAAGAGCCTGCGGACCAGCCAAAGCGCCAGAAAAAGCGCGTCGCGCAAAGCGCACAATATGATCAGTAGGATCACAAGGCTGTGCAGCACGCCTGCGCCGAGCAACGCCCATCGGGGTATATCCGGCATCATGGTGCCGAAAGCAAGGCGGAACAGAGAGAGTTTGAGCGCGCTCAACAGCACGAGCAGGCTGAGCAGCAACTTGAGCCAAAGCGGCAGGCGCAACGGCAGAATCAGACGCGCAATGACGTAGAGGGAAAGGATTGTTGCGAGCAAGTGGAGCATATTCGGCGAAGGGGGAGAGTATGGTGCGAGGAAAGCGGGGCAGAGGGGACAAAAAGCGGGCGGAGAAGCCGTGGGCGCTCCGCCCCGCAAAAACGTCAGTTGGCGGCAATGGCTTCAATTTCCACCTGCGCGCCCAGCGGCAGGGCGCTGACTTCCACGCAGGATCGAGCCGGGCAGGGGGCCATGAAATATTGTTTGTACACCTCGTTCACCAGCGGGAACTTGCTCATGTCGGTGATGAATACCGTGGTTTTGAGCACATTGTCCGCGGTAAGCCCCTGGGATTCCAGGACAGCCAGAAGATTTTTGCAGGCTTGCGCGGCCTGGGCGGCTATGTCGCCCTCCACCAGCTTGCCCGTGGCCGGATCCAGGGGCACCTGGCCTGAAAGAAAAAGCAGATTGCCCGCGCGCACGGCCTGGCTGTACGGGCCCACGGCAGCAGGAGCATTTTTGGTGCTGATGACTTCCTTTTTCATTGCTGACTCCTTTTTTAACGATACATCGGTAAAAGATTCAATACAAAAAGCGTATGGCACAAGGCAACCAGAACGCCGTAGAGCAGCAGCATGGGCGTGAGCGTCCGCCCGCCGGGCGCGCGGTACCCCCGCCTGCCGAAGCGGCGGCGACCTGCGCGGAGCAGGAGAGCAGGCACAAACACCGACCAGACGGAAGCCGCAAGACCGGCCCAGCCGATGGCGGGCAAAAAGCCGTCGGGCCAGATCAGACCGCAGAACATGGGGGGAGCGAAGGTGATCAGCAGGGTTTTGGTGCGGCCCAGGCGGCTGTCGTCAAAATTGCACAGATCGGCCATGTAGTCAAAAAGACCCAGCCCGGCGCCCAGAAACGACGTGGCGACGGCCAGCAGCGAAAAGGCCTCCAGCAGTCGCAGGGTGAGCCCGCTGCCCAGATTGTTTCCCGCGGCGGCAACCAGATCCCCCACATTGCCTCCCGCGGCGATGACGGCTTTGAACTGCTCCCGGGGAATAGTGCCGTCAGCGGCCAGAATCCATAAAAGATAGCAGCTCAGGGCGATCAGCGTGCCGTAACGCAGGCAGGCGTTGATGGTGCGCGGCTCCTTGCCCAGGTATTTGACCAGGCTCGGTACTGAGGAGTGAAAGCAGAATGAGGTCAAATAGGTGGAAACGGCTCCCCAGACAAAGATCATTTGGCCGCCGCTGCCGTGGAGATCCAGAAGCGTTGCCGGGCGAATCCGGGTGATCATCTCACTGACGGAGAGCAAAAAGGAAAGGGCCATGCCGCCCATGAGCAGCACGGAGAGGCGATCCACCACCCTGGAACTCCACCAGACGCAGGCCGCGAGCAGCAGGGCGAAGATCAGGCTGGCCAGCAGGCGGGGCGGCTCGCTGCCCAAAACAGGCGCAAGACCCTGGCGCAGCACTGAACCGCCGCCGCTCACATAGGCATAGACAAGCGTATAGAGCACAAAAGCCACAGCCAGGCCGTTCAACGCGCTCCAAAAAGGGCCCAGAAGTTCACGCACCAGGGTATGAAAGCTGTTTCCGGGTTCAAAGTGCAGATTGATTTCCAAAAGAGCCTGGCTGGAACGCAGCATGCAAAACCAGGAAACCAGCAGCAGCGCCACGGACCAGAAAAACCACATGCCCGCTGAAATCATGGGCAAGGCCAACATTCCCGCGCCGATGGCAGTGCCCGCCACCAGCATGGTGCCGCCCAGAACGGCGGGAAAACGGCTGTTCATGCCTGCTCCTCCTCTGAAATGCGGCACAGAGGGCGCATGCGCGCCTGGCGCGCGGCTGTGGGGGGGGCAGCGCAGAGGCGGCAAGCTCTCCGCCCCTTGCGCTGTCGCTGTGGATACTGGCAGAGAGGGCTGCGGGAATCAAGGGCCTGGCGCGGGAAAAGGCGAAATGCGCGCGCCTTGAAAAAGGAGGCCGTCCCGGCTAGTATACCACATTGCGTGCACGTTGCCCGGCGTGGCCGAATATTTTGGCTCTTGTTTTGTGTCGGGAAGATCAACCGCTTTTGAGGAGCTTATGAGTAACGAACCGGACAAGATTATCTATTCCATGATCCGCGTCTCCAAGCGCCACGGGCAAAAGGAAGTGCTGAAGGATATTTCGCTTTCCTACTTTTATGGAGCCAAAATCGGCGTGCTGGGCCTGAACGGCGCGGGCAAATCCAGCCTTCTGAAAATACTTGCCGGCGTGGACCAGTCCTTTGAGGGCAAAACCGTGCTGGCCCCAGGCTATAGCATCGGCTATCTGGAGCAGGAGCCCCTGGCCCATGAAACGCGCACCGTGCGCGAGGTGGTCGAGGAAGGCGTCAGCGATCTTACGGCTATTGCCAAGGAATTTGAGGAAATCAACGCCAGATTCGCCGAGCCTCTGGAGCCGGAGGAGATGGACGCGCTGATCGCCAGACAGGCCGAGGTGCAGGAGCAGATGGACGCCAAAAATGTCTGGGATCTGGACTCCCGCCTGGAAATGGCTATGGACGCCTTGCGCTGCCCGCCGGGCGACATGCCGGTTTCGCTGGTTTCCGGCGGCGAGCGCCGCCGCGTGGCCCTTTGCCGCCTCCTGCTCCAAAATCCGGACATCCTGCTTCTGGACGAACCCACCAACCATCTGGATGCGGAATCCGTGGCCTGGCTGGAGCGCTATCTTTCCACCTTTCCGGGCACGGTCATCGCCGTGACGCACGACCGCTATTTTCTGGATAATGTGGCCGGTTGGATTCTGGAGCTGGATCGCGGCCGCGGCATCCCGTGGAAGGGCAATTATTCATCCTGGCTGGAGCAGAAACAGAAGCGGCTGGCCGGCGAAGAAAAAAGCGAGGCCGAGCGCCAGAAAACGCTGGCCCGCGAGCTGGAGTGGATCCGCATGTCGCCCAGGGGGCGCCATGCCAAGGGCAAGGCCAGAATCAACGCCTATGAGGCCATGCTCTCGCATGAAAGCGAAAAACGCGCCCCGGATCTGGAAATCTACATCCCGCCGGGACCGCGCCTGGGCAAAAACGTCATTGAGCTCAAGGACGTGAGCAAGAGCATGGGCGATCGCCTGCTTATGGACAAGGCCAGCGCCCTGATCCCCGCCGGAGCCATTGTGGGCATCATCGGTCCCAACGGCGCGGGCAAGACGACGCTCTTCAAGATGCTGGCAGGCCAGGAAAAGCCTGACTCCGGCAGTCTTGCGGTGGGCGAGACCGTGCGCTTCGCCTATGTGGATCAGGGCCGCGAGTCCCTGACTCCGGGCAAGACGGTCTACGAGCTGATCAGCGACGGGCGCGAGACCATCAGGCTCGGCAACCGCGAGGTCAACGCGCGGGCCTATTGCACGCGCTTCAATTTTCACGGCGCGGATCAGCAAAAAAAGGTGGATGTGCTTTCCGGCGGGGAGCGCAACCGCCTGCATCTGGCCCGCATGCTCAAGTCCGGAGCCAATGTGCTGCTTCTGGACGAACCCACCAATGATATTGACGTGAATACCATGCGCGCCTTGGAGGACGCCCTGGACAATTTCGCCGGCTGCGTGCTGGTGATCAGCCATGACCGCTGGTTTCTGGATCGCGTGGCCACGCATATCATGGCCTTTGAAGGCGATTCGGAAGTGGCGTTTTTTGAAGGCAATTACTCGGAATACGAGGAAGATCGCAAAAAGCGGCTGGGCAAGGACGCCGAGTCGCCGCATCGGCCGAAATTCCGCAAACTGACACGATAACGGCTCGCGGGCGCTGACCGGCCGGGCCGGAAACGCCCGTGCGGGCCGTGGAGGCTGGATGAATATTCTCAAGAAAATGAAACCGTTGCGGCAGTGGCGCTCTGTTGTGCTGCTGAGCCTGCTGGCAGGCCCGTTATCCGTCATGATGCCGGGCGCGACGGCCTGGGCGGCTGATGCGGCGTTGGCCAATCCGGCTTCGGCCGTGCTTTCGCCGAGCGGCGGCCGCCTTGAAGTGGAGGAAACGGCCCCGGTCAGCACCAAAGACGGGGTGAGCATCGTGACGTTCGTCATTCCCGGCGACGCCCGGAATCTGCAATTGTCGGTTCCGGGGCAGACTGTGGCCCGCTGGTCGATGACGCCGCAGGTTCTTGAGGCCAGCGGCGAGCTCTCCCATCTGCGCGACGAGCTGATCAATGAACGCGCGCGCCTGAGCGGCCAGTTGGACGCGGTGAAGGCCCGGCTTGCGCTCTGGAAAGGCCTGCCGGACAGCATCACCTTGCAGGATCTGGAGCAGCGCGAAAAGCGGATGGAGACCGTGATACCCGGCCTGGGCATGGAACAGGCGGATTTGGAGCGCCGCGCAAACATCGTGCAGCAGGAGCTGCAACGCCTGCCTGTGAGCCCCGACCTGGGCCAGCTTGTGAGCGTGACGCTGCAAAAGTCCGTTTCCGGCATGTCCAGGCTGCCTGTGCGGTACAGCTATACGCTGCAAAGCTGCGGCTGGCAGCCCATCTACAGCTTTGACGCCCAGCCGGATCAGGGCGAAGGCCACGAGATCGGCGTGCGCCTTATGGCCGAGGTCTGGCAGTTCACCGGCATGGATTGGCGCAACACCAGGCTGACCCTGGCTTCGCGCGGCAATGGGCCGCGGGAGCCCGCCCCTCTTGCGCGCTGGGTGGTGGATTCCACGTCCAGGCCGCAGCAGCCCAGGCCCGCGCCACATGCCTTGATGATGGCGCGCAAGGCCGCTCCGGCCGAGGCGGACGGGGAGTTCGCCGCGGCCAATGCGCCGGTGGAGCCGGACAACAGCGGCGTATATGCCACCTGGACCCTGGCCGTGCGCGGTCTTCCCGAAGGCCGCTCCCGTCTGTTGATCGCCGCGGATGCTTGGAAAGCGCCCCTGCAATGGCTGGCCCGGCCCACCGCCAGCGACAGCCGGGTCTGGCTGTTGGCAAAATATATCATGCCCCCGGAACAGACCTGGCCTGAAGGCAGCGCGGAATTTACAGTGAACGGCCAGAACGTGGGCCAGGGTTTTTTCAGACCGCGTAACGGCGAAGCCACGCTCTTCTTCGGCCCTGACCCGCGCGTCAATGTGACCACAGCGGAGAACAGCAGGCGGCGGGGCGAAAGCGGCTTTATTGATAAAAGCCGCAACTGGACCTGGGCCTGGACCTATACGCTGACCAACGGCCACAGCAAGCCCGTGACCGTGCGCCTGGAGCGCCCGGCCCCCATGATTGTGGACCAGGGCGTTACCGTGTCCAGTGACGACGCGCCGCCGTCCCAAAAGAACGAAAAAGAGCATATGCTGTTCTGGGATGTCAAAGTGCCTGCGGGCGGCAAAGCCGAGGTGCATCACAAGCTGACCATCTCATCTCCCAAGGAGTTGCCGCTGGTGCCTGACGCGCCCTAGAGCAGATTACCTTTGACTTTTTCTGAAAGTCAAAGGTGGCATTCAGGCGAAAAACGCGGTTTTCGCCTGAATGTACGCCGCGTTGCGGCGGCTGCCGCTTTCGCGTCAGCAGAGCAATTTCAAAGAGAAATTGCTCTACGCCGTGGCGGGCTTGCTTTCGGCTGCCGCGGCATGCTCTTTGCGCGGGCCGGAAAACAGGGGTTTGATCGCGTAGAGTTTGTCCGTTTTTCCGAAAAGATACACAATATCCTCCGGCTCAAAGCGGGTCTCCGGTCCCGGCGAGGCCTGGACTTCTCCGTGGCGGTGAATGGCCACGACAGTTACGCCGTATTTCTGGCGCAACCGGCTCTGGAGCAAGGTCTGCGAGCAGAGCGGCGATTCAGCGGCCAGGCGCATGGCCTGCACGCCCATGTCCGGCAGGCGGCTGACCAGCTCGTCAAGAGGATCAACCGCATTGCTCAGACGGCGGATCATCCTGTAGTTTTCCTGCCGGATGCGCGCCGCAAATGTGTCGATATCCTGCCGCGGCACAAGGTACTGGGTAAGGACGCGGCTGAAAACCTCAATGGAGGTTTCAAATTCCTCGGCGATCACATCGTTGGCTCCCAGACGGCGCAGCGGGGCCACTTCCGTCACAAAGCGCGTGCGGGCCACGATGTACAGATTGGGGTTGAAGCGCCGCGCTTCAATGGTGATGGCCCGCACCGCGGCAGGATCTGAAATGATAATCGCCAGCACGCGGGCATTTTCCACGCCGAGATGTTCCAGCACCACGGGCTGTGAGGCGTCGCCGTGGGCAATGGGTTCCTTGTCTTTATAGCGGCTTACGGTTTCCGGGTTCATTTCCAGAACAGTGTACGGAATGCGCGACTCGCGCGCCACATGGGCCAGATGTTTGCCGCTGATGCCGAAGCCGATGATGATCAGATGATCCTCCAGCGTGCAGGCCTGAGCTTCTGCCTTTTCCTCTTCCCGCTCCAATTGCTTTTCGTTGCGCCAGCCCGCCACCAGGTCGGCCAGGCGCGGGGCCGCGGCTATCAGGCCCGGCGTGAGCATCATGGTCAGCACGCTCATGGCCAGAAAATTCTGATAGGCCTCCATGTCGAAAAGTCCGGCAGCCAGGCCCGAAGCGGCCAGCACAAAGGAAAACTCGCCCACCTGCGCCAGGGAAAGCGAGGTGAGAATGCCCGTGCGCAACGGATAGCCCTGGACCAGCACGGCCGGCAGGGTCAAGAGACTCTTAATGACAATAAAAAGAAGCGTATTGAAAATGATTTGAAGGAAATGCTGCCCGAAAAAATTCACGTCCAGCATCATGCCCACAGAGATGAAAAAAAGACTCATAAATACGTCGCGATAGGGCAGAATGCCGGAAATGACGCTCATGCTGTATTGGGAACGGGCCAGCAGCAGCCCGGCCAGAAAGGCTCCCAGGGAGAGCGAAAGACCCAGGGCGCTGGTGAGCAGAGCCATGCCCATGCATAAGCCCAGAGTGGTCAGCAGAAGGATCTCCCGGGTGCGGGTGCGCACCACGGCTTCCATGAGTTTGTTGAGGCCGAGGCGGGCAAAGAGCAGCACGCCGCCCAGCACCAGCGCCACCCAGAGTATGGAAAAGAACATGTTTGTCAGTGAAAGCTCCAGCTTGCCAGCCAGCAGAGGCACGCACAGCAGCATGGGAGCCACCATGATGTCCTGAAAAACCAGAATGGCCAGGGAAAGGTGACCGTTGGGGGTGTTGGTGGTGCCACGCTCCTGCATGATACGCAGCACAATGGCCGAAGAAGAAAGCGCCACCAGACAGCCCCAGAATACGCCCGTCTGCCACGCGCCGCCTTGCAGCAGAGTGAGGCTTGTGACCGCCAGCACGGTCAGACCGATTTGCAGGCTGCCGCCCAGAAAGACCGGGCGTTTGAGACGGTTCAGCGCTTCGCCTGAAAGTTCCATGCCGATGGTGAACAGCAGCATGGCCACGCCGATTTCCGCCACATGATCAATGGCCTCCCGGTTGCTGACAATGCCCAGAAGGGAAGGCCCGCAAAGCACGCCGGTAAGCAGAAATCCCACTGTTGCGGGAAGCTTGAGCCTGTTGCAGATAATAGTGACCACAATGGAGAGCAGAAAAATGATCACTATTTCATAAAGCAAGGGAACTTCCATGCAGCCTCCGTAACTTGTAAAACTAGCACTGACGGAAGCGCTTCGCAAGGTTGCAGGGGCCTGGGCGCGAGCGCCGCCCTGTTGTTTTTTTCTGCCTCCGAGCCTACAGTTGTGGCATCAAGGACTTTTGGCAACAGGAGAATGTTATGGATATTTTTGAAGCCCTGTTCACGCGGCGCAGCATACGCAAATATACGCAGGAGCCTGTGGCTGACGAGGATGTGAAGCTTTTGCTCAAGGCAGCCATGCTGGCCCCCAGCGCCAGCAACCGCCAGCCCTGGCATTTTGTGGTGGTGCGGGACGCAAAGGTGCGCTCGGCCATAGCCGAGCGCCATCCCTATGCCAAAATGGCTGCGGACGCGCCCGTGCTCATCGTCGTCTGCGCGGATTTGAACGAGGAAAAGACGCCGGGCTTTTGGGTGCAGGATTGTTCCGCGGCTACGCAAAACATTATGCTGGCCGCGCGCGGCAAGAATCTGGGCAGCGTCTGGTGCGGCCTGCATCCGGTGGAGGATCGCATGCGCATCGTGCGCGAGATCCTGAATCTGCCCGATAATGTCATGCCCCTGGGCCTTATCTGCCTCGGCCATCCGGCCCAGCCCTTCAGCCAGGCGGATCGTTTCAGGGAGGACAGAATCCATTACGACTGCTGGTAGGCAACAGGCCACGCAGCAAACTGCAAAGAGCTGCACGGCGTATGTGTGCGCCGTGCAGCTCTTTGCAATTTGTCAGGTTCTGGGCGGTTCAAGACCCGCGGCCCTTGTCGGTACACGGACAGCGCGGCGCGGATACGGGGCAGAGCCGCGTTCTGCTCAAAAAAGCCTAGCCGATGCCCTGGGCGAGCATGGCCTCGGCCACTTTGCGGAAGCCCGCAATATTGGCGCCCATCACAAGGTTGCCGGGCTCGTTGTATTCCTTGGCCGTGGCCGCGGCATTTTTGTAGATATTGTGCATGATTTGCTTGAGCCGGGCGTCCACTGTTTCAAAATCCCAGCTCTGCATGCTGGCGTTCTGGGCCATTTCAAGCTGGCTTGTGGCCACGCCCCCGGCATTGGACGCCTTGGCCGGGGCATAGGCGATGCCCGCCTTGAGGAAGGCATGCACAGCGTCAAGGGTTGAAGGCATATTGGCCCCCTCGGTCACGCATTGGCAGCCGTTGGCAAGCAGCGTTTCAGCATCCGCCAGATTGAGCTCGTTCTGGGTGGCGCAGGGGAAGGCCGCAAAGCAGGGCACGGACCATACGTCATTGCGACCTTGGGGATAGTCGCTCGCCGGCGTGTACTTGGCCGAAGGCACGAGCTCGGCATAGCGGGTCAGAGAGGCGCGCTCCACTTCCTTGACCTGTTTAAGCACATCCAGCCTGATCCCGTGGGGATCATGGATCATGCCGCGTGAATCCGACACCGTCACGGGCTTTGCGCCCACTTGCAGCAGCTTTTCGCAACAATAGATGGCCACATTGCCCGCGCCGGACACCACGCAGGTTTTGCCTTCCAGGCTTTCCTTGCGGTCTTCAAGCATGCTCTGGGCGAAATAGACAGCGCCGTAGCCCGTGGCTTCCGTGCGGGCCAGAGAACCGCCGAAGAGAAGGTTTTTGCCGGTAAGCACGCCCTCGTAACGATGGGTCAGGCGTTTGTATTGCCCGAAAAGATAGCCGACTTCACGGCCGCCCACGCCGATGTCGCCCGCAGGCACGTCCATCGTGGGGCCGATGTGCCGATAGAGCTCATTCATGAACGCCTGGCAGAAGCGCATCACTTCCATTTCGGATTTTCCCTTGGGATCAAAGTCCGAACCGCCTTTGCCGCCGCCAATGGCAAGGCCGGTGAGCGCATTTTTGAAAATCTGCTCAAATCCGAGGAACTTGAGGATGCCCTGATTTACGCTGGGGTGCAGGCGCAGGCCGCCCTTGTACGGACCGATGGCGGAGTTGTACTGGACGCGGTAGCCGCGATTGACCTGAACCTGCCCCTTGTCGTCCACCCATTCCACACGAAAGGAAATAATCCGCTCAGGCTCTGTGATGCGCTCAAGAATTTTGTATTCTTCGTAGCGGGGGGTTTTGTCCAGCAGCGGCTGCAATGTTTGCAGCACTTCCTGCACAGCCTGCAGAAAGACAGGCTCATACGCATATTTTTCCTTCAGACTGTCCATGACCCGCTGCACGTACGACATTTTTCGCTCCTTGTAGGGGGGTAAGCAATTCACTGTGTCAGGGAATTAACGGCATTTTTTTATCCAAGTTCCCGCTTTCTGACAAGCTGTTTCGGGCAACGCGCGGACCATGGACGGAACATGGGCCGTCAGCGTTGCCGCGGCAAGAACCTCAAAGCGGCACGGCCGCAGGGGCGTCCGATACTGCCCCCTGGGCCGTGCCGTTTTGTCGGGAAGTTGCGGGAAATAGCGCGATCTTAGAGCAGATTACCTTTGACTTTTTATGAAAGTCAAAGGTGGCATTCAGGCGAAAAACGCAGTTTTCGCCTGAATGTACGCCGCGTTGCGGCGGCTGCCGCTTTCGCGTCAGCAGAGCATTTTTAAAGTGAAAATGCTCTATTCCAACCTTCTCGTGACCCACATACCGCGCCGGGAGCACGACCTGCTGCAAACAGCGCGCCCGCGCGACGTGTTTTTCAGGCTGCCGGCTCTCGCGGAGCCTGGATGGCCACGGCCAGAGCTTCGTCCAATGTGGGATGGGCAAACATGAATTGGTGCAGTTTTTCGTCGCTGTAGTGTCCGAGCAAAAGCAACTGGGCAGCTGTAACAAGGTGCGAAACGCCGTGCCCCAGAGCCGCGATGCCAACCATGCGATTTTTTTGCCAGACCACTTTCACAAAACCGGAAGCATCGCCGCCGGCCTGGGCAATGGCATTGCCCGTGAGCAACGCGCGTGAAACCGCAACACCGTCGCCTTCTGCCTGAGCTTCTTTGGCGGTTTTGCCCACGCGCATGACCTCCAGCGCGCCGTAAATGCAGGATGGCACGGGGCCCGGCTCGTAGGCTCCCTCAGCAGCGCCCAGGATTTGCCGGGCCACATACGCCCCCTGATGCTCGGCGGCATGCGCCAGAAGGGTTTTGCCGTTCACGTCGCCGATGGCGTACACCGTCGGCGAGGCCCGCAAGCGCTCATCCACTGTGACAAAGCCGCGTTTATCCAATGCGCAGCCTGCCTTATCAACGTCAAGCCCGCTTGTATTCGGCGCGCGGCCGACGGCAACCAAGGCTTTATCCGCCGTCAGTTCCCGGCCGTCTTCCAGCCGCAAAACGGCCTTGCCCTCTCTGGTCAACAGCGAAGAAGCCTTGACGCCGGTCAGGCACACGCGCCCGGCTTTGCCGAGAAGTTTTTGCAATTCCCGGGCAATGTCCGCATCTTCAGTGGGAGCCAGTTGCGGCGCGGCTTCAACCAGTGTGACTGTGCAGCCCATGGCGCTGAAAAAATCAGCCATTTCAAGCCCGATGGCTCCCGCCCCCACAATAATCAGACTTTCCGGCACAGCCGGAATGGCCAGCAAGTCGGTGCTGTCCAGAATGGCGTCATGATCCGGAGCAAGTCCGGGAAAAGAGGCTGAACGGGAGCCGCAGGCAAGAATAATGGCGGTCGCGCTCAAAAACGCGGTTTCGCTGCCGTCAGGCCCCAGCACCCGGACGCTGTGAGGGTCGGCGCAAACCCCGCGGCCGTTGAACAGGGTCACGCCCGCGTCTTCCAGACCTTTGGCCAGAGTCTGGCTGGCGGCTCTCGTATAGCGTTGGATTCTTTTCTGCAAAGCCTCATACTCCACGCCAACGACGCCTTTGGCCACGCGTTGGCGTTCCAGGCCCCGCAGCAGGGCTTTGGGAGCCGTGGCGCCCAGAAGCATTTTCGTGGGTATGCAGCCGCAATTAAGGCAAACTCCGCCCCAATGCGCATTTTCCACCAGGGCCACGCTTTTGCCCCCCACGGCCAGAGTCCGGGCCGCTTTGGCCCCGCCGGGTCCGCCCCCGATGATGATCGCGTCAAATCGCTCCATATGCCACCTCCCGCTTATGCAAAATGTTATAGGCCCGCCGTGGCGCATTGCGCGTGCCGGGGTCAACCCTCATTACATTGTTTGCCGCAAAGCAGCCGCTTTCCGCGCGGCGGCGTTGCAAAGCGAAAACTGCCCTCGCGGCGGTTCAATACAGCTTCGCCCAATTTCCGTTTTGCGCCTTGCTGCGCAAAAAATTCAGCTTTTCGCGGGCGGCATGTTACTAAGGGACATCCGGCATATAATTTGCTTACGTAAGCTTTCTTAGAGCATTTTTTGATTGAACATATTCATTTTCAATCACTTTGCCGCCGTCATTTCGCGTCCAGGCTTCACCTAGGCAATGGCATACTGGCAAATCAGGGAACAGATGCCCCGTACCCGATGGGCCTGGTCAACAGCGCCGCGAATTTCAATTTTGCGAAGGACTGCCAGCAATTCAGGGGGGGGATTTCTGCAATGGGGCGATTGCCAAGGTAGGGGAAAATATTTTTGTCAATGCGCTCCATCGCGTCCTTGGCGTAATTTGCTGTCCAGACAAAAATCTGGTTGGCGTGCCATTCCCGTGCACAGCCTCAAAGGAAAGAGGCCATTGCCGTCAAAAAGTTTTTGCGGCTTCTCAAGGGGCTTAACCGCACGAATGGCGGTATCGGTAAGGGACATAGGGGTATTCTCCTGGCAAGGGATTTGTATACCCCTTGAAATACCCCTAAACTGGTGGATGTCTATGGCGTTTACTCCTCTCGGCCGGACAGTCCAACTCGTCTAATCTCTTGCCAGAAAAGACTTTTTGGACTGTACCGAACCAAGATGGAGTGAAATCTGGCGGAGAGGGGGAGATTCGAACTCCCGGTGCGCTGTTAACGCACACACGATTTCCAATCGTGCTCCTTAGACCAGCTCGGACACCTCTCCGGATGCGAACGCCGTACGCGCCGCTGAAAGTCGGACTTGTATATGCCAAAACCTCGGCCTCTGCAAGCAAAAAATACGCGCGATGCCGTTTACCACAAATTATCCGGCGGCTTGCCGCCCGGGGGCGTATCGCTTTTTTCCCTCCACCGGAGGTGCTCAATATGCGGCGCTCACGGGGCATGATTGCTGAACGGAGTGCCTTCGCAGCCTTTTTTGAGCAGCCGGGCCAGGGCCAGGACGATCAGAATGGTCAGAATGCTCCAGATCACAGGCGCGCCTTTTCAAAAATATGGGGCTCAGGATTCGGGTTTGTCGTCATCTTTTTTGCCGGGCGGGCGTTTTTTGGCGCTCGTGGCCGCGTGGTAAAACGCCCAGAGTCCGAATCCGGCCAGCAGAAGAATGCCGAGCGCATTAAGCGTCATATAGTCCATGCGTTTGATCCTGCACAGAGCCGGGCTGAATGTTTACAACCGCGCTTGCTCCCGCCGGCTCCGGCTCTGGAACGCGATCCTGCCGGGAGGCAGTGGCCGCCGGGCGATCTCTCGATCCGGCTCTGCGGCGGCGCGGCGCGGCCGTGGGCAGCGCCGCTTGCCTTTTCCAGCCGCCGCTGGACCTCGCGGCCACTGCAAGCGGCATGTTTCGAGCGCCGGCCTTTAAATCCCCAACTGACTGAAGCCGCTGTCCACATAGATCACTTCGCCGGTGACCGCATGCGCCAGCTCCGAAGCCAGAAAGACCGCCGCGCCGCCCACATCCGTGGTGCTGACGTTGCGGCGCAATGGCGCGTGATTTTCCACATGGTTGAAAATGTCCTTGAGGCTGGAGACGGCCGAAGCCGCCAGGGTTTTGATGGGCCCGGCGCTGATGGCGTTGACGCGCACCCCCTTGGGGCCCAGATCATAGGCCAGGTAGCGCACGGAAGCCTCCAGCGCGGCTTTGGCCACGCCCATGACGTTGTAGCCGGGAATTATTTTGGTAGAGCCGTGATAGGTCATGCTGATCACGGAGGCCCCATCCTGCAGCAAGGGCTCAAAGGCCCGGCAAACGCCGGTGAGCGAATAGGCGGAAACTTCCAGGGCCAGTCTGAAGCCCTCACGCGAGGTATCCACAAAGCGGCCGCAGAGATCCTCGCGATTGGCAAAAGCCACGGAATGCACCAGCACGTCCACGTTGCCCCATTTTTCTTTGACCAGATCCGCGGCGGCGGCAATCTGCGCGTCGTCGCAGACGTCGCATTGAAAGGTGAATTCGCCGCCGAGTTCCGCGCTCAGGGGCTCCACCCGCTTTTTGATGGCTTCGCCCACATAGTTGAAGGCCAGACGGGCCCCGTGGGCCTTGAGACATGAGGCAATGCCGTAGGCGATGCTTCTATTGTTGGCGAGACCCATGATCACGGCTTTTTTTCCTTGCAACAGCATGGCTTCTCCTTGAAAAATGCGCCGGTTTCCCGGTTGGCGGTTGACGGTAAGCAGGCGGAAGCGTTTTTTGCGTCAAATTCTGCTGGTCAGAATTTCATAGGCTTCCTGATAGCGTTCAGCAGTGGCCTTGATTACCTCTTCAGGCAGATGCGGCGGAGGCGGTTGCATGTTCCAGGGCTGTTTTTTCAGCCAGTCACGCAGATATTGCTTGTCAAAGCTGGGTTGGCTTTGGCCGGGCGTATACCGGGCCGCGTGCCAGAAGCGCGAGGAATCCGGCGTGAGCACTTCGTCGATAAGGTGCAGGCGGCCGTCGATAAAGCCGAATTCAAACTTGGTGTCGGCCACGATGATGCCGCGCCCGGCGGCATAGGCGCGCGCGGCCTCGTAAATCTCCAGGGCGGTCCGGGCAACCTGCCGGGCCGTGGCCTCGCCGATCAGGGCTTCGGCGTCGGCCACGCTGATGTTTTCGTCGTGTTTGCCGAGTTCGGCTTTGGTGGAGGGGGTAAACAGGGCGGGCTCAAGTTTGTCCGACTCCCGCAGGCCGGCAGGCAGATCGTAGCCGCAGAGCGTGCCCGTGGTCTGGTAATCCTTCCAGCCGGAGCCTGTGATATACCCGCGCACAATGCATTCCACCGGCAGGGGCCTGGCCTTGCGGGCCAGCACGGCGCGGCCCTCCAGCTCGTCCCGCCAGGGGGCGAGCGCCGCGGGAAAACGGTCCACATCGCTTTCCAGCAGATGATTGGGAATAATGTCCTTGAACCTGTTCATCCAGAAGAGGGTGAGCTTGTTGAGGATCACGCCTTTGTAAGGAATGGGCTCGCTCATGATCACGTCAAAGGCCGACATGCGGTCTGTCGTGACAATCAGGAGCGTGTTTTCATCCACGTCGTAAATATCGCGGACTTTGCCGCGCGAGAGCAGGGGATAGGCTGTAATGTCCGTTTTGACGACAACTTTCATGATGGCTCCTGAGTATGCCCGTTGGGCCGGGTCACTTGTTTTCGCGCGCTTCCACGGAGCGGGCATGGGCCTCAAGGCCCTCCAGGCGCGCCAGACCGGCAATGGCCTGGAGGTTTTGCCGCAGAAATTCCGGCGAGGCGGCCACGATGCTGGTCTTTTTGCAGAAGGTCTGCACGGAAAGCGCCGAGGAGAAACGCGCCGTGCCCAAGGTGGGGAGGACGTGATTGGGCCCGGCGTAATAATCCCCTGCGGCTTCGGGGCTGTGCTGCCCGAGAAAAACAGCGCCCGCGTGGCGGATATGCGGCAGCACGCTCCAGGGATCGCGGGTGCAGATTTCCAGATGTTCCGGCGCGACCCGGTTGGCCACGCCCACAGCTGTGGCGAGATTGGGCGTCACCACGATGGCGCCCCAATCCATGAGCGAACGGGCCGCGGTCTGGGCACGGGGCAGGGCTACGCACTGGCTTTCCAATTCCCGTTGCAGGCTTTCGGCCAGACGGGCGTCGTCCGTGACGCAGATGGCCGAAGCCAAAGGGTCGTGTTCGGCCTGTGAAAGCATATCCGCGGCCAGCCAGGCGGGATTGGCCGAAGCGTCGGCCAGAATCAGCACTTCGCTGGGCCCGGCGATCATGTCGATGCCCACCGTGCCCTGTACCAGCCGTTTGGCTGTGGTCACATAAATATTGCCCGGTCCGGCGATGACGTCCACAGGGCCGATGCTCTGTGTGCCGCAGGCCAGGGCTCCCACAGCCCAGGCCCCGCCCACGCGGTAAACCTCGTCGATGTCCAGCAGGTGCGCGGCGGCCAGAATATGAGGGCTGACGCTGCCGTCCTTGCGCGGCGGGGTGCAGACGGCCAGCCTGGGCACCCCGGCCACCTGAGCCGGGATGGCATTCATCAACAGACTTGAAACCAGGGGCGTATTGCCGCCCTGGCCGCCCGGCACATAGAGGCCTACGCTGTCCACAGGCAAGACCCTTTGCCCAAGGATGCTGCCGTCCGCCCGTGTCAGAAACCAGGATTTTTCAAGCTGGGCTTCATGGAAGGCACGGATATTGGCCGCGGCTCCGCTGATGTGCTCCCGGCTTTCAATGGAAACCGAAGCCGCGGCGCGGGCAATGTCCTGTTCGCTCACGCGCAGCGGCGGGGCAAACTCCGGGCAGTCAAAGCGCCGCGTATAGTCAACGAGCGCTTCATCGCCCTTGCTGCGCACCGCCGCGAGGATTTCGCGCACGGCGCTTTCAACCCCATCGCCGGGATCGCGGCGGCCTTGCAGCCACTGGGAGGCTTTGGGCCAGTCCTGCTCGCTTTGCAGGGTCAGGATTCTGCATGTCATAGGCATTTCCCTCACGTCAATCGTGGTAATATACCGAAGCGGCGCAGGAATGTCGAGGCTGGACGCTGGCATGGGCAGGGCTGACGCATAAGATGCGTCTGTCCTGGCCTTTTTGCTCCCCCGTCTTGACAGCCGGGCGCGGCGATCTTACTCCATAAAGATGTAGAGGCTGCCTTATAGAGCCTTGGCAGAGCGCAAAAAGGCCTTACCGGAGCAAACGGCCGCCCGGCTTGCACTATGAGCGGATTTCAGGCGCGGCCGTTGGCAAGGCGAAAGGCTGTACGCTCTTGTCTGCGGTTTTGCGGCCGGGACAGGCAGCGCCGCCCCGGTTTGCGCGGCTCCGGGGCGGCATATTTTCAGGAGGAAGCATGCAGCGTCACAAGATGCATTCATATAAGCGGGCGGCTCAGGCCGGCGAGGAGTTTGAGGACGGGGCCGAAGCGCAGACCCCAGAGGGCGAGCAAGCCCCTGAAAACGAAGCCTTGCGCGACGATGCGCGGCCGGCGGAAAATTTGGCGGAAAATCCCAAAGAGGATCCTGCGGAGCGCTGCCGGGCTGAATTGGAAGAAGTGCGCCTGCGCGCGGCCGCCGAAATGGATAATTTCAAAAAGCGCCTCAGCCGCGAGCATGAAGAGCAACTGCGGTATGCCGCTGAAAAAGTGCTGCGTGATCTGCTGCCCACCCTGGACAACCTGGATCTGGCCCTGCAATACGGCAGCAAGAATGAGGCGTGCCGCGACATGCTTCAGGGCGTGGCCATGACGCACAAGCTTTTGCTGGAGGCCGTGACCAGGCACGGCTTGACACGCCTGGGCGAGGAGGGTGAGCCGTTCACCCCGGAAACGCAGGAAGCCGTGGGCTTTGAAGCGCGGCCGGATCTTGCGCCCGGCGTGGTGTCGCGCGTGTTGCAGCGCGGATACAAGCTCGGAGATCGCCTGTTGCGCCCGGCCAAGGTGATGATCAACCAGTAAGCGGCTTGCGCGTTTGCGCAGAGCCCGGCACAAGACGGCCGTCCACAATCAGCACGCGGCTTCGCGTTGGAGCAGCGTGCGCCGCGCTCATAATCGGCTCTTGATCAGCGGTGGCAACTTCTCGCTCAGATGCTCGGCCATGCGGCGCACCAGGCGACTTTCCGCATCGACCAGCTGCGTATAGGTCTTGCCCTGCACCATTTCCTCGGCTGCGTAAATGCCGCGGCCGAGAATCGCATCCCCCGCGCCCGTGAGAGTCCAGCGGGCCTCCAGCACGGCCTTGGCGTCGAAATTGGCGTCCAGACGCTGCACGTCCAGCAGCAGGGTATAGTCGCCGCGCGTGTCATCGCCTTCAGGCAGCACAGTGACGCCCGCTGCGAGCAGGGGCGGGGTGAGCGTCTCCCGCGTGACGCGGCGCACGCCCTGGCTCAGCGGTTCGGCCCAGAGATGGAATTCGGCCACAATGATTCTGCTTTCTCCCTGCACCCGGCTGACGATGCCGTTGCGATCCAGATACTCGGGCACATTGACCTGAGCCACCCGCAGGCTTTTGCCCGGCAGGGACTGGGCCTCAAGCGGGGGCTGCCCGCTCTCCAGAAGGTAATAATTGCTGGGCGTGCTGCGACCGCAGGCCGCAAGCAGGGCCAGCAGCGCGACAGCCAGGTAAAGAAGTGGGCGTGACATCAGCGTGTTCCTTTTTTGCCCCGCAGCAGGGCTTCGGGATTGCGTTCCAGCATGGTGGCCAGCTCGCGCAGGGAGCGCGCCGTCGCGATGCTCTCCTTGAGCAGCCGCCGCACGTCGTTCATGGTTGGCGAGTCGCGTCTCAGAACATTCTGGGCCGAAGTCGTGGCCAGGCGCAGTTGCTCGGCCGCCAGCCCCATATTTTGCATGGCCGTGCGGAAAGATGCAAGCGTGCCGGGCAGTTCGGTCTGTACGGCAGCGGCCGCGCTATCGATCCGTTTCAGCACGTTGTCCGCCGTGTCTCGCATTTCGGCGGCGTTCAGCAATATGTCGCGGGCTGCCTCAAAGGTTTCGTCAAAGGCGGCCAGGCCGCGTTCCAGCTTGCCGTCGCCCAGGGCCTTGGACACGCTTTCCAGAATGGTGCCCAGGGAATGCACCATCTGCTCCAGGGGCAGCCGCGCCAGGGTCCGTTGGATGGTGTCAATGGGCGAAGGAATGGTGGGGATTTCCCGATCCGGCGTGGAAGAGCGGAAATTGGCCGGCGTACCCGGATGAAAATCGAGCACCACGCGGTATTGCCCGGTGATCAGGCTTTGCAGCTGGAGCTGCGCGCGCAGGCCGCGCTGGACCATGCGCCGGATGATTTCCTGTTGCAAAGCTTCGGAAGGATTGCCGCCGTTGGCGCGCACAATGCTTTTCTCATCTATGCGGATAAGCACGGGGATGGTCACGTTGGAATCACGCGCATTGGCCACCAGACTGATCCGCGTGACGCTGCCCAGGGGCACGCCGCGAAAGACCACGGGCGCGCCGATGGAAAGACCGCTCACCGAGCCGTCGAAATAGAGCACATACTCAATGTCGCTGTTGAACAGGCGGCCGCCGCCGAGCACGATGATGCCCAGGGCAAGGAGGGCAAGCCCCCCCAGCACAAAGGCGCCCACCGTGGTTTTGTGTGCTTGCAGGTTCATAATGCCAAGTCCTTGTGCGCATCGTTTTGCCCGTCCGGCGCATGGCTGCGCGCGTCGTCTTTTCCGTCGCGGGGGCTGCCCCTGGTGAGGAAAAGCCGGGCGTGCTCTTCCGTATGCGGATCGCGGGCAAGCTCGCCGGGATTTCCCCGAGCCGTGACCGAACGGCTTTGGGCGTCCAGAAATATGCTGTTGTCGGCAATGGCGAAAATGCTGGCCAGATCGTGCGAGACAATCACAAAGGTGGTCTGCAGCGTTTGCTGCAATTCCAGAATCAGATCATCCAGCAGCCGCCCGCTCACCGGGTCAAGCCCGGCCGAGGGCTCGTCCAGAAAGAGTATCTGGGGATCCAGAGCCAGAGCGCGGGCCAGACCGGCCCGCTTGCGCATGCCGCCGCTGATCTCGGAGGGGTAATAGTCTTCAAAGCCCGCCAGCCCGGCCAGGGCCAGCTTGAGGGAGGCCTGCTCGCGAATTTCCCCGGCGTCCAGATCCGTGTATTGCTGCAGGGGCAGCCCCACGTTTTCAGCCAGAGTCATGGAACTCCACAGAGCCCCGCCCTGAAACAGCACCCCCGCATGACGCATGACCCGGCGGCGGGTCTGCTCGTCGCCGCCCCAGAAATCCGTCTCGCCGTAAAAGATCTGCCCGGCCTGGGGCGACTTGAGCCCCATAAGCACGCGCAACAGCGTGCTTTTGCCCGAACCAGATCCGCCCATGATCAAAAAGACCTCTCCGGCGCGCACGTCAAAGCTGACGTTGCGCATCAGCACAAATGAGCCGTAGCCCACAGTCAGATCCCGCACGCTGATCCGGATTTCGCGCGTATCGTCAGGCCTGGCGGCGGGCTTTTCTTCCGGCAGAGGGGTGCTGGTATGTTTTTCAACGCCGCTCATCTCACACTCCCAGCACGTTGCAGATCACGGTAATGACGGCAGTGGCCACAATGATCCCCACAATGGCGTGCACGACGGCCGTGGTGGTGGCAAGACCCACGGCCTGCGCGCTGCGGCCGCAGCGCATGCCTTGGTAGCAGCCGGCCACGGCAATGATCACCCCGAAGACCGTACCGTAAACCAGACCGATGATCACATGGTGGAAGGGCACCATGCGGGTAGTGGCGTTGAGGTATTCCAGGGGGTTCAGATCCAGCATCAGGGTGCCCACCAGATAGCCGCCCAGAACGCCCATGAGATCGGCGTAGAGAGTGAGCAGCGGCACCATCAGCGTGAGCGCCAGCACGCGCGGCAGCACCAGAAAGTCAACGGGCGATATGCCCAGGGTGGAAAGGGCATCCACCTCCTCATTGACCTGCATGGTGCCGATCAGGGCGGCGTATGCCGCGCCCACCCGGCCGGACATGACTACGCCCACCATGACCGCGCCCATGACCCGCAGCATGCCGATGCCCACCAGACCCGCCACATAGATTTGCGCGCCGAACTGGGTCAACTGCACCGCGCCCACAAAAGCCAGGATCAAACCGAAAAGCAGGCTGGTGACTGAAATGATCGGCAGGGCCTGCACGCCGCTTTCATACATGGCCGCCACAAAGTCCTGGCTGCGCATCTTGGCCCGCCCCAGGAAAAGATGCCAGACAGCGAGCGTGATCTCTCCGAGAAAGCTGAGAAAATCCGCCAACTTGGGCGGCAGTTTCAGCACGCTTTCGCCCAGGTTCGATAAAAATGAAGTTGTTGCGTCCTTGCGCGCGGCGCCTTCCTGCGGGGGCACGGCGAAAGCAAGTTGCAACAGACGGGCCAGGCCGTCGGGCAGGTCCGCGTGTACCGGCACTTTGCGGGAACGAGCCGCCGTGACGATCTGCACAAGAAAAACCAGCAGACTGGTGTCCCACGGGCCGAGATCCGCAGCTGCCAGGCGCACTTCGCGCACGCGTTGATCCGCAATGTCCGCCAGGGCGTCGTCGGCTTCCTCAGGCCAGGGGGTCTCCATGCGCCATTGGCCGCCCACGCTGATCTGCAAGAGCGATCCCTGGACTGAAGCTGTTACTTGCGGACTTGTTTCCATCACTATACTATACCCGCAGCCTGTCCACTGTGCAAGCCTGCCGCGCACCCTTAACCCCTCTGCAGCCATGTCACTGAAAGAACGCCTGCGCCTTGACACTGACCCCATATTTTTGATGGATGGTTCCGCCTTCATTTACCGGGGTTTTTTCGCCAACAAAAACATGCAGCGCACCGACGGTTTCCCGACCAATGCCCTGGTGGTGGTGACCCGCGTGCTGTTGCGTATTCTGCGCGAGGAGCGGCCCCGCTATTTCGCCTTTGTCAAGGACGGCAAAGGCAGGAACTTCCGGCACGAGATCTTCCCGCTCTACAAGGCCAATCGCGAGGCCATGCCCGAAGATCTCGCGCGTCAGATAGAGCCCATTCAGCGCATGGTCCGCGCTCTTGGCCTCAGGCTGGAGGTTTCCGAGGGCTGCGAGGCCGATGACTGCATCGCTTCCCTGGCGGCCCGTTTCTCGCCCGATCATCCGGTGATTATCGTCAGCGGCGACAAGGATCTGAAACAATGCCTGGGCCCCAATGTCTACATCTGGGATCCTGCGGCGCGCGAGGAAAAGCTGTTCGGCGAAGCCGAGTTCAGGGCCGAAAGCGGCGTCAGCCCTGCCCAGTGGCCGGACGTGCAGGCTCTGGTGGGCGACGCCAGCGACAATATACCGGGGGTGCCCGGCATCGGTCCCAAGACCGCGCGCCAGATATTCGAGATCTGCCCGAACCTGGAAGATATCCGGGAACATTTCGCTTTGCTGCCGCCCAAAATTCAGGACAAGCTGCGCGACCATCTGGAAGCCATGTTCGTGTGGCGAAAGCTGACCACGCTTTGGCGCAAGGCCTGCGAGAGCCTGACGCTGGAGGATCTGGCGGTGGGGCCCCTTGACGCGCCGGAGTGCGCGGCTCTGGCTGAAGAGTTTGAACTCCATGCCGTGCGCAGGGAAATGGCGGCCCTCGTGCGCCGTCAGAGCGAAACCGCGCCCCTGGCGGGCTCTGCGGCAGGGGACGGCGGCGCAGGCGATTCTGCAACGCAGGCCGCACCCGCGCCGCAGTCGGGCCGGGCCGTCGCGGGCCCTGCGCCAGCCCGGCCTGGCGCGGCGTCGCGGCCGTCCGCGCGCGCGGGGGAGCAGATGAGCCTTTTGGAAAGCCCGCAGGCGCCTGCGGCCCCTGAGCTGCGGGATCGCGAAGCCCTGCCGGACTGCGCGGGCCGCGCAGCGGCCCTGATCTGGCCGCAGGGAATGTCCCGGCCCCCGCATCTGGCCGTGGAAGGCGGTGAGGAATATCTCTGGGCCGGGAGCCCGGATGCCCTCTGTGCCTGGCTGGAGCCCGCGCGTCATCTGGTGACGGCCGATCTCAAGGGGCTCATCAGGTCGGGCCACTGCCGGAAGGATCTGCCGTTGGGCAAGACGCCGCCGCGCTGTTTTGATCTCGGTCTGGCCGCCTATCTGATTAATCCGGAGGAAAGCGATTACGGTTGGCCCCGACTGGCCGCGCGCTGGGGCGGGGCGCTGAAGATCGAAGGCCAGGGCCCGGCCCGTCAGGCTCTGGTCATGGCCCGTGCCCTGGAAGCCCGGATGGCGCAGGACGGGCTTCTGGAGCTTTACAATACGCTGGAACTTCCTCTGACGCCGGTGCTGGCCGATATGGAGGAGCGCGGCGTGGCCATTGACGCCGCTGCCTTTGAAGCCTTTCTTTCCGATGTGCAGGGCGAGCTGGACAGGCTCACGGCCGAAGTTTACGCGGCCGCGGGCACGACTTTCAATATTCGCTCCGCGCAGCAGCTCGGAGACGTGCTTTTCAACATTCTGCGCCTTCCCTCGCCGCGCAGGACAAAAGGCGGCCAGGCTTCCACCAGCCAGCAGACCCTGGAAAAACTGGCAGGACGCCACGCAGTGGTGGACAGTATTCTGCACTACCGCAAACTGGAAAAAATGCGTTCCACCTATCTGGATCCCCTGCCGCGTCTGGTGGACGCGCAGGGCCGCATCCACACCACCTTTAATCAAAAGGCCACGGCCACGGGCCGGCTTTCCTCCAGCAATCCCAATCTGCAGAATATCCCGGTGCGCGGCCCGCTGGGCAAACGCATGCGGGCCTGTTTCATTGCCGGGCCGGGCCAATGCCTGGTTTCCGCGGATTATTCGCAGGTGGAGTTGCGCGTGCTGGCGCATATATCCCAGGATGCGGCTCTGCTGGACGCCTTCCGCCAGGGGGAGGATATTCACGCCCGCACGGCTGCCCTGATTTTTGATCTGCCGCCCGAACAGGTCAGCCCGGATCAGCGCCGCAACGCCAAGACCATCAATTTTGGCCTGATCTACGGCATGGGCGCGCAAAAACTGGCCCAGGAACTCAAGATCAGCACTGCCGAGGCCAAGGATTTCATTGGCCGCTACTTTGCGCGGCTCACGGGCCTGAAGGCTTTTTACGAAGATGTGGAAGCCGCGGCAAAACGACAGGGTTTTGTGACCACCCTGGGCGGCCGCCGCCGTCTTTTGCCGGAGATCCTCTCAGCCAACGGCCAGGCCTTTGCCCTGGCGCGCCGTCAGGCCATAAACACGGTTATTCAGGGTTCTGCCGCGGACATCATCAAACTGGCCATGCTGGCCGTGGCGCATGATCCCCAGTTGCGCGAGATGAACGCGCGTTTGCTCTTGCAGGTGCACGACGAATTGCTGCTGGAGGCCCCGGAAGACACGGCCAGAGCCGCGGGCGCGCGCGTGGCCGAACTGATGAGCGCGGTGGCCCCGGGCGGCGAGCGGCTTTCCGTGCCTTTGGCCGTGGACTGGGGCATCGGGCATGACTGGGGCACGGCCCATTAGAGCGTTGAGTTGATTTCATTAGAGCATTTTGCTTTTGAAATTGAATAATTTCAAAAGCAAAATGCTCTATTGCTGCTGCCGGAGAATAAGACGCAGGGTTTCGGCTTCCGGGCCGGAAAGATTTTTGAGAGCCTGCTCCAGGCGCGCGCGCACCGCCCGGTGACGCGGCGCCAGCTCATAGAGAGAGGCGGCGGCAGAAGCGCAGACCGGAAAACCGGCTTCGTTCTGGCGGCCTCCGGCCTTGAGCCGGGCATAGCGCAGGGCCGCGTTGATGATCGCGTCCAGGTAGGCAGTGTCGCCAAAAGCCAGAAAAGCCGCCCAATACATTTGCAGGACGGTTTTTTCGGCATATATGTCCCAGCGCAGCAGCGGCGCGGGGCTGCTGCGGATCTGGCGCAGCAGGACAGCGTCCTCCGGGCCGAGGAGAGCTGCCAGCAGGGCGGCTTCGTCGCCCAATTGGGCCAGATGCGCCACCCAGGCCAGGGTGCGCCTGCCGTCGCGGCTCAAGGTCTTTGAAGGCGGCAGGATGCGTTGCCGGGCCGCGGGATCGCGCCGCAGCACCTCGGCCAGAAAGGCAGCCGCCATGAGCCGTTTCTCGCCCTGCGCCAGCGCGCCCTGGGCGTCGAAAGAGCGCAGAAGGCCGGGCAGCACGTCCGGATTCTTGTTTTGATAATAAAATTCCATGTCCCGCGCATACAGCGATACGGACTTGGAGATGTCCAGCGCGCCTGCCTGACGCGGCTCAAGGCAGCAAAGCCCGGCCAAAAGCAGGATCGGAATCCAAACAAGCGTCTTTGCCATGCGGCATCCTTAAAGCATTTTTTGATGCGGGCTCCGGCGTGTCCGGGGCAAGCCGGTCTCAGTCAAAATCGGCCAGCAACGCGCCGAGTTTCAGACATTCCAGGGGGCTTTCGCACAGCGTGGCCTTGAGCCGGGCCTGGGCCTCCTGCAAATGCGGCGAGGAAACCCCGTTGCGGATGGAACTGTGCGCTTCGAGAAAGGCGGCCAGCCAATCGCAGACCTTGATCATCTGTCCGTCCTTGGGATCCAGGGCGTCTGCATTGCAACTCTGCTGCAAGGCCTCAAATCCTGCCACTTTGACGATGTTCTCGCCGTCGCGGCGGCATTCCTGAAATTCCGAACCCACGCTCAGGCCCAGATAATAAGAAATACGCTCCACCAGCGCGGCAAAACCCTCTTCGCGCAGAGGGCGGAAAATACGCCGCTCCAGCTCGGCTTCCTCGTACTCCTTGAGAATCCCGGGCAGGCTGGCCACGGATTGCTTGACCGGCGAAATGATGTCCCGGGTCAAAAGTTCGGGCAGATCGTGGAACAGGCCGCAGAAAAAATTGTTATTGGCCCTGGCCGTGCAGGCATCTACCGAAAGGCTGAAAAAATAGGCGAAGGCCGCCACAATGAACATATGCCCGAGCACCGAGGTGGCCGGGATGCGCGGGGCCTGGGTCCAGCGGATCTGGAAGCGCAACTGCCCGCAGAGATTGGCCAGGCGGGCCAGCGCCGTATTGGGCGTGAGCATGGCCTCCATGCCCGCCAGCGAGCGGAAAGCGTCGAGACGTTCCGCAAAGGAGCGGGCAATGTCATCCATTTCATCGTCAAAGCCGTTCAAGGGCTTGAGAAGATGAAATTCCCACTGGGAAGCGAAAAGGTGGGCTGCGGTCAGAATACGCCGGACCAGGCCGCTTTCATCCGTGCTCCGGTGCCAGGCGCGCATGCGATCCCAAAACGGGCCCAGAGGGGAAAGCACAGGCTCAAGCCTGGCAAGCACATGTTCGGTAAGTTGGCGGTAATGATCCGGGTTTTCCTTGATCTTGTAAAAAACCGGCGGCTTGATGTCCGTGATGATCAGCCGGTAAAAATAGTCGAACAGGCCGCCCTCAATAATGTCGCGCGCCAGGGCCAAACGCTCCGCCGCGGGCAGATGCCGGGCATTCTCGTGCCAGAGCACGCAGGCCAGGAGCATTTTATGGGCCTGCTTGTCGATTTCCAGCAGTTCCACGGGGCGCAGTTTGTCGTTCCAGCGCAATAAATAGGCGCCGGAAAAAATCAGTTGCAGCAGGCTCTTGCGGATGACAGGCATGGAACGTCCTTGGGAAAGGGCAGAAAAACGAGGGAAGAAGCAGGGACAGGAAGGCCGCAGATCTTAACAGAACTCTGGCAAACATATATGTCAGCGGGCTGAAAAGTTCAAGTCTCTCTGTCGTTACGGTCTCTTGCTTGACACTCCCGGCCCTTTGGCGTATTTAAACCGCCTTTGCTGCGATATGCGCCGTCACCCCCGTTAGACCGCGCGTCGCCGACGAATTTTTTTCAGCCTGACGGCTGCCGCATATTTGCCTGCGAGGAGTTCAGTTTCATGAAGACGTTCAGCCCTACCCCCAAAGACATCAACCGCCAGTGGTTTGTGGTTGACGCTCAGGATCAGGTTCTCGGCCGTCTGGCCAGCCAGATTGCCCATCGCCTGCGCGGCAAGCACAAGCCCGAGTTCGCTCCCCATATGGATAATGGGGACTTTATCGTGGTGATCAACTGCGAAAAGGTCAAAGTGACCGGCACCAAGATGACCGACAAAAAATATTACCGGCACTCCGGCTGGGTGGGCGGCCTCAAAACCACCACCCTGGGCGACGTGCTGGCCGACAAGCCCTCGCGCGTGCTCATGTCCGCGGTGCGCGGCATGCTGCCCAAGAATCGTCTGGGCCGCGCCATGTTGAAAAAGCTCAAGATTTATGCCGGGGCCGAGCATCCGCACGCGGCCCAGAACCCGCAGCCGCTGAGCCTGCCTCACTAAGGAGCCATGAGCCATGAGCGAGAAATTTGAATACGGCACCGGCCGCCGCAAGACCGCCACGGCCCGTACCCGCGTTTACGCCGGGGCGGGAGGCATCACGATCAACGGGCGCTCCTTTGAGGAGTATTTCCCCCGCAAGACCCTCCAGATGATCATCCGTCAGCCCCTGGTGCTGGCGAAGCTGGCCGAAAAACTGGACGTGCGCGTCAATGTGTCCGGCGGCGGCGTCGCCGGGCAGGCCGAGGCCGTGCGCCACGGGATTTCCCGCGCGCTTTTGCTGGTGGATCCGGGCCTGCGCGCGGTACTCAAAAAAGCCGGTTTTCTGACCCGCGACGCCCGCAAGAAGGAACGTAAAAAATACGGCCTGCGCGCCGCTCGCGCCCGGTACCAGTACTCCAAGCGTTAATCTCTTGCCTTTTGCGAACCTCTTTGCAACAAGGGGTTTGTCATCGCGGGGCGAGTCGCGGCAGCGGCTCGCCCCTGCTTGTTATATGAAGAAAACCTCCCGCTAGAGCGGTTGCCGCTTTCAACAGCAAACCGCTCTAGTACAAGGGCTCACGTTCATCGTGCGGCGCTCTTGGGGACGGCTCTGTCGGCAAGGGCTGCGAAGGCTCCGCAGGCACGCCCTTTGCTTCGGGTTCTGAAACCTTTGGCCTGGCCTGGTTCAGCAGGGGCTCTTCTTTCTGTTGTCCGGGGACCACAGCAGGTTGCGCCGGGGCCGTTTGCTCTCTAGCGTCATCTGGGCGCGGTTCCGTAAGCTCCTCAGTATTGTTCGGTTCGGTCGGCGCAGCGGGTTGCGCCGGGGCGGGCTGGGGCGCGGCTTGCTGCGCAGGCGGCACGGCCGGGATGGTCAGGGCCTCGTCAGCCCGCGCGGGTCCGGCTTTCACAATATCACCGGCGCGGCGCAAATGGGACTGAGGCGCGGCAGCCAGTTCGGGCGTGAGGAGCAGGGCCGCCGGCTGGGCCAGAACGGCCGCAAACAACGCGCAGACCATAAGCGCGCCGCCCGGCTGATCGCGCCGGGTGAAGCGGGTCAGGGCAAGGGCCGCGACAAGGCAGATGGCCCCCAGAATCGGCAGGGCAGTGAGCCCCAGGATCATCTCGCGTTGCTCAGGCGTGAGGGGATGGGAGAAAAAGCGCGCCAGCCAGTCCAGGCTGGGGCCAAAGCCCGCGGCTGCCAGGGCCATGCCCGCGTGCAGCAGGCAAAGAGCCGCGAACAGATAAAAGATACGGCTGCCCAGCCTGGAGAGCCGCAACAGCGCCCTGCCCAGAAGCGGCGCGGCCAGACAGACCAAGGCCACAACCGAACCGGGCAGATCCGGCGTGATCAGGCTCAACAGGCAGCCCGAAACCAGGGCGATCCAGAGAAAAGCACTGCCCCCGTTGTGCGAACGTCTGTTTTTGCAGTAGCTCCAGGCTTCAGGCAGGGCGCGTTTCCAGGACACGCACAGCACAATGGCGAGCCAGGGAATCAGCCCGGCCGCGGCTGCGGCCAGGGGCAGCCACCAGCGCGCGTCGCTGGCCCAGGGGTTGAAAAAGAAGTGTGCGCTCAAATGCCGGAGATAGCCTTCGGCCTGGACCAGAAGGATCACGCTGCCGAGCCAGCCTGCCAGCATCAGCAGCATAAGCACAAAGCCCGCCAGCGCATCCGGGCCTTGAGCCCGGCGCAGATTGCCGCGCCAGATCAGAAAGGCGAAACTCGCCAGCAAGGGCAACAGCAGATGGAAAAGGCCGCCTGCCAGGCCTGCCAGGCCCGCCAGCACAAAGCCCGCGGGCAGGCTGAGCCAGGCGCGCTCTTTTTGCCAGCCGAAGCAGAAGCAGGTCAGAGAAAAAAGCAGGAGCGCGGCCGCCAGAGGCTCTGGGCCGGTATACTGCGGCAGCGGCGCGAACAGCGGCGCGCAGAGCAGCAGCAGGCCCGCGGCCAGGGCCGCGGGCGCGTCGAAACCGGCGACACGGCTCAGAGTCCAGACGCCCAGCAGGGCCAGCAATGCGCTCAGAGCCGCCGCGAGAGAAAAGAGCAGGTCCGTCTGCGGCACGGCAAAGAGGTCAAAAGTCTTGGCGATCCCGGCCAGAAAGCAGGAAAAAACCGGCCATTGCGCCAGATCTCCGGCCGCCGGGGCCAGCCATTGCCCGCTCTGGGCGGTCTGGCTGAAGATCAGAATGCTCCGGGCTTCGTGCGGGCAATAGAAATTGTTGCCCAAAAATGCCGGCCAGACCTGGGCTGCCAGCAAGATCAGCAAGAGGAGCGGCCCCATGCGGGCTGCGCCCCGAAAGAAACGCGCGGCCGGGCTGTCGGGCGATCCTCCGGGAGCTGCGCCGGACTTCTGCGCTTCGGGTATTTGCGTCGTATCCCGGGCCTGCGCGTCGAGCGTGGACGATGCCTGTTGCTGCGCGTCGGACTGCTGTGGGGCGAAATGCCCTGCGAACGTGTCGTGGGTCATGCTACGGCCTCCTCGCTAAAATCGTTGTCGCAGAGGCCTGTTTGAGCCGTGCTGCGGTGAAGTTCTCCAGGGTCAGCCCTCAGTACACTGCCGTCTGCTGCAAAGCTGTCTTTTTCCGTGCGGCGGCGTTGCAACGTGGTTAACCGTCGCCGCCGCGCGCCGGGCCCGCAAGCAGCACATGTCTGGCCTCGCGGGCGTCAAGTTCGATCTCAAGCGTACGCCCGCTGAGCGTCACGGCTGTGCCGTCGCCCATGTCGCGGGCCGCGCGCGCCTGAATTCCCGCGGGCAAAGAAAGCGGAACGGCGCGTTTCTGCGCGGAAAAGTTGGCCGCCAGCAGCCACCAGCCACCATCGGGCAGGGAGCTGAGCACAGCCAGGCAGCCCGGCGGCCCGGGCAGCACGGCCAGCAATGTGCCCTGGGCCAGACCTGCCTGATGCCGGGCCCGCAGCAGGCGCGCCGCTTCCTGCAAAAAACTGCGGCTGTCGGTCCATTGTTCTTCCAGCGTGCCGAAGGCCAGGGGCGCTGGCGGTGCGCCCGCCGTGCCGCTGCTCAGGCTCTCGCCCCAGAGCGGCACGCTGCCCGGACCGGTCGGCAGTCCGGCCGGGGGCTGCGGCAGATTGAGCGCGCCGGTCAGCTCCTGCGGGCCGATAAAGGCCAGGCCCGGCAAACCCATGCGCCAGCCGAGCAGCAGCAGGCAGGCCCTGCGCAGCGCCGGCGCGTTTTCCGGCCGGGCTGCCGCAGCGGCATCCAGGCCAAGGCTTGCGGCGGCCAGTGAGGCGGGCGTGATCCGGAGGCGCAGTTCTTCCGGCCGGGCTTTGGCAAGCGTTTGCGCGTTTCGCGCCAGTTCCCGGCCCTGAGGCAGATCCAGCAAAGGCCGCCAATCCACAACCTGCCAGTCATGCAGACCGCGCGCCAGGCGGCTGTGATCCACATGGGCGGCCAGCGAGGCGCGCAGCAGGGCGTTGAGCGGGCCAACATCCCCGCTGAGCAGCGCATAGGCCGTTGCCGGAGCGGTGATCGTGTCGCGCGTGAAATCCACGGCCGTGGCCAGCACGGCCGGAGTGAGCGAGGGCGGCAGCACGTCGTCCTGCATGGCCCAGCCGCCGTAGCGGTGCACTTCGCGCGCGGCGTCGTCCAGGGCTTCCAGGCCGGGCGTCAGGTGGGGGAGCCGGGCTGTCCATAAAGCGTGCAAAGCCGTTTTATCAAAAGCCGTTGGCGCGGATTCCGCAGGTACGGGCGGCACATCCAGGCCCATGAGCGCCTCAAGCCTGAGACCCGCCAGGGTTTGCCGTTGCAGGCCGGTATGCCGGATCACGGCGGCGGAGAAAATGCGCCGGGCCTGGCCCGAAGGATCCTGCCAGAGCAGCACCGGCCGCAACACGCTGCCGTTGTAGCGGTAGACCCAGCGGCGGATCTGCCCGTCCGCGCCGCGCACTTCGCCCGTGGCGGCCCAGCCGCCGGGCGTGGCCCAGGGCAGATTGTCCCTGCTCATGGCCGGGGGCAGAATGCCGCGCTCTGCCAGCGCGTGGGCTGCCTGGGGCCGCAACGGCAGGCATTCCCATTCGTCCGGCGCTTTGGGCAACAGTTCCCAGTCTTTCCGGGGCACGGCAATCATGGCGTACAGGCCGTCAAAACGTGAGGCCCGCCGGGCCTGGAGAAAGAAGTCCGGCCCCAGGCCGGTGGCTGCCGGAGGCAGCTCGCCGCCCAGCTGGATTTGCGCCTGCTCCAGCCGCCCGGCCAATTTCTCAAAATCCGCGTCATCTCCCAGGGCCGGATCAAAATTCAGGGAAGTGACGTTTTCCCCTCTGGCAGAGGGCGGAGTGTTCCTGATCCAGATGTCGCCGCGCTCTCCGGTGGGGGCCAGAAAGAGGCCGTTCAGACCCGCCTGGTTCAGAAATTCCGTGAAATGTCGCGCGTCCAGGGCCCGGAACATGGGCTGCGCGGCGTTCACCAGATGGGGATTGACGGCCAGCCAGTTGGGCGCGGCCCGCAGCAGCAGCGGCATTCGCCGGGCCGCGGCGCTGTTGCGCCAGATTCGTTCCGTGCCGGAAACTTGGGCAGTGAATCCGGGCGCCGCGCCCAGCATGGATTGCCGTTCAAGCCATTGCAGATAGCCGGGGTCGGCCCTGGGCAATGCGCTGCCCGTCCCGGCGTTTGCGTGCTCTTCCGTCTGCACATGCTGGCCTGCCTGTCCGGAAAGAGAACCTTGTTGCGTTGCCCGGCGCGCTGAGGCGCAGCCCGTGAACAGACACAAGGCGAGCAGAAGGACGAGCAGGGCGAAGGGCGGTCTGCGCAGGAGCGCAAGGCCGCGCTTGCGTCGCAGTGCGTGGGGCGGCATGGGCGTTATCTCCGTCAGACGGTGGAGGCGGGCTTTTCCTCCGCCTTGGCCAGATTCCACAGCTCATCTTTTTCATCCAGGGAAAGGGCCGTAAAATCCCGTCCCTGCTCGCGGGCCAGTTCCTCCATGCGTGCAAAACGGCGCAAAAACCGCCGGGCGGCAAGGTCCAGGGCCTCGCTGGCCTTGATGCCCTTGCGGCGACCCAGCTCCGTGATGCTGAAGAGCAGATCGCCCAGTTCGTGTTTCTGGGCCTCCGGATCGCCGTTGGCCGAGGCGTCGAGCCATTCCAGCCACTCGGCCTCCACCTGTTGTTCCACTTCCTCGTCCTCAGGCCAGGTAAAGCCGACCCGCGCGGCCTTGGAATGGATGCGGTAGGCCTTGAGCAGCGACGGCAGGCTGGCAGGCAGGCTGTCATAGAGACCGCGCGGCGCATCCGGCCCCCCGGCGTGCTCCGCGCGCTTGATCTGCTCCCAGGTTTGGAGTTGCTCGTCCAGATTCTTGAAGACCGTGTCCCCGAAAACGTGCGGATGACGGCGAATCATCTTGGCCCGGTTCCGGTTCAAGGCGTCGTCAAAACTGAAATTGCCGCGTTTTTGGTACAAACGGGCGACAAAGAGCAGCAAAAACGCCACATCGCCCAGTTCTTCACAGATTTCGGCCACGTTGCCGGAGCGGATGGCGCTGACCAGCTCGTGACTTTCCTCAATAATATAGTCGGCCAGGCTTTCCGGCGTCTGCTCCTTGTCCCAGGGGCAGCCGTCAGGGGCTGTAAGCGTGTCGATAACGTTCTGCAGTTCCTCAAGGGCGGTTTTTTCCATGATCAAGCTTTCCTGTGCTGATGTTCCGTGATTACAAGCCAAGCCGGGCGAGCAGATCCGGCGGCAGCCAGCCGCGCACCTGCTGGATCAGGGCGTTGAAATAAGGCAGGGTGCGGGAGTTCTGCATGAACGGCGCAGCGTGAAAGAACTTTTGCAGAATCAACAGCACCAGGGCGCAGAGCAACACGCCTTTGGCCAGGCCCAGCAGGCCGCCCGCCAGCCTGTCCGCCCAGGAGACAAAGGAAAAAGAGAGAATTTTTTGCAGCAGGCGGGCCAGCACGGCCACCCCGAGGATCACTGCCAGAAAAATGAGCACATAGGCGGCAATGGTCCGCCAGGCGGGATCGGCGATAGCCGTGAGATGCGGGGAGAGCAGAGGGTGATAGGCGCGCGCGGCCCAGAATCCTCCCACCAGGGAGACAATGCCGGCCACCTCGCCCACAAATCCGTGAATAAAGCCCCGCCCCGCGAAATAGACCAGCGCCAGAATGATGATCAGATCGAAAATATCCTGCCCCATGCGCTCTCCCTGCCGTGGAATGCGTCCCACCATAGCAGAAGCCATGCCGCGAGACAATCCGGCCGCTGCTGTACAGCCCGCGGGCATTGGTCTATATTCCGGGCGTGATGCGCACGCTCCCGGATCAAAAAAACAGTGCCGGAGGTTCCGGCCTCGACGCGTATGCGCCGCGCATTTGCGTGCGCGCCTGCGGGCGATCCTGGGAATTGGCGCGGGCCGCGGATCTGGAACAGTTGTGGGACGCCATGACCGACGACCCCCGCAATTTTGAAGATGAGCGCCTGCCCTACTGGACGGAACTCTGGCCCTCCAGCGTGGCCCTGGCCGAATGGCTTGCCCTGCGGCGGGAGGAAATTGCGGGCCGCGCCTGCCTTGACTTGGGCTGCGGCCTGGGCCTTACCGCCCTGGTGGGCCAGTGGCTCGGGGCGCGGGTCACGGCCGTGGATTATGAGGAAGCGGCCCTGGGCTTTGCCCGGCAGAATGCCCGGCTCAATCAGGTGCCGCAGCCGCTCTGGACGCTCATGGATTGGCGCCGGCCCGCGGTCAGGGCCGGGAGCATGGCCAGGATCTGGGGCGGCGACATCATGTATGAAACGCGTTTCGTGACGCCGGTGCTGCGTTTTTTGCAGCACGCTCTGGCCCCGGACGGCGCGGCCTGGGTGGCCGAACCGGGCCGCGCGGTGTACGAGGCTTTTCTGCATGCCCTGCACCACGGCGGCTGGCAGGGGCGTCGTGTTCATGCCGCGCAGGTGGAGCCTCTCTATGCCCAGCCTGTGCCTGTGACCGTGCAGGTCTGGGAAATCCGGCGTCGGGTCCGTTGAGTCCCGGCGCGGGCCGACTTTTTTTAACTGCCAAGGGCTGTGTTATGGGCAAACTGGCGCGCTTCGGCGTCTCTCTGGATGAGGCATTGCTTGAGCCGTTCGATAAACTCTGCAAATCCAAAGGCTACTCCAATCGTTCGGAAGCCATCCGGGATCTGATCCGCAAGGCTCTGGTGCAGGAGGCATGGCAGACGTCAGAGGGGCAGGGCGCGGGCACGCTGACCCTGGTCTACGATCACCACAAAAACGATCTGGCCCGGCGGCTGATGCGCATGCAGCATGACGACCACGAGATTATTGTGACCACCCTGCATGTGCATCTGGATCATTACAACTGCCTGGAAGTGCTGGTGCTCAAGGGCGAGGCCGCGCGCGTGCGCGCCCTGGCCGAAAGGCTGATCTCCTGCCGGGGGGTCAAGCACGGCACGTTCAGCGTGACCACTACCGGACAGGATCTGGCATGATGGAAGACGTACAAAGCCATGCCCCCACCGTGCCCCTGAGCATTGACAGGGTCGGCGTGCGCGAGCTCAAGCTCCCGCTGCTGGTGCGGGATCGTTCCCAGGGCGGCCAGCACACCGTGGCCACGGTGGATTTGGGCGTGGATCTGCCTTCGTCCTTCAAAGGCACGCATATGAGCCGCTTTGTGGAGGCCCTTGAAGGGTGGAATGAGGAACTCGGCTATCAGTCCGTGCGGCGCTTTCTGGAAAACCTCAAGTCGCGCCTGGGCGCGCGGCGGGCCTGGGCGCGCTTTTGTTTTCCCTATTTCATGCGCAAAGCGGCCCCGGCTTCCGGCAGCAAAAGCGCGGTGGCCTATGAGTGCCGCATTACCGGCGAGCTGGACGAGCACGGCCAATCCTTCCTGCTGGATGTGGATGTGCCGGTGATGACGGTTTGCCCCTGCTCCAAGGCCATCAGCAAAGAAGGCGCGCACAGCCAGCGCGCCATTGTGCGCATGAGCGTGCGGATGACCGATTTCGCCTGGCTTGAGGAATTTATCGAGATAGCCGAGGAATCCGGCTCCTCGGCCGTATTTACCCTGCTCAAGCGCGAGGACGAGAAGCTTGTCACCGAACATGCCTTCGCCCATCCTGCCTTTGTGGAGGACGTGGTGCGCACTGTGGCCCAGAAACTTTCCGGCCACGAGCATGTGGAGTGGTTCCGCGTGGAAGTGGAAAGCATGGAATCCATTCACAACCACAATGCCTTTGCCCGCATTGAGCGCCGCTTGAAAGAGGCGCGGCAGCCCTCTGCACGGCAAGCCTCGTCCTGTCCGCCGGGTCGCAGACGCAACCCGCAGCGCGGACAGCCGAAGCAGAACTCATAGCACGCCTTTTTGAAGAGATTCCGGTGCGGGCCGGAGTAAATTTTTTTGCCGCAGCGTCTTTTTTTCTTGCAGAGAATGCTCTGTCACAGGGGCCGGGCAAAGCGTTGCAGTACATGAAAAGCCTGTCCGCAGTGTAGTGCCGGGCAAGGAGCGCAAAAAAAGCGTTTTGCACTCAGGTTTTTTTATGCTACAAACGCCCCCAAGGTATATGCGATGAGCAGCATTTCCGCAGGCATGAACATCGCCGCGTCGGCCATGAATGCCCATTCCCGGGGCATGGCCGTGACGGCGCATAATGTGGCCAACGTGAATACAGCGGGCTTTGAGCCCCAACGCGCGGCGTACGCCACCGGCCCGCAAGGCCGGGGCGTGCAGTTGGATGCTGTTTTTCAAGGCTCCGGGCTTGCCGGGGCGGTTGAGGGCCCGGATGCGCTGGGCCTTACGGATTCGGCATCACTGCGGGGCGCGGCTCTTGGCCTGTTGCCCGAAGCCGTGCAGCCGAGCGGAACGGATTTGGCTCGCGAAATGACGCAGATGATCGCCACGCAGCGGACCTATGAGGCCAATGCCCAGGTCATGCGCAGCGGGGACGCCATGCTGGGAACGCTTTTGGATATGAAAGCCTGACGCGGCTTTTCAGACTGATGGGCTGCTTTGCCCGTCTTTTGTTTGCCGGGACTTTGGTCCGGAATCCGGATGAAGCGGGAGCTCCGTCGCCCCCACGCGGCGCGGCGGCGTCACAAACGGAGCAGGGCGGGCCGGAGCGTGAAGGCAGCGATATTGATCTTTTCCTGCCTGCGCCGTCAGGGCGGTCAGGCAGTCACCACCAGGGATGGAGTGCGGATGGGCACGCGTTTGAAATTGTGCGCGTTGATTATAGGGTGCGGGCTGGCTTTCGGATGCGCGGCCAGGCAGAGTTCAACGGATGAAAGCCTGCGCGTCGAGCGCTTCCGCCACTCTTACGAGGTCGCGCTTGAAAAAGAGCAGGCCCGGGCCGGGCAGCAAGTGCTCAGCAAGGCCAGATCGGCCATCGGCACTCCGTATGTGCGCGGCGGCTCAGGTCCGGGCGGCTTTGACTGCTCTGGTTTTGTGAGCTGGGCGTACAAAAGTGTGGGCGTAACGTTGCCGCGCACCGCGCGCGAGCAGTCTGTGGTAGGAGAGCGCATCAATAAGGTGGAAGAGATGCGCGCGGGCGACATTGTGGCTTTTCGCCATCCCCGGCGCGGCTATCACACCGGCATTTATGTGGGCGAGGGCAAATTTATCCACAGCCCGCGCCGTCGCAGCTCGGTGAAGATCAGTTCCCTGGACGATCCCTATTTCAGCAAGACCTTTCTGAGCGCGCGCCGCGTCAAGCTTGAAGCCGACGAAAATCTTCTGGCCCAGGCCGAAAGCCGCCTCACCGATTATGCTGAGGAAAAGGCCGTGCGCGAGTTGTCCGTGCAGAAAAAAGCGGGCAAAACGCGGCGCAGCGTCACGACCCGCCGCGCCTCGCGCAGCAAGACCGTGCAGGTGGCCGGCAAGGAAAGGTCCCGGCGCGGCACGGCAGTCGTGAGCGGCAAGGCCGCTGTTTCCAAAACGGGCCAGACAAAAGCCGTGGCTGCTGCCAAGGGCAAAAAAGCCAAAGTTTCCGCCTCACGCAAAAGCACATCACGCAAAGTGGCAGCGCATACGGCCGGCAAAAGCAAAAAAAGTTCCGGCTCCAAAAGCCGGGCCAAAAGATCGTAGGTGCAGGCCATGCTGCCTCTTCTCAGTCCGGCTGACGCTTTTCAAAAGCTGCGGGAAGGAAAAATCCGCCTGGTGGACATCCGCGAGCCCGATGAAGTGATCTCCGTGCGCGTGCCCGGCGCGGAAGTGGTCCCGCTCTCGGTGATCAAATGGGCGCCCCTGCCGCCTGCCGATGAAAAGCTGCCCATTGTCTTCACCTGCCATTCCGGCAAGCGCACGAGCGCACAGAGCGATCAACTGGAAAAACTGGCCGCGGGCCCGGCGTGGCAACTGGACGGCGGGGTCAGCGCCTGGGCCAGGGCCGGTCTGCCCGTGGAACGGGGGCATCAAGCCATGCCCATCTTCCGCCAGATCCAGATCGGCGCGGGATCTCTGGTGCTCCTGGGCCTTGCGGGCGTGTTTTTCTGGCCGCCCATGATCTGGCTCACGGCTTTGGTCGGCGCGGGGCTGGTCTTTGCGGGCCTGACCGGCTTTTGCGGGTTTGGCCTGTTGCTTTCGGCCATGCCCTGGAATAAAAAATAGCCCATGTGCCTGCCCGTCCGGATCTGCGGGCGGCTGGCGCCGAGCCCCACAGGCTACCTGCATCTCGGCAATGCCTGGGCCTTTCTGCTGGCCTGGCTGGCTGCGCGCGCCCAAAACGGCCTGCTGATTCTGCGTCAGGAGGACATCGATCCCCAGCGTTCCCGGCCGGAATATGCTTCCGCCATTCTGGAAGACCTGCGCTGGCTGGGCCTGGACTGGGATCAGGGTCCGGATCTGGGGGGGCCTGCCGGGCCGTACGAGCAGAGCCGACGCGGTGATTTCTATACGCAGGCCCTGGCCCGGCTGCAAGCCGCCGGACTGACCTACCCCTGTTTCTGCACCCGCAAGGAATTGCGTCTGCTGGCCGCCGCGCCGCATCCCGGAGATGCGGGCGCGCCCTATCCCGGCACCTGCCGCGATTTGAGCCCGGAACAGCGGGCCGCGGCCTTGCGATCCGGCCGCAAAGCCGCGTTGCGCCTGCGTTGCCCGGATCAGGCCATCGTCTTTGAAGACGGGCTGCAAGGGCCGCAAAATTTCCGATTGGCGGACTGCGGCGGCGATTTCGCGCTGTGTCGTTCCGACGGGGTGGTGGCCTATCAATTGGCCGTGGCTGTGGACGATGCGCTGATGGGCGTGACCCAGGTGGTGCGCGGGCGCGATATTCTGCCTTCCACGCCTCGCCAGATTGCCCTTTTGCGGCTGTTGGGCTATGCTCCACCTTCCTATCTGCATGTTCCCCTGCTGCTGGACAGCGGGGGAGAGCGGTTGGCCAAACGTCACCACAGCCTTGCTCTGCGGGCCTTGCGGGAAAAGGGCGCAGATCCGCGGCAGGTCACCGGTCTGCTCGGCAGACTGGCCGGGCTCAACCCGGCGGGGCGACCCATGTCCCCGGCTGAGTTGCTGCCGCTCTTCAGCCCCGCGCGTCTGCCCAGGCAGGATCTGCGCCTGGAAGAGCATGACCTGCGCGGCCTGATCCCCTGAGATCGGCTGCCCGCGCTCTCCGGAAGCCGGGTGGTCTGCCGGGGCCTTACGGCAGATCGGGCGCGGGCCGCCCTTGCAGATGCTCTATGCGAAAATGCCGTGCAGGCGCGAATCCTCATTGGGAGTTGTTATGTCTTCGCAACCGCTTGATCAGGCCTTTCTGGACGAAATTTTTCCGACCGAGCGCACTGATGCTTTTTTCGACGCCTTGTTCGGCGGCGCTGAAGAAGGCGCGTACGACATCCGGCTGGTCAGCCGCGAGATCTCGCCCACGCGCGCCTTGCTGGCTTTTGAACTGCGGCAGCGGCCCGGCAAATGCCTGGCCTGCAATCTGACCTATGGTCTGCCCGATGTATTTCAGCGCCATCCCGTGCTCAACGTGGCGGGCGTGGCCAAAGCCGTGGCCACGCGCCTGGGCTGGCCTGAGAGCGATATGCGCTGGAGTCTCGGGCCCACTGAGGAAATCAGCCGGGAACTGCACGCCATACCGCTGATTCTGGAGCGGAGTTGAACCCGGCAGCTTGACAGCGCGGGACTTTTTTGGCAATAGAAACCGGGTGTTGGCTTACCTTGTTCAGGCAAAGCAGCCGATGCGTACTTATAAGCCCTTGGAGTGAGGAGAGGGAGTAAAGTAAAATACTCCGCATGTTGCCGAGCAAATGGCAAATACGGTTTTCGCCTTTCGCTCCTTGGTTCTAGAGCAGATTACCTTTGACTTTTTATGAAAGTCAAAGGTGGCATTCAGGCGAAAAACGCGGTTTTCGCCTGAATGTACGCCGCGTTGCGGCGGCTGCCGCTTTCGCGTCAGCAGAGCATTTTCACTTTGAAAATGCTCTAAAAAGTTTTTCCATGCCGCCTTGGCTCAGCTGGTAGAGCGGCTGATTCGTAATCAGCAGATCGTCAGTTCAAATCTGACAGGCGGCTCCACAAATTCAAGAACCTGTGTGCTGAAAAAGCGCACAGGTTCTTTTTGTTCAGCATTGTGCGGCAAAGACTGGGAAATGGAGCCGCTTTTCCAGCCGTGATGCTCAGTGCGCGAGCTTGCGCGAGGTCAAGCCGCAAAGTCTCCCAATGCGGCTTCACGGGCCCAAATCCGATGCTTGCTCATGCCTTTCAGGAAGGCCTGCATAAGATCCTGAGCCTTGCCCGCGGTTACGACGCCTTCATCCTGCCTGTTTTCAAGGCCCGCGGCTTTAAGCATGTTTCCGGCCTTGCCGTGCAAGCCGATAACCTTGAGGTGCTTGAAGGACTGGCGCAGATAATGCAGGGCAAGGCCATCGCGCATAAGCATCTGCACGCTTGCATCACCGTCGGGCACGAGAACCGCGTCCACCAGCACAGAAGGGTGGGTTTGAAAAGTGCCCGCGGCCTGGATCACTTTTCCTTCGGCAGTCTTGATCATGCCCATGCGCGGGGCGCAGAATTGCGGGTGGACGCCTTCCTTTTGCAGCGCCGCGCAAATGGCTTCAACCGATTTGCCGCTCACGCCGTCGGCGATCAGCAGGGCCACGATCCGGGATCTGAGCACTTGCTTGCCCCGCGCGTACAGGCTCAAGGCCGGATCGCTTGTAATGCCGTTGACCGGCTTGGGCAGTTCGCGGCTCAACTGTTCTTTGGTCAGCTCAATGCCGAGATTTTTGGCCACACCCGATGCCAGATCCGGGTCGATGCGCGTGAGCAGATCCACGACCCGCTCGCGGATGTACGGCCGCATGACCTTGCTCAGCTCAAAGCTGAAAGCGTCGATGATATGCATCTGCTCCGGCCTGGTCTGGCTCAGCCAGAAAAGGCGCGGCTGGGCATAGTATTCGCCGAAGGATTCGCTGCGCTGACGGACTTTTTTGCCCTCCACCTGTTCGGGACAGGTTTTGAAGCCGCCGCCGGCCGGAGCATCGGGCACTTCACGCGGCCAGTTGCCGCTGATCGAGTTGGGCTCGTAATTGGCGCCTGGCTCGATCTTCATCCGGTGAAAGCCGTCGCGATGGTGATTTCTCACCGGGCACAGCGGGCGGTTGATGGGCAGCTCGTTGAAGTTGGGGCCGCCCAGGCGGTGTTGCTGGGTATCCACATAGGCGAAAATGCGGCCCTGGAGCAGGGGATCGTCCGAGAACTCAATGCCCGGAACAATGTTCGCCGGGCAGAAGGCCGACTGCTCGACTTCCGCGAAAAAGTTGTCCGGGTTGCGGTTCAGGGTCATCTTGCCCACGAGTTGCACGGGAACCAGGGCTTCGGGAATCAATTTGGTGGGGTCCAGGATGTCGAAGTCAAAGGTGTCCACGTCTTCTTCAGGGATAATTTGCAGACCCAGCTCCCATTCCGGATAGTCGCCCGCTTCAATGGCCTGCCATAAATCCTTGCGGTGGAAATCCGGATCGCGGCCCATGATCAGTTGGGCTTCATCCCAGATCAGGGAGGCGGCGCCGCAGAGCGGCTTCCAGTGGAAGCGCACAAAGCAGCTCTGGCCGTCTTCATTGACCATGCGGAAGCTGTGGATGCCGAAGCCTTCAATCATGCGGTAACTGCGCGGTATGCCCCGGTCGGACATGTTCCACATGGTATTGTGCAGGGTTTCCGGCTGCAGCGAGATATAGTCCCAGAAGGTATCGTGCGCGCTTTGCCCCTGGGGCACCTCATTGTGCGGTTCCGGCTTCAGGGCATGGACGAAATCGGGAAACTTTATGGGATCCTGAATGAAGAAGACCGGCGTGTCGTTGCCGACCAGATCCAGGTTGCCTTCCCTGGTGTAGAATTTGACGGCAAAGCCGCGGATGTCGCGCACCGTATCCGCAACGCCCCGGAATCCCTGCACCTCGGAAAAGCGCACAAAGACCGGCGTTTTCTCCTCAGGGTGATTCAGGAAGTGCGCTTTGCAAATTTTGGACAGGGGCTTGTATACCTGAAAATAGCCGTGCGCGCCCGTACCCCGGGCATGCACCACGCGTTCGGGAATGCGCTCGCGGCCGAAATGCGCGAGCTTTTCGGTATACATGAAATCCTCAAAAAGTTTGGGGCCGCGCGTGCCGACGCCCAACATGCTTTGATTGTTGGAGATTTTCGTACCCCTCTCCGTGGTCATGTCCATGCCTTCGGCAGTGACGCGGAACAGGTCCAGATCTTTGGTCTTTGCCGTGACGTTGTCGGGGGTTTTCATGCTGCCTGCGTTCATGGGCTCTTTATTGGGCGGCGTTGGCGCGGGATCCGTCATAATGACGTTTTTATCAATTATATCGTCATAGTGCGGTTCAGCGGCCGTGGGATCCGTAAACGGCGCGGAATGCGGATCTTTTTTGGAATGGGACATGCGGTTCTCCTTGGTATAGTAAAATAGAATTACATATAACTATAGACAATATGATTAAAATAGCAAGGAGATCGTGTGCTTTTTTTTGCAACAGACGGAATTCGGCTCAGCTCTTGCCGTCACAGGGACATGCCCTGAGAGTCGCAGGCGCGTAAAGGTTGCCTTGCACTGTGGCAGACAGCCGGAAAAGAAGAGAAACAGAGCCGGTAAAGCCCTTGTGAAATGCCGGGCCGCAGCAAGTGCGCTGCCCTGCGCGCGGCCGCGCGGGCTCATGCTGCGCGGGTCAGGAATGCGTTGTGGTCAAAGGTTGTGCTGCGTGGTGACTGCCGCGGCTCCGCCGCGCGCTTCCCGGTCCGTGGGCTCTGCCTCGGCGCGCGCACGTTGCTGAGCCCGCTTGAGTGCATACATGCGCGAGTCGGCCCTGGTCAGAGTGCTGTGCAGATCTGTATCGCGCGTGGGATCAAAGACGGCAAGGCCGTACGCGAAGAGCAGGGGGAAGCTCTCCACCAGCGTGGCGCTGCCGATCGCCCGCAGGTCGCGCATTTCATCATCCAGGGCCTGCCTGTCCTCATGCGGCAGGAGCGTGGCGAATTCGTCGCCGCCGATGCGGTAGGTCTCCCCCCGATCTTTGAAACGCTCGGTCAGCAGGCGGGCCAGGGCGCAGATATAGGCATCCCCGGCGGCATGGCCGCGCAGATCGTTGACTTTTTTCAGCATGTCCAGATCGCAGGCCAGCACGATCATGCCGTCCTGGCCGCCGTGCTCGCGCATCCGCTTCACATCCAGCTCAAACGCGTTGCGGTTGTTGATGCCGGTCAACAGATCTGTATAGGCCAGCTTGCGGTAAAAGGGCACGGAAAGGCGGCGCAGCAGCCAGGCGGTGGCAAAGATGAACAGCAAAACCAGCGCGCAGGAAACGAGCAGGCTGTAGGACAGGGCGTTGCGAATGCTCCCGGCGATCAGCGAGGCATCGAACTCCATGACCACTGCGCCCACGGTCTTGCCGTTGATTTTGACGGGCGTGCAGGCGGGCAGAATATCGCCCCAGTCCGTGCGCAGAACCTTGTCCGCGTGCGCGGGCTTGCCGCCCAGGCAGATACGCAGTTGAGGAAGGACCTCGGGCTCGATCAGATCGCCGATGTGGCGGAAATCCTCGGCGTCTTCCTCCAGGCCGTCCACCACATAGACGGGCTTGCCCTGGGCGTTGAGCTTGGTCGTATAGAGATAGCGCACAGACGTGAGATCGCGCACGCTTTTGAGCAGATCCTGAACTTCTCTGTACAGCGGCTGCCGGTTGTCCTCCGGCTTGTTAAGAAGAAGCAGGCTTTCGGCCGGGAGACGGCGCACCACATAGGAAAAAAGGGCGTCGGAGCTCTCCAGCGCGGTGCGGCTCACGCCATTGCTCACATAGTGATAAAAAAGCCAGAAAATGGAGACCGCAGTCGCCAGGATGGCCACTGTGACAATCAGGAGGATTCTTCTTTCCGCGCCGGAAAGCGGGGCGCTGTGGGAAGTGGTCTTCATGTCGGATCCTGTTATCTGCTGCAAGAACCTCCGCCGGGTCCGGAAAAAATACACTGCTGCCGTACCATACGCGGAAAAGGCATAAAACCGTATACACCAAGGCGCAAGGCTACTCAATAAAAACCTCAGGGCAGACGCATCTAGAGCATTTTGCTTTTGAAATTATTCAATTTCAAAAGCGGCGCTGCCATCATTTCGCGTCCAGAACGCGGTCTGGACGCTCATTCGGCGCGGGCGCCAGCTAACGCTGTCGCCAGAGCGTTTAGCTCATTTCATGAGCAAAACGCTCTAAGATAGTGCGTGCAATAATTTGTCATGCTATCATAAACGCGGGTAAGAGCCGCTTCGGCGGCGGAGCCGCATTTCGCTTCCATGAAGCCTGCGGCTTCGGGCGATGCTGTCGCATCGCCGCCAGGGCTGCCGCATACGCTGCGTCAGCCCTGGCCCACGGCGGCAAAGCTGTTGCCTCACGCCGCGCCCGACGATATACTTGCCGGCGGAGGAGCGACGTTTTCCGCAATATGTGCAGGAGGAGCCTTTATGTCCCGGGTCATAAAAAGCAGCGAGGTCACCTCCCTGATTCTGGACAGCCTGCCCATGGGCGTGCTGTTCTGCGACACGGATTACGTCATCCGTTTTGTGAACAGGGCCTATGCCGATCTGCTGGGGCAGCGGCCCGATGATTTGCTGGGCCAGGACATCACAAAGGTCATCCCCCATTCACGCGCGGCCATTGTGCTGCGCGACGGGCGGCCTGAAATGGGCGAGCTCTGCCAGATCGCGCCGGGCAATGCCGTGCCGCTGGTCGTCAACCGCATCCCCGTGCGCGACGGCCAGGGCCGCTTGATCGGCATGGTCTCTCAGGCGATTTTTAATGATCCCGAAGAGTTGAAAAAACTTTCCGCCAAAATCGAGCATCTCGGGCATAAGCTCAACCAGTATAAAAGGCGCTTCAAGGCCAGCCTTTCCCCGCAATATACGCTGGCCAGCATTCTGGGCGACAGCGCGCCCATGCGCCGCCTCAAGCAACAGGTGGTCAGCTACGCGCGCCTGGATGCCCCGGTGCTGATTCTGGGGGCCACGGGCGCGGGCAAGGAGCTCTTCGCCCATGCCCTGCACGCCGCAAGCCCGCGAACCGAAGGCCCTCTGGTCAGCATCAACTGCGCGGCCATTCCCAAGGATCTTTTTGAATCCGAGCTCTTCGGCTATGCGCGCGGGGCATTTTCCGGCGCGCATCAGGACGGCAAGATCGGCCAGATCGAACTGGCTGACAAGGGCACGCTCTTTCTGGACGAAATCGGCGAAATGCCGCCGCAGATCCAGGCCAAGCTCCTGCGCGTGCTGGAAACCCGCAGCATCTGCCGGGTGGGCTCGGTCAACGCCAAAAGCGTGGATTTTCGCCTGGTGGCGGCCACAAACCGCAACATCACGGCCATGCTGCGCGCGGGCTCCTTCCGCGAGGATCTCTACTACCGCATCAATACCTTTGTGCTGGAAATACCGCCGCTCAAGGACCGGGCCGACGACATCCTGCCCATTGCCCGCTATTTTCTTTCGCGCATGGGGCTGGAGCATGTGCTTTTCAGCCCGGCGGCCGAGGCCGCCATGCGCGCATTTTCCTGGCCGGGCAATGTGCGCCAGCTGCACAATGCCGTGGTGCATGCGGCCACCGTGCGCCAGGGCGAGGTCATTGAGGTGGAGGACTTTCCGCCGGACACTCTGCCCAGCGCCGATCTGCCCCTGCGCGCCGTGGGTTCGGCCAGCGATCTCGGCGGGATCATGGCCGACGCCGAGGCCGTGGTCATCAAAAAAAGCCTGGCCGAGCACAAGGGCAATGTGACCCGCACGGCCAAAGCCCTGCATATCGCGCGCGCCACCCTGTACGAGAAGTTGCGCAAATACGGCATCAGCCGCCACGCATGAGCCGCAAGCCTCCCGGCGCGGGCGATCCGCGCGTCGGGGGGGGGCTGGAGCGGATTGGCCGTGAAACGCGCGTTTTACGGTGAAGATCCCTTACGGCCGTTCCCCGCGCGCCAGGCGCGCATTGACCTGATCCACAAGGCCCGGCAAATCCGCGATGCTTGAGAGTACATAGTGCGCGCCCGCGTCCAGAAAGGCGCGGCCCAGTTCTTGCTCGCGGCGGCAAAGTTCCTCCACGGGCAGGGCCGCGGCTTCTTGCGCGGTCAGGCCCAGAGCGTTGCTGGTGCGCGTCACGCCCACGCTCCACATGCCCGCGTTGATGCCTTCCTCAATATCCGCAATGGTGTCGCCCGCCTTGATCACGGCTTCCGGCGGATGCACGCCCAGGCGCTGGCAGTTGAGATAGCACATCCACGGCCAGGGGCGGCCCTGGGGCACCTCGTCCGCAGTGACCAGGGCGTCGGGCTTGTACCCGGCCGCCTCGGCGCGCGGCAGGAGGCGCGCCATCATATCCCGGCTGTAGCCGGTGCAGGAGCCGATTTTAAGCCCTTGGGCGCGCAGGGCGGCAATGGCCTGCACGCAACCCGGCACCGGCGCGGCATAGTCGGCCAGGGTTTCGGGCATCAGTTCCTGCACTGCGGCGAAAACGGCATTTGTGGCCGCATCGTCGGGCGCGGAATGTTGCGCCGCGCGCCAAAGCCCGGCCAGGCGGGGCATGGCCAGCATGGCCTGCACATGTTCGCGCTTTTCCCGGCCCATGGGCGCGCGCACTTCGGCCACTTCCGGCGTAATGCCGTAGCGCTCAAAGGCGCGGGAGAACACGGCCACCGGCCCCCGGCAACCGTGATCCACGGCCGTGCCCGCCCAATCCAGAATCACGGCCTGCACCGGTCCCGTATATGCTGTGCGACGCAAAAAAGGCTTCATGGCATATCCTTTATCCTTAGAGCATTTTCCGCTGCCGGGGCAGGCGGCAATGTCTGGATCGCGCGCCGGAAAAAGAATGCAATACGGCCCCGCCAGAATGTTTGACGGGGCCGTACGATCTCTTACTTATTTAGGGAAGTACTTCTTGTCCAGCTTTTCGTACTTGGGCAGGAAGCGGGTGGGCAGGGCCAGAGCGTCGCGGCGGAAGGGCGGCGCAAGGCGGGTGCCGTCGGTCATGATTTCAATGACAGCCGGGCGGCGGTTGTTTTTGGCCGTTTCCAGGGCATTGGCCAAGTCGGCCTGGGTGTTGACGGTGTAGCCGTCCGCGCCCATGGATTCGGCGATCTTGGCGTAGGACTTGGACCAGATGTCCGCGCCCACGAAACGGTTGTTATAGAAGTCCACCTGGTTTTTCTTTTCCGCGCACCAGGCGCCGTTGTTGTACACCGTGGCAATGACCGGCAGGTTGAACTGGCAGGCCGTGGGCACTTCAAAGAGGCTCATGCCCCAGGCGCCGTCGCCGGCAATGGAGACCACCGGCTTGTCCGGGCAGGCGAGCTGCGCGCCCAGGGCGGCCTGGTAGGCAAAGCCGGTATTGCCGAAGGTCAGGGTGGCGATGTCGCGTTTGGGATTGCGGAAGCGCAGATAGCTGTTGGCCGTGGAGGAGGTGTTGCCGATGTCCGTGGTGGCAATGGCGTCATTGTCATAAATGAACTTGCCCACCACTTCCAGAGCCTTGCGGGGATGCATGCGGCCTTCCATCACCGGCTCGTTGGCGATCGCGTCGATTTCCTTGTGCCACTTGTCCAGTTCTTCCTTGACCATATTGGCCGCTTCGGTGATGTCGCGCTTGGGCATGGCCTCGCGCAACTGCTTGTACAGCTCCTGGGAAGCGTCCTTGGCGTCCGCGCACAGGCCCACGGTGATCGGGTGGGTCTTGGCGATATGCAGGGGATTGATGTCGATCTGGACGATTTTGGCCGTCTTGGGGAAGTAGTTGATGCCGTCCTGGGGCAGGGTGCCGAAATAGGACAGGCGGCTGCCGATGGCCAGGATCACGTCGGCCTTTTCCATGATGCGCATGGCGGCATGGGAGCCCATGTAGCCGATGGGGCCGCACCACAGCGGATGATCCGCCGGGAAGGCGTCATTGTGCAGGTAGCTGCAGGCCACGGGCGCGGCAATATGCTCGGCCAGGGCCTTGACCACGTCCACGCAGTCCGCGTCCACAGCGCCGCGACCGGAGACGATCACCGGGCGCTTGGCGGATTTGAGCACTTCAACGGCATGCTTGAACTGCTCCGGATTGCCGATGCCGCCGGGGGCCACGCGGTATTGGGAGGGCTTCAGGATTTCTTCATCCAGCTCGCCGTAGAAGTAGTCGCGGGGGATGTCGACCAGCACCGGGCCGCGCAGGGCGTAGGCCGTGCGGAAGCCGGTGCGCAGCACGTCGGCCGCGCGTTTGGGATGCGGAATGCGCAGGGAAGCCTTGGTGATCGGCTTGAACAGGTTCCATGTGTCACATTCCTGAAAGCCGTCCCAGCCCACGGACGCGGAACCCGCGCTGGGGGAGATGATGATCATCGGGGTGTGGGCCATGTTGGCGGTGGCCACGGCGGTCGCATAGTTGGTGATGCCGGGACCGTTCTGGCCGATGACCACGCCGCAGCGGCCGGTCATGCGGGTGAAGGCGTCTTCCATGTGACCGGCGGTCTGCTCGTGACGCACGGAGATGAAATCAATGCCCGCGGCGGGGAAGAGGTCAAGCAGATCCATGTACGCGGATCCGAGAATGCCGCTGACATGTTTGACGCCTTCTTCCACGAGGACTTCGGCCATGGCCTCGCTGGGGGTCATTTTAGGCATAGTTGCTCCTTTGCTTGCGCGCTGTTGGGTGATGATTGTCCCGCGGTCGCCCCGCCTTCAGCCGGCCCGCGCCGTCACGGCGCTCAAGGCGGCAAAGGGCAGTGGGGCAGCCCGCGGAGCCTCCATGAAGCATGTGAAAATTACTAGACTATTTGCAAAGTATATGCCGGCGCAAAATGTTTCATATCTTATTGAATTTTATACTTCTTTTAGAAAATCGCTGTCAAGCGGAGCCGGGCAGATCGTAAAAATGTCTTGTTTTTCATACAGTGTCTGTCCAATCTGTCCTGTTTGCCGGACAGATGGCCTGCGTCTTCCTTTGAACGGGTCTCATTTGCCAAGTGGGCAGCTCCGACGGAGTCGCAGCGCCGGGGCTGCCCCCTCGAACCGGTTCAGCCCATGCGGGCCGGCCGGGCCGGATCTGTGCGCTCCGGCGGGCAATGCTCCTGCAGATGCAAGAGGCAGTGCCCGGCCGTGGCAAAACCGGCCCGCAGGCCGGGGTAATCCCGGATCACTGCGGCCCGGCCCTGCTCATAGAGAATCAGCACGCCCGCAAAGGCATCCACATCATCGGGATCGTGGGTAATGATCACCGTCGGGATGGTCAGATCCCGGAGCAGCTCCAGAAGTTCCTGCCGCAGACGGTGGCGCAGCAGCGGGTCCAGGGCGGAAAAAGGCTCGTCCAGCAAGAGGAGTTGGGGGGCGGCGTTGAGCGCGCGGGCCAGAGCCACGCGCTGGCGCTGCCCGCCGGAAAGCTGCGCCGGCAGATGCCGGGCCAGATGCCCGATGCCGAAGCGATCCAGCATGGCCTGCGCCTTGTGGCGCTCCCGGGCGCAAAGCCGCCAGGGCCAGCAGCCGGTGCGCGCATAGGCCACATTCTGCAGCACGCTCAAATGCGGAAAGAGGGCATAATCCTGAAACATATAGCCGATGCGCCGCCGCCGGGCCGGAACAAAAACCTTTGTGGCGTCGTCATACAGGGTCCGGCCGTTCAGCCGGATGTATCCCGCGTCGGGCCGCATCAGCCCGGCCAGGCACTGCATGGTCAGGCTCTTGCCCGAACCGGACGGCCCGAACAGGACCGCGGTTTTGCCGCGCCCGCCGATCTCGTATTCCACGTCCAGGCAGAAGGGCAGGGCCGTATTCCTGAATTTCTTGTGCAGACGCAGCGCGATCACCAGGGCCGCCTTTTCAGTTTCAGCAGGAGTTCCGCGGCCATCAGCAGAATGACGCAGGCCAGAGAGGTGATGATCACCAGCCAGGCGGCCTGCAGATCATTGCCCGCCTGAAAGGCGTCGTAGATGGCCAGGGCCAGGGTCTGGGTCTTGCCGGGGATGTTGCCCGCAATCATCAGCGTGGCGCCGAATTCGCCCATGCCGCGCGCAAAAGCCAGCATCAGCCCGGCGAAAATGCCTTTCCAGGCCAGCGGCAGGGAAATGCTCACAAAAACGCGCCATTCCGGGGCGCCCAGGGTGCGGGCCGCGTCCTCCAGATGCGGGTCCACCTGTTCCAGGGCGGCGCGCGCGGATTTGTAGATCAGCGGAAAGACCACCACCGTGGCCGCCACCACGGCCCCCTGCCAGGAAAAAATCAGGTTGATGCCCAGATCCGCCAGCCACTGCCCCAAAAGCCCGCGCCGCCCCACCAGCAGAATCAGGTAATAGCCCAGGACCGTGGGCGGCAGCACCAGCGGCAGGGTGCAAACAGCGTCCACCAGCGCGGGCATGCTTCCCTTTTTGCGGGCCAGAAGCCAGGCCGTGAGCGTGCCCGTCACAAAGGAAAAGAGGGTCGCCAGGCCCGCCACCCTGAGGGAAAGCTCCAGCGGCCTGAGAATGTCAAGCTGATCAAAGTTCATGCGCCGGTAGCCTTCTCCGCTGAAAAAGCAAAGCGAGGAGTTTTGCTTACGGTTTAGAGAAACCGTATCTGGCAAGGATGGCCTGGCCTTGCGGCGAAAGCAGAAAGTCCAGAAAAGCGCGGCCCATTTGGGGATTTTTGCCGGTCAGGGCCACGGCCACAGGATAGAGCACGGGCCTGTGCCCCGGAACCGTCATGACCACATCCACCTTGCCCGCCTGCTGCCTGGCGTCCGTGGCGTAGACAAAGCCCGCGTCCACTTCGCCGCGCGCCACATACTCCAGCACCTGGCGCACGCTGGCGCCCTGGATCAGTTGCGGCTGCAACACATCCCACAGCCCGGCCGTGGTCAGGGCCTCGCGGGTGTAGCGCCCGGCAGGCACGGATCCGGGATTGCCCGCGGCAATGCGCCTGAATGTTTTGAGCTCAGCCAGATCCGCAGGCTTTTTGCCGCCCGCGGGCACGATCAGCACCAGCTCGTTGCGCGCGAAATCCTTGCGTGTTGAAGGGTCCACCACCCTGGAGGCCACGGCTTTATCCATAGTGGCTTGATCCGCGGAGGCGAAAACGTCCACCGGCGCGCCTTCCTGGATCTGTTTGAGCAGGGGATTGGAGGCCGCGAAGTTGACATGCGCCGTCAGGCCGGGATGCTCTTTCTCAAACAGCCCCTTGAGCTCAGTAAAGGCGTTGGTCAGACTGGCGGCGCCGGAAATGGTCATTTCCGAGGCTTTGGCCGGAAGGGCCAGCAGAGCCGTACAGACCAGGGCCAGGGCAATCCGGGTAATGAGCGGGGTTTTCATGAGCTTCTTCTCCTTGCGCGCAGTTGGGGTGGTCATGTCACGGCATCCTATCCCAGTCCGGGCAGCGTGCAAGCTGCTCACGTTTTGCGCTGAAAGCGTGCAGGCTGTACAAAACAGGGGCACTGCCTGTATGATGAGGGCAAACCGGCGGAAAAAGCATGGAGAAAAGCGACACCCGTGAACAACTGGCCGCGCTGCTGCGCACGCTCTCCCCGGCGGATCGGGCCTGGTTGCGCCAGCGCCTTTTGCGCCGCGATTCGGCGGCCCTGATGCAGGACAACGGACGGCTCAGCCCGCAGGAATTGCTGGCCGTGGAGACGTGGCTGTGGGAGCGGGCAGTGGCGGCGCGCGGCCCGCGCGAAAAGCGGCCACGTTTGCGCATCTGGCTGATCTTCATGCTTTTGCGCTATGGGGCCCTGCGTCTGGTGGAGATTTTCGCTCTGCGCATGCATGATCTGGATCTGGAAAACGGCCTGCTGCGCCTGGGCGGCCAATTCCAGCGCGAAGTGCCGCTGCCCCTGGCTGTAAGCCGCCGCTTGCGCCGGATACTGGAAGATCCGGCCCTGTTTCCCGCTGACCGGGAACTGATGCGCTGTGACGCCAGCTATGTGCGCCGCTGCCTGCAACAGTGCGGCGAAGCCTGCGGACTGCCCAAGGGCCTGCTCAGCGCGCGGGCGCTGCGCCACAGCAGGGCTCTGGAGCTGGCGCGTCAGGGCCTGCCGCTGCCGGTGGTGGACATTTTTCTGGGGCGCGGAACAGGCCCTGCCCAGGGCGGCATCGTGCGCTGCGATCCGCGCGAGGCGCAACGTCTTTTGCGCGAACAACTGCAAAGGGAGCGGCCCATGAAAACCAGCGCCAGAAACGTCTTTCAGGGGCGCATTGTTTCTCTGCGCCGTTCCGGCCTGCTGGTCGAAGTGGTGCTGAGCACGGCCGGGGGCTTGCGCATCACGGCTCTGATCACGGATGAAAGCTGCCGCAGCCTCGCGCTTTGCGACGGCAAGCTGGTCAACGCCAGCGTCAAGGCCCCCTGGGTCATGGTCCAACAGGATCCGCCCACGCCCGATCGCCGGGGCAGCGGGTGCGCCGCCGCCGCGGAAAACAGTTTCCCCGCTCTGGTGGAGCGGGTGCGCGAAGACGGGATGGTGGCGGAGATTCTGGCCGCCCTGCCGGAGGGCAGCCAGGTCTGCGCCCTGCAAAGCGCGCAGCCGGGCAGCGGCGTGCGCCTGCGCGCCGGAGACAGGGTACAGGTCGCGTTCAAGGCCTTTTCGGTCATTCTCAGTCTGGAGTGAGTCGGGCCGCCGCCTCAAGGCATCCGGCAGGCAACATGCCTACCGCCGCCGTTGCAGGCGATCCCGGAGGATCACGGCGGCCAGGTTCATGCCCAGTACCAGCAGGACCAGCACAAGGCCCGTACCGTATTGCAACGGCCGGGTCGTTTCTATTTCCGTGCCTGCCGTGGCCAGCACATACATGTGATAGGGCAGGGCCATGACCGCGCTGAAAATAGAATCCGGGTTCTTGGGCGTGTAGAAGACCGCCGCGGTGAACATGATGGCCGCTGTTTCGCCCGCGGCGCGGGCCACGCCCAAAATGGCCCCGGTAAGCATGCCGGGCAGGGCGCAGGGCAGAACCACGCGGGCGATGGTCTGGGATTTGGTGGCCCCCAGGGCCAGGGAAGCCTCCCGGTAGGTGTCGGGCACGGAGCGCAGGGCTTCCTCGGCTGTGCCGATGATCACCGGCAGGGTCAGCACGGCCAGGGTCAGCACGCCGGAAAGGATGCTGACCCCGAAGCCGCAGAAAGTGACAAAGAAAGACAGGCCGAACAGACCGAAAACCACGGACGGCACGCCGGCCAGATTGTTCACGCCCAGCCGGATGAAGCGGGCAAAGCCATTGCGCCCGGCATACTCGTGCAGGTAGACGGCCGAAGCCACGCCCAGAGGAAAGGCCAGGGCCAGGGACCCCAGCGACAAGATGGCCGTGCCCACAATGCAGGGCCAGATGCCGCCCTCGGTCATCATTTTGCGCGGCGGCTCGGTAAGCAATTCCCAACTCAGGGCCGGAAGGCCGTTGTGCAGCAGAAAGGCGCAGACGCCCAGCAGGGCCAGCACGTTGCAGGCCGCGATCACACGCAGCGCGACGAACATGACTGCCTGTTGCACGCCACGGCCTTTGGACGACGTTAAAACATGCATGTGCGGCTCCCTTGCGGTCTAGATCATATTGCTTTTGAAACGCTCGCTCCGGAGCGTAACGGCGAAAGTAAATTTCGCCTGCGCCTAGAGCATTTTGCTTTTGAAATTATTCAATTTCAAAAGCGGCGCTGCCATCATTTCGCGTCCAGGCTTCAGCCGTTGCGACGAAGGAAGCTACGGATGAAGACAGCAACTGGTTACTGCGGCAGCCAGCCAACGCAACCGCTGTCGCTATCCGTAAGCAAGCAAAGCTTGCTAACGGCTACCGCAACGCGGTCTGGACGCTCATTCGGCGCGGGCGTCCGCTCCCGCGGCCGCCAGAGCGGTTGCCGCTTTCAACAGCAAACCGCTCTAAAGGCTGGAGGATCCTGCCTGGCGGTGCTTTTCGGCAATATGCCCGGCCAGCAGGTTAAATGCCAGGGTCAGAAAGAAAAGCACAATGCCGATGGCGAACAGCGCATGGTAATGATCGCTGCGGAAGGGCGCTTCGGCCATTTCAGCGGCAATGGACGCGGGCATGGGCCGCACCGGGTCCAGCAGGGACGTGGGAATCAGCGCCGCGCCCCCGGCCGCCATCAGCACAACCATGGTTTCCCCGATGGCTCTGGACATGCCGAGCATCACGGCTGTGCCGATGCCGGAAAGCGCCGCCGGGATCACCACGCGCAGGGTCGTCTGCCAGCGGGTTGCGCCCAAAGCCAGGGATGCTTCGCGCAGTTCGCGCGGCACGCTGTACAGCGCGTCTTCCGAGATGGAGCAAATGGTGGGCACGCTCATCAGGGCCAGCACCAGCGAGGCGTTGAGCAGATTCAGGCCCGTGGGGGCATTGAAGACTTCCTGAATCCAGGGGGCCAGGATCACCATGCCCAGAAAGCCCAGCACCACAGAGGGCAGGGCCGCCAGCAGCTCCACAAAGGGTTTGATGAACCGCCGCGTTGTCGGGTGCGCGATTTCCGTAAGGTACACTGCCGTAAGCACGCCCAAGGGCACGGCCAGCAGAGAGGAGAGCGCGGTCACCGCCAGTGAGGCCAGAAGCAGCGGAAAGATGCCGAACAGGCCCGGATCTTCCGTGGGATACCAGAGCCGCCCGAAAAGAAAATCAAACACGGAATAATGCGCGAAAAGCGGCAGACCTTCCATGAACAGAAAGATCACAATGCCCGCCAGAGCCAGGAGGGAGCTGCCGGCCACGCCGGTCAACGCGTAGCGGATGATTTTTTCCCTGAGATCCGATCCTGAGCGCATGGGCATGACCCCCTTGAGAAACGTATTTTCTTTGTGCCTGGCCTGCCGCCTGGCCGGTGAGCCATGCCCTGGAGCAGCTTGCTTTTGCTCCGGCGCTTGGCGGCGAAAGTACATTTCGCCTGCGTTTGCTGGCGGGCATGTTCACCGGCGCGGCGGCCGCCTCAATCTGAGCGTGGGCCGTTGCCGACAGCGGACCGGATGCCCTTGCCCCTGTGTCGGCGGCATGTCTTGCCGCCACGGCACAGGCAGCCGTCCGCATATCCGGCCCGCGCTCCAACCGTTTCCGATGGTCAGCCCTAGCGGGAGATGGGCACATAGCCCACTTCCCTGACATTCTTCTGGCCCTTGCCGGGATCCAGCAGATAGTCCACCAGCTTTTTCACGTCACCGGCAGGCTCGCCGTCCGTGAAGATGTACAGCTCGCGCGCTATGGGCCACTGCTTGGAAATCGCGGTTTCGGCGCTGGCTTCCACGCCGTCCACCTTCAGGGCCTTGGTGGATTTGCCCAGATAGCCCAGGCCGATGTAGCCCACGGCGTTTTTATTGTTGGACACGGCCTGAACCACAGCGCCGTTGGAGGCCTGCATCAGGGCCGCCGGGGTGACGCGCTGCTTGTTCATGACCAGCTCTTCCCAGGATTCAAAGGTGCCGGAGGAGGTGTCACGCGAGATGGGCACGATTCTGGCGTCCTGGCCGCCCAGCTCCTTCCAGTTGGTGATTTTCCCGGCAAAAATGTCCCTGAGCTGGCTGGTGCTGAGTGCGCTGACCGGGTTGGAGAGGTGCACCACCGGCACGATGGCGTCCACGGCAATGGCCGTACGCACGGGCTTGACGCTGTTTTTCGCGGCCGCGGCAGCTTCCTTTTCTTTAATGTCGCGCGAGCTCATGGCCACGTTGCATTGTTTTTCGATCAGCGCCTTGATCCCGTTGCCCGAACCGCCGCCGGAAATGCTCAAGCTCACGCCGGGATGCGAGGCCATGAAGGCTTCCCCGGCTTTCTGCACCACGGGCAGCACCGTGGTGGAGCCGTTGATCACAATATCCTGCGCCGCCAGGGCCGGGGCGCTGAGCCCCAGGACGGTCAGAGCCGTTGCCAGCAATTTGCCGAAAGTCATGGTGAATCTCCTTTTTTCGAGCATGGATACTTGAAAAATGCTCTGCCAGGCAGCCGTGCAAACGCGGAGCGTGCCCCGTGCGGCTTTTCAAAAGTACTCTGCTCCGGACTTGCGGCAGGGGGAATCCCTTCCGCGCATTCCCCTTTTGACCGGGCTTTGTTACAGATTGGCGACGAAAAGGCGAAGAGTGCGTGAAGCCTGGCGAAATGCTCCCCAGGGGCGACGGAGCCGGACTTTGCGCCAGTCCGGGCCTGTCGCGAAATTGTAACATTGTGACCATTGTTTTGCCGCAAAAGCCTGTTTTACTGCCCGGCGTGACAAGGGAAGAAATGTATGAGCGCACAATCCGTTCTTGTGGTTGAAGATGAGGCCGACATCCGCGAGCTTTTGCGTTTCAATCTGGAGCGCGAGGGCTTCGGCGTGCTGGAGGCTGAAGACGGGCCCGGCGGCCTTGCTCTGGCCCGGCAGAAGCTGCCGTCTCTGATCCTTCTGGACGTGATGCTGCCCGGTCTGGACGGCTTTGAAGTCTGCCGTCAGCTCAGCGCCCAGGCGGAAACGGCGGATATCCCCATACTGATGCTCACGGCGCGCGGCGAGGAAGTGGATCGCGTTGTGGGCCTGACGCTGGGGGCCGACGACTATGTGGTCAAACCCTTCAGCGTGCGGGAGCTGATGCTGCGGATCAAGGCCGTCCTGCGCCGGGGCCACCGCGCCGCGGACAGCGGCAGACTTGCGCGCCACGGCATTGTGCTCAATCCCGAGGCGCACGCGGCGACCGTGGACGGCGCGGAACTGGCTCTCACGGCCACCGAGTTCCGGCTGCTGGAGGATCTCTTGCGCCATGCGGGTTCGGTGCGCACCCGCGAGCAGTTGCTGAACAATGTCTGGGGCTATTCTTTTGAAGGCTACGCCCGCACGGTGGATACGCATGTGCGCCGCCTGCGCTCCAAGCTGGGCACGGCCGCGGCCACGCTGGAGACAGTGCGCGGCGTGGGGTACCGGATCAAGGCCTAGATCCTCCTCCGCATTGCCTCCTTTGCCGGGCGGCCAGTGCGGACGCATCCGAAAAAAACAGTAACGTAGAACGCAGTCAGTATGTACAGCAGGTAGACTTGTCGGCGCGTCGCGAAGCGTTGCGCGTTCCTGCAGCAGCAAACCGGGGAAGCCATGTTTTCCTTTCGCACCCGTATTTTTTTCAGTGTTCTGCTTGTGTCCCTGCTCTCCATCGGCATTGCCGTTATTTACGGCAAGGCCTGGCTTGAGCGCAGCCAATTGCAGGCCGCGCGGGAGCGCCTGGTCTACGAAACGCGCCTGGCCGGGGTCATTCTGGACAAACTGGGCCCGCAAGCGGCCAACCTGCCGGAACTGGCGCGCATTCTGAATATGCCGAATGAGCGACTTTCCCTTCTGGATGCCCGGGGCACTGTGCTGGGCGACACGGCCAGCGAGGCCCAGCCTGTGACTCGCCTGGACAATCATGCGGATCGCCCTGAAATTCAGCAGGCTCTGGCCACAGGGCAGGGCTTTGCGATCCGGCCCAGCGGGACCCTTGATCTGGATCTGGCGTACGCCGCCACCCGCCTTGAGGATGGCCGTCTGCTGCGCCTCTCCGTCCCCCTGGAAAACTTGCGGCGACTGATTGAAAGCCGGCTGAGCGTGTTCAGCCAGATCGGCCTGTTCACGGCCGCGCTTTCCCTTTTGCTGGCCGTCCTGCTCTCCGGCGCGCTGCGCCGTTCCCTGAACCGGATGATTGCCGTGGTGGAGGGCATTTCTCTGGGCAACTTCCAGCGCCGTCTGCGGCGCATACCGGGCAGCGAGTTTGCGCCTCTGGCCGAGGCGGTCAACCGCATGGCCGAAAATATCGAGCAGCACATGCGCGCCGCCGCGGATCAGACTGCCCAGCTGGAAAGCATTCTGGACACCATGAGCGACGGCGTGCTGGTGCTCGGCCCGCGCGGCCGCATCCGCCGCTGCAACCGGGCCCTGGCGCGCAATTTTCCGGAAGCGGCCGCTGCGCGGGGCGCGCAGGTGGTGGAGGTCATTCCCTCGCCCGCCCTGCAAGAGGCTGTGGACGACATGCTGGCCGCGCCGGAAGGCGAGTACGCCGACGCCCACGGCAAACCTTGCGACCAGGGCGAAAAGGTGCAGCGGCATTTGCATCTGGATCTGCCCTCCGGGCAGGTCATGTCCGTCTGCCTTTCGCGGCCTGCCGGGCCGGACAGACATCTGGGAGCCGTGGCCGTGTTTCACGACATCACGGAACTGGTGCGGCTGGAGCGCGTGCGCCGGGATTTTGCGGCCAATGTCTCGCATGAGCTGCGCACCCCGCTCACGGCCATCCAGGGCTATGCCGAAACATTGATCAGCCTGGACGCCTCGCCAGAGTGCCGCCGTTTTGGCGAAATCATTCTCAAGAACGGAGCCTGTCTCACGCGCATGGTTGAAGATTTGCTCTCTCTGGCCCGCCTGGAGGGCAAAAACGGCAGCCTTGAGCTCGCGCCCACAGACCCGCGCGAAGCCGTGGCCCAGGCCCGCGGCATGTGCCGGGAAGCCCTGGAAAGGCGCGACCTGCGGCTGGAAGAAGATATACCTTCGGATTGCCGCGTCATGGCCAGCCTGCCGCATCTGACGCAGGTCTTTCGCAACCTGCTCGAAAACGCCTGCCGTTACGCGCCGGAAGGCAGTGCCGTGCGGATTGGCGCGCGCAGGAGCGGGAGCGGGGAGCAGGCGGAAGTGGTCTTTCGCGTTACGGATCACGGGCCGGGCATCCCTGCTGAAGATCTTGAGCGGGTCTTCGAGCGTTTTTACCAGGTGGAGCGGCACCGCGGCCAGGCTTCCACCGGCCTGGGGCTGGCTATCTGCAAGCATATCGTGGAACGGCACAACGGCCGGATACGCGCCGAGAGCCCGGCGCAGGACGGCAGCACGGCCATTGTTTTCTCCCTTGCACCGGCAGAAGTGGATCACGACGAAAAAAATCCCGATGGAGCGGCAACGTAATGAAGAAAAATCTGCTGGCCCAAAACGTCAGTGTCTTTTATGGTCAGAACAAGGCCCTGCACGATGTGAGTCTGAGTTTTGCGCCGCAAAAAGCCACGGCCTTGATCGGCCCTTCCGGCTGCGGCAAGTCCACCTTTTTGCGCTGCCTGAACCGGATGAACGATCTGGTGCCGGGCGCGCGCGTGGAAGGAGAAATTCTGCTGGACGGCGAAGACGTCAACAGCCCCAAAACCGATGTGGTTTCCCTGCGTCAACGGGTGGGCATGGTCTTTCAAAAGCCCAATCCCTTTCCCAAGAGCATCTATGAAAACGTGGCCTATGGCTTGCGCGTCAACGGCGTGAGGGATGAAACGCTGATCGCCGAGAAAGTGGAGGCTTCACTGCGCCGGGCCGCTCTTTTCGATGAGGTCAGGGATCGGCTCAACGCCTCGGCCCTGGGGCTTTCCGGCGGGCAGCAGCAACGCTTGTGCATTGCGCGCACCCTGGCCGTGGAGCCGGAAGTGCTGCTGATGGACGAGCCCGCCAGCGCCCTGGATCCCATCGCCACGCAGAAAATCGAAGAGAGCATTCACGAGCTCAAATCCTCGTTGACCATTATCATTGTCACCCATAACATGCAGCAGGCCGCGCGCGTCTCGGACTACACGGCCTTTTTCTACATGGGACGGCTCATAGAGCACGACGCCACGGACGTGATATTCACCCGGCCCGGCAAAAAGCAGACCGAAGATTACATTACCGGCAGATTCGGTTAACGGTTGTCTTGAGCGCGTGTTCCTTCCGCCGCTGTTTTGGCGAGGCGCGCTGCCTTTCATTGAGAACGCATCTTTGAGAACGCATTTTTATCCAGGAGAAAGCCCCATGAACCGGCAGGAAAATCAGTTGCAGCAAATGCTTGTGACCTTGCGCACCCGGCTTCTGGTTATGTGCGCCAGCGTGGGCATTGCCCTGGAAGAGGCGGGCAAGGCCCTGGCCGCCAACGACCCTGGCCGCGCGGCCGCAGTCATTGAAAGCGACGCGGCCATTGATGAGCTGGAAAACGAGATCGACGCCATGACCTTGCGACTGTTGGCGCGCACCCAGCCCGTTGCAGGCGATCTGCGTTTTGTGGTCAGCTCCCTGCGCATGGTGGTGGATCTGGAGCGCATTGGCGACGAAGCCGTGAGCATGGCCGAGCAGGCTATTCTGATGCAGGATATGCCCGGCTACGGGGTCATACCCCATGTGCGCGAGATGTTCGACAAAGCCCGTCAGGCCTTTGAGCAGGCCATGACTATTTTTCGCGCCAATGACGCCGAAGCCGCTCTGGCCATGAGTCTGGGAGAAGACGAGGCCGTGCAGTGCGAGGTGCGGATCATCCAGCGCATCATGGAACGGCTTTCCGGGCCAAAGGCGGATCTGGAGCCGCATCTGGCCATGCACATCATTCTGGTCACCCGTTCGCTGACGCGAATCTGGCGGCGCTCCATCAATATTGCCGAGCATGTGTATTTCATCAATCAGGGGCTGACCCTCAAGCATCACGGCGAAATGAGCGACGGGCCGCAGGCCGCGCAGTTCGCGCCGGAGAAAGAGGACGGGCGGGAGTAAAGGGGCTTTCGCGGCTTCGGGATCTCGATGGAGGCGCATCTTGAAGGATAGAGCGGTTTGCTGTTGAAAACGGCAACCGCTCTGGCGGCCGCGGGAGCGGACGCCCGCGCCGAATGAGCCTGAAAACCACGCTTTTCAGGCGAAATGATGGCAGCGCCGCTTTTGAAATTGAATAATTTCAAAAGCAAAATGCTCTAGGGCGTGTTCACACTTATCAGAAAAAGTCTTGTTGTTTCGGAACACTGCCTCGTAATTCTGCCGGGAAAGGATTTTCGTTGAACTCTTTAAAATAGTTAAGAATGCGCAGAATAGTGCTAACACGCCCTAGAAGCCGAGAACAGCGGGATCCTTCTCTGCGCGCATAAAAAATCGTCGAAAACACTTTACAATGCCCGCAGCTTTCGATAAACAGGAATTGTTCTTAATAAATAACATGCCAACAATCATATGAGAAGGAGAATGTAATGAGCAAAACGCAGGAAAACCTCATGGCTGCCTTTGCCGGCGAATCCCAGGCCAACCGCAAATACCTCGCTTTTGCCCAGGTGGCCGAAAAGGAAGGCCTGCCCCAGGTGGCCAAACTTTTTCGCGCGGCTGCCGCCGCTGAAACCATCCATGCCCATGCCCACCTCAAAAATGCGGGCAAGATCGGCGACACTGCCGCCAATCTTCAGGCTGCCCTGGAAGGGGAAACCTACGAATTCACCAAGATGTATCCTGAAATGATCAAGGACGCCCAGGCCGAAGGCCAGACCGCGGTTGCCAAGTATTTCGACTTTGTCAACAAAGTGGAAGAAGTGCACGCCAATCTGTACAAGAAAGCCATTGCCAATCCTTCGGGCCTGCCCAAGACCGATTACTATGTCTGCAAAATCTGCGGCTACACGCATGAAGGTCCGTGTGATTCCTGCCCGGTGTGCGGCGCGGGCGCGGCGGCGTTCTTCAAGGTTGAAGAGGGCTGCAACTAGAGCCTTCCGCGTTTGGACGCGCATAGGGATTATGATGGGTAGAGGAGCCGCCGCAAGGCGGTTCCTTCCGTTATACTTGGTATTCTGGGTAGATAGGATATTGCGCCCGGTCTGTTCCCTGTTGCCCGCGGCCGCAGGCGGCGGGTGTGTCCCTCTTCATTTTCCTATTTCGGAGTGAGCAGATGCAACTGTGCAACAAATGTGACGGCAGCGGCAGAATTTCCTGCGGCGCGTGTTGGAACGGCCAGCGCAAGCCGCTTTGTCCCGATTGCAGCGGCAAGGGCGTCGCGCGCACGGAGTATGGCGATCAGCCGTGCCCGCGCTGCCGGGGCAACGGCCGGGTGACGCCCGTGAGTTGCCCGCATTGCGGCAACAGCACGCCTTGTCCGGTCTGCAAGGGCAGCGGGCGGGTCTAGAGCATTTTCTCTTTGAAAATGCTCTGCTGACGCGAAAGCGGCAGCCGCCGCAACGCGGCGTACATTCAGGCGAAAACCGCGTTTTTCGCCTGAATGCCACCTTTGACTTTCATAAAAAGTCAAAGGTAATCTGCTCTAGAGTCAGCCCTCAGTAACCATGCAAAGCCGCCTTTTTACGTCCGGCGGCGGGAGCGCTGCTTCCCCACAGGCAGACCGCGTTCAGCCGCAGCGCGCCGGGTCTGAAAGCTTGCCTGCGCGCCCAAGGCATGGGCATGCTCTGTTCAGGCTTTCGGGGCCGGGGCAGGCTCCTTGCGGTGCCGCAGCCAACGGATCAGACGCAGCGTGAGGTTGGAAGCCAGGACCCAGGCGCAGGCGATCACCGTGTCGATGAGCCGCCAGCGCAGCAGGGGAAAATCCCCGCCCCTCTGGAACATGGAAATGTCAATGAGCAGGAGCACCGCGCAGGTAATCACAAAGCTGAACAGAATGTAGTGATCTTTGACGACAAAGGGTATGGCAAAAGCGAACAGGCCGATGCCCAGGCCAATCAGCAGGGGATTGCCCACCGTGTAGAGAATCACGCCAGAGACCAGCACCCCGGCCAGCGTGCCCAGGGTCCGGGCCCACACGCGGAACAGCTCGGTAGCGCCGTCGCTGTGCATGACGAAAAGCACGGTCAGGCCGACCCAGGCCGGGTCGCTGAAGGAAAAATACCGCGCCGCCAGGGTGGAGGCCAGCACCGTCACCGGCACGGCCACCCCGAACAGGCGGCCGTTGGTGGCCCCGTGCATAAAGGCTTTGAATTCGTCCAAAGGTTCGGGTTCCGGGCTGTCCGTCTCAAAGGCCATGCCCACAAGGCTCAGGCAGATGCCCAGGGCAATGCCGCCAAGAAAGGCCAGGGCCATGACCAGGCTTGCGGAAATGCCGAAGGAAGTCAAAAGCACGGAGCAGGCCACATACTTGACGATCAGGCCGAGATAGGCCTGATCGGGCCGGGGCAGGGCCGCCAGCCAACTGAGCAGGAAAAGCAGCACGAGCACAAGGTTGTGCCTCCCGTGCAGGGCTACGCCCAGCGCGGCGGCCAGAACCACCAGCAAGCCGCCGATGCCGATGCCCGCAATGCGGGCCGTGATCCCGTGCCTGGGCGCGATCAGCAGGGCGAACATGGCCCCGAACGAAGCCGTGGAAACAAGGGAAAAAGCCTGAAAAAACACGCCCAGCAGCACGGGCAGCACCAGGGCCACGGCAAACAGAAGGCCTCTGACCGCGGTTTCGGCGGTTTTTTTTTCAGTGGGCGCATGCCTCATATATCCTCCGGCCGCGCGCGGCCTTGTTTGAAGACAGTCATGTTCAGGGATGCCTCTTTTCATACTTCATTCAGAAGAAAAAATGCGTGCCCGCGCCCAGTCCGGGCCGCGCGGCTGCGTGCCCGTCCGGCCGCATCCGTGGGCCGGGCCTCTGCGAAGCATGGCGCAACGCGGCCTGGAAAAAGGCGGCAAACATTTTATGATTTCCGCTCCGTCGCAGCTACGCTTTTTTTCCTGACATGCACGGCCTCGCCCACAATAGTGGCAATGACCACCAGCGAGTAGATGTAGGCCGTCAAGGCCACCAGCACGGTGGCGTTTTTGGCGATCCAGGTGTGCGGGGTGATGTCGCCGTAGCCCACTGTGAGGATGGTTATATAGCTGAAATAAAAGAGATCATTCATGGCCTGCACGCCGGGACCGAGATTATTGAAGGAGCCCGGCTCATGAAATTCGATGGTCAGAAAGATGTAAAAGCCGCAGTAGCCGAGCAACAGCAGGCCGCACACCGCCGCAATAACGATCTTGGTGGTGACCATGTCGGCGTGGTAGATCTGTCGAAAGACCTCCAGCGTCACACTGCCGAAAAAGCAGATATAGAGCAGCAAAAGCTCGTTCTGGATGTTCCTGGTGAAAAAGAGATCCAAGGCCCGGCAGCCCACCAGCAGCACGCCGAAGAGCAGCACCAGCCATAAAATGCTTTTCTTGGATTCAAAAAGCACTGTGGCGGCCAGAAGCTGAAAAGGGAGATACACGGCCTGAGCCATGCCGCCGTAAATATTGTCCGGAAAAAAGATGTTCAAGACAAAAACGCAGAGCAACGAAGTCAGGAGCAATTCAAAACGGTATGTATAAAGTCTTTTTCTGAATGCCGAAATTTTTTGATTCATGATTCACCTCACAAATATGTCTGCTGATACTATAGAGCTCGGCAGAAAGCGGCAAGTTTTTTGTAGGATCTTCCGCGCTCTTGCTGGCGATTTTGCAAAAAAAAGCGCGCCGCCACTGCAAAGAGAAGCAGCGCGAGCCAACCGCACGGGCGTGAGGCTTATAAAACTACCCGGAAAAGCGGCCCGGATATGCTCTTCTGCCCAGCCGCGCAGACAGTGGAGCTGTCCATTGATTCGCTGTGGCGTGGTATACTTGAGCACCCGTCCGGTCGAAAGTTTGCCGTTGCGGCTGTTTCTCGCTTGGCTGACGGGACAATCGGCTGGTGGAATGCCAGCTAGAGCATTTTGCTTTTGAAATTGAATAAGTTCAAAAGCAATATGCTCTAGTTGCGCTTGTTTTTAGCCGCTTTTTTTACTATACTGACCAGTATCGAAAATCATACTGTGCCTCATGCTTCGTCATGCCCCAGCAGCCAGCGGCAGGATTGGCGTTCAAAGAGCCTGGACGGGCTCGCGCCGCATGCCAACGCTCTTTGCGCGGGCTGGCGCGCGGGTGGCGGTGCGTCTGTGCGGCCCCTTTCTGCCGCCCGGCACAGTCTGAAATCCGCGCCTGCCTGAGCGCCGGTGCGGCAAATCTTTGCTTGCAGCAGTTTCCAAAAGGCGGCGTCGCATGGAAGAACTGCGTTTCTGGGCAAAAACCGCGGCTGACGGGCAGCCGGGCATTTGTGTGGCCGAGCATCTGCGCAATGTGGCCCTGGTGGCGGCGGTGCTGGCCCAACGCTATGCCTGTGTGCTGGCGCGCCTGGGGCTGACGGCGGATCAGGCCGCCTTTCTGGCGGCGTGTCATGATGTGGGCAAGATCAGCCGGGATTTTCAAAGCAAATGCCGTCCCTGGCTGGCGGAGCAGGGCTGGCTGGAACTGGCCGCGGCCGGAGACTGGGCACGCCGTACCCGCGCGCACGGCGAGCTGACCAACGAGAGCCTGGCGCGCTTCCTGACGGAACGGGCCGTTTGCGGGGATCAGGGCGCGTCTTCCTGGGCCGCGGCCATCGGCTCGCACCACGGAAGAACGGTGCGCCCCACTGAGCCCGGTTTGCCCCCGCCGCCGGAAAAATCCGATCCCGCCACGCAGGTGGATTGGGAAGCCGCCCGCCGCTGTGCGCTGGAAGAGGCCTGGCAGGCCTGGCAATGCCCGCGTCTGCCGGATGCCGATCCGGCCTGGCCCGGACTCTGGTTTCTGGCCGGGCTGGTCAGCCTGGCGGACTGGCTGGGCTCGGACGAGCGTTTTTTCCCTCCTGATTGCTCTTTGCCTCAGGCTGAGGCCGCCTGCCGGGCCCGGCAGGCCGTGGGCGGGCTGGGCCTGGGGCCTCTGTCCGTGCGGCGGGGCCTGAGCTTTGAGGATTTATTCGATTGCCCGCCCTATGCCGTGCAGCGTTTGGCAGGGGAGGTCATTACCGGCCCAGGCGTGTATGTGCTGGAAGCGCCTATGGGTCAGGGCAAGACCGAGGCCGCGCTGTACGCGGCCTACAGGCTGCTGGAGCAGGGCCGTTCCACGGGCATATATTTTGCCCTGCCCACCCAGGCCACCAGCAACCGCATGCATGAACGCCTGGAGCAGTTTTGCCGCCGCGCCTGCCCGCAGGAGGCCACGTTGCGGCACAATCCGCAGTTGATCCATGCCTCCTCCTGGCTGCGCGAGGACTGCGCCCAACCCACAGGCGGCGAGGTGGATCGGGACGGCGAGCCGGGCGGCGAGCCGGACGCCAACCGGCGCTGGTTCGCCTCTTCCAAGCGCGCCTTGCTGGCCCCGCTGGGCGTAGGCACCGTGGATCAGGCTCTGCTTTCCGTGGTGGCGGCCAGGCATTTTTTCGTGCGGCGTTTCGCCCTGGCCGGAAAGGTGGTAATTCTGGATGAAGTGCATTCCTATGACGTGTACACCGGCACGCTGATCGAAAATTTGTGCCAAGAGCTGATCCCGCTGGGCTGCACGCTGATCATTCTTTCCGCCACGCTCACCCCCCAGGCGCGCGCCCGCTTGCTCGGCGCCGCGCCGCCGGACGAGGCGGCCTCCGAGCCCTACCCCCTGCTTACCGCCAGGCCCGATGGCGCTGCCGCGCCAGACGCGCATCCCGCGCCGCCGCCCAAGGACAAAACCGTGCGCATAGCCTTTGCGTCGCGCGCGGAACTGCTGCGGCGCGCCCGCGAGGCCGCGGCGCAGGGCGCGGCCGTGCTCTGGGTCTGCGATACGGTGGAGAGCGCCCAGCAAACCCGGCAGGAGCTGGCCGCTGACGCGCCCGCCTTTCCTGTTGGCCTGCTGCATTCCCGCTTTCCGTATTTCAAACGCCAGGAGCTGGAAAAACATTGGCTGGATCGCCTGGGCAGGAGCGGATCCGGGCCTCGCGGCGGCATTCTGGTCTCAACCCAGATTGTGGAGCAGAGCGTGGACATCGACGCGGATCTGCTGATCACCGAGCTCGCGCCCTCGGACATGCTTTTGCAACGCCTGGGCCGTCTGCAGCGGCATGAGCGCGGCCCGCGACGCTGGCCGCCGCGCTGTCTGCTGGTGGAGGAAGCGGCAAGCCTGAATGATCTGCGCGGATTTGATGAACGGAGCATTCTGGCCGCCCTGGGCCCCAAGGCTCATGTCTATGCGCCCTATGCCCTGTTGCGCAGCCTGGAAGTCTGGAGCGCGCTTGACGAGCTGAGCCTGCCGTCGGACATCCGGGACATCCTGGCGCATACCTGGGAGGACAAGGCCTTGCCCTCCGCCTGGGAGCGCCTGCGCGACGAGGCCGACGGCAGGAACTTTGCCGCAAAACAGATGGCCGCCCTGCAGAGCAATATCTGGAATCTCTCGCAGGAGGATCGGGAAGGTCCCCTGACCCGCAACAGCGGGTACGAAACCCGGGTCGTCGCCCTCTGTGCGCGCAGGCAAGGCCAAACCTGCACGCTGCTCAACGGCGAAAGCGTGCGCCTGCCGGAGGGCAAAAGCCGGGCGCGCTTTGATCTGCAGGCGGCGCGCGCTCTGGCGCGCAACAGCCTGCGCTTGCCCGCCTATTGCCTGGATCTTGCTCCCGCGCCGTTTTTGCAGCGCAATCATGTGGATGCCCTGGCTCTGTTGGAGGAAAAGGGCGTGCTGTCCCTGCGGGGTTTGAAATCGGAGTATCGTCTGTTGTGGGATCCCGATCTGGGTGTGCGCCTGTTCAAAAATGACTGAGAGCGTTTTGCTCATGAAATGAGCTAAACGCTCTGGCGGCCGCGGGAGCGGACGCCCGCGCCGAATGAGCCTGAAAACCACGCTTTTCAGGCGAAATGATGGCAGCGCCGCTTTTGAAATTGAATAATTTCAAAAGCAAAATGCTCTAGAGCATTTTAACTTTAATTTTTTACATAAAAAATCTAAACTTGTTCTATGAAGTTCGCTCCTGAAAATATTCGTACTATCGTCGTGAAGGCTTACCTGGCAAAACAGGCCACTAGACAGCAGTTGGCTGATATCTTTGGTTATACGCCTGCAAG
>NZ_JAAKEI010000050.1 GCF_011039085.1 Desulfovibrio sp. ZJ369 | reverse complement strand
GAACTCGGCAGTTAAGCTCTCCATCGCCGATGATACTGCATATCTTCTTGCGGGAAAGTAGGCCGTTGCCAAAGATTGTTAGAAAGCCCCCGACGCCACCGGCGCGGGGGCTTTCTCTTTTGCCCCCCGCCCAGGGCCCGCCAAACCACTCTCTACCTCCCTAGAGCATTTTGCTTTTGAAATTATTCAATTTCAAAAGCGGCGCTGCCATCATTTCGCGTCCAGAACGCGGTCTGGACGCTCATTCGGCGCGGGCGTCCGCTCCCGCGGCCGCCAGAGCGGTTGCCGTTTTCAACAGCAAACCGCTCTACATGAGAGCAGCGGCAGCATGTATGGGGACGTATCTTTTTGGGCCGACCGCGTGTTCTGCTGCGGGGCCGGCCTTGAGCGCCGGAATTTTTCCGCATGCCTTGACAATCTGCCAAGAGCGGCTTAAATGCTCATTTGAGCAAAATGACTGAGGAGACCATGCCCAGACCCTGCCATTGCCGGCGCGTGGCCGCGTTGCCCAAAGTGCGCTATTTCAAGCCCCAGGGGATACCGTTGAGCGACCTTGCAGAAGCGAGGCTGTCCGTTGACGGCCTGGAGGCCGTGCGTCTGGCCGACTGCCAGGGAATGAACATGGACGAGGCTGCCGCCCGCATGGGCGTCTCACGACATACTTTCGGCAGGCTGTTGCGCAAGGCGCGCCGTTGCGTGGCCCAGGCCCTGATTGAGGGGCAGGCCCTGCGCATTGAAGGCGGGGTGTGCATGTTGCCCAGCCAGGCCGACACACAAGGAGAAATTCACATGAGCAATGCAATTCTGGTGGCTGTGCCCTCTGACGCGCCGGGCGGGCTTGATGCAGCGCCCAGCGCCCACTTCGGCCATTGCGACGCCTATACCCTGGCCAAAGTTGAAAACGGCCAAATCAGCCAGGTGGATGTGCAGTATAATGCGGGGCATGAACACGGGAACTGCCTGCAGCCTGTGCAGGAACTGGCCCAAAAGGGCGTTACCGCCCTGCTGGCCGGAGGCATGGGCATGCGCCCGCTTCAGGCAATGCAGGCCGCAGGGATTACCGTCTACCATAATGCCGGGCACGCCTCGGTGCGTGATGCCCTGAAAGCCTTTGTTGACGGCAAACTCCAGCCTTTCGGGACCGAGCAGCTTTGCAAGGGCGGTTGCGGCCATCACGGCTAGGGCCCGCTATGAACATCATTCGTCAAATAGCGTGAACAGGCTCTAGTCCAAGAGCCCAAGCAGCCTGGCCACGCGCTGCTCATTGAGGCCGGAATGGACTTCCATCAGTTCTCGGCTCTGCTGCACGGCTTCTTCTTCCACCTGGGCCAAAGTCTGTTGCACTTCCTCGTTGTTCAGGATATGCGGCGTGCCCGGGGCGCGCTCTTCCAAAGCGGGCGCGGCCGAGGAAGAGGCCTGCGCGGTCTGTGTGACGGGCAACATGGCATTGACCCGTTCCTGAAAGGTGGGGAACAGAGGGCCCAGATCATTATTGCGAAAGCGGAATTCCAGTTCCATGCCGGTTACTCCTTGTCATGAGCCGTCGGGCGGCAAGCCGGACGCGAAAAAGCGCAGGCGGGGAAAATCTGACCGCCTGCGCTTGTCAAGCAAGAAGTATGCCGGGAAGGAATCAGAACAGCAGTACGCGTGCCGCGGGAACGCGACCGGGAAAAGCGGCCGGGCTGCGGCGTCCATGCCGTTTTGAGGCGGGGAGCCAATGCCGGAATGCCCTACAGCCCCTGGCGGTGCGGTTTCAACTCCTCAAGAAAGCCCTGGGGCACTTCAAAGCCCAGTTCCTGAGCCTTGTCCGCGGCTTCCGCAGCTTTGGCGTACTCCTGCCCTTCAAAATAGGCCAGGGCCAGGTTGTTCCAGGCAGGGGCAAAGCCCGGTTCCTGCTTGATGATTTCCTTACAGGTTTCCTCGCACGCCTTGAACTCGCCCTTCATAAAATAGGCCGTGGCCAGGGCGTTCTTGGCCTGGACAAAGTTGGGGTCCCACTTGAGCGCCTTGTGCAGGGCCGCAATGGCCTTGTCGGGCTGGCCGCGCTGCAAATGCACAAAGGCTATGTTGCTCCAGGGTATGGGGAACTTGGCCCGGCAATTGGCGGCTTCTTCATTATAGCGCAGGCAGCCGTCCAGATCGCCGCGCTCAAGGCAGATGCCGCCCAGTTGCACATAGGCCTCGGCCAGATGCGGCGAATTGCGCACGGCATTGAGCAGGGCTTCCTCCGCGGCCACAAAATCGCGTTTGGAGAGCATCGCCAGACCAAGATTATAATAGTGGTTGGCGCATTTGTCATTGGTCGCGATCTCGCTTTTGAGATCCGCAATATATTCGTCAATGTCGTCGTACTGTTCTTTCATTCGATGTGCCCCTCTTTTTTCAGAAGATCGTGATACCAGAGGCAAAAATCAAAAATGCCCAGGTATTTTTCATCCCTTTTGACCGCGCCCAGGGCGCATTCCAGCGCGCCTTTGCCGTACTCATTGCTGTACGGGCCTTTTTTGGCGGCCTCGCGCAGAAATTCGTTGATCAGTTGCTGCGCGGTGCGCTTGCTGACGTCCATGCGGATGTCAAGGGGATCATTGGGCTTCTGGAACGGATCCCAGTTCTCGTAGCCCAGGCGATCCACAAATTTACGGCGGCGCGGATTCATTTTTTCATAGATTTCGCGCTTGAGCTTTTCCTGCTCCTCAGTGAGCTCTTGCGGAGTGCTGTCGCAAAAAACGGCGGCGGGAATCAGGCCGGGCATGCGAGGGCTCCTATGCTTCGGGCTTGGCCGGGCCGATGCCCAGGTAGGTTTCATCGTATGTGGTGAGCAGCGCCATGGAAAGGGGCACATAGACCTCGTGCAGCTCCGTGAAGCGCGATTGCACGGTTGTTGCCAGTTCCCGGCTCAGATCCTCCAGCCGGGCCTGCATTTTGTCCAAATGCACAGTGGGGTAGGGCTTGCCTTTTTCAAAGGCCGAAAACCCGCAGACATGCCCCTGGCCGGCGATGGCAGTGGGCACTCCGTAAATGCGACAGGTAACAGGCCTGCTTTCATACAGCAGGCAGCGCTGATCGTCGCCGAGCAAGGGGCAGCGCAACTTGATCTGCGCGGCCCGCGCCATAATGGCCTCCGGGCTTTCTCCGTCTTTTTCGGCCCGGAAGAGATCGCGTTTCAGGCGCGTCAGGCGGCGGTCGGTCTCGGCAGCGCGGCTCAGAATGGCCGATCGCTCGGGGCCGTGCGCAAAGGTCCGGCTGAAGGCCCGGTTCAGATACATGGCCTCCACCAGAGAAAGGTCAAACAGGGCATGGCAGCAGTCGCTGCACCCTTCCTTGCAGGTCACACAATGGGGCTGGGCCTCGCGCACCCGTGCAAACAGGGTGTCGGCCTCAGCCCGCAGGCTTTCATACCTGGAAAAAATGGCACTCAGATCAGGGATCATGACTTTCCTGCGACAGCGCGGGCGGATTATGAAAGTGCCGCCGGGCGTGTGCGCGTCCGACGGCACTGTGGAATCACGAAACAGCGGCATAAGCGGGTCAACAGCGGAATGCCGCGTGGGCAGCTGCCCGTTGTTTAGTTTTCTTCGACAGTGATGGCGCTGGCCTCGCAGACCTCTACGCAGGATTCACAGCCGAGACATTCTTCGGCATTGACGGGTTCGGACTTGCCGTCCTTGATCTCGTAAACTTCCACGGGGCAAACATCCACGCATTCGCCACAGCCCACGCACTTGTCGGCGTCAACATTCACATTATAGCCCATTGTTTCCTCCCAAGATTAGCAGTGTCTTGTCTGGTGACAAAAACGGCCGGTCGCCGCTTGTGAAATGGATAGCTTCAGCCCCCGGCCCTGTCAAGTGTCTGCCGCGATTTTGCCCAACGCGCGGGAAACTGTTGCGGGCGGCCCGCTGCGGCAGGATCCGGGCATGTGGGAAATAAGCATTTTTTGCGCAGTGGCAAGAGAAAGGGGCTTACAACACCAGGCGCGCGTAATAGCCTCGCCCGTCGCGCACAATCTGCAGAAGCACCTGGCCCGCAAGGCGTTCCCGGCGAAAAGCCTGCAACAGATCCTGCAGGGTGTCCACTCGTGTTGCGCCCACGGCGGCAATGACATCGCCTTTGCGCAAAAAGGCGGCCGGTCCGTCGCGGCGCACGCTTTGAATCACAAGGCCCCGGCTGCCCGGGCCCAGCGTAAGGCCCCAGCGCCGCTCCATAAGCGCGCGTGCCCTCTCGTCGTCAAAAGGCGCGGGGGTCAGATTGAGCGTCAGGCTCTTTTCGCCGCGCCGCAGGGCCACGCGCAGAGTTTCGCCGCCGGTCTGATTGCGCAGCACATTGATGTAATCGCGCCGATCCCGCACCGGGGCGGCATTGATGCTTTCGATAATGTCGCCGGGCGCAATGCCGGCCCGTGCCGCCGGGGTTCCTTCAAAAACCGTGCTGACCAGCAGGCCGCGTGCTTCCCTGCGGCCCAGGGCCATGGCCATGCGGCTGTCCAGATCCTCGGCGGCGATGCCCAGCCAGAGCGGAGCCACCCGGCCCCGGCCCATGAGATCTTCCATGACCCGGCGGGCCTTGTTGATGGGGATGGCAAAACCGATGCCCTCGGCGCGCGCGTCCACAGCCGTGTTGATGCCGATGAGCCCGCCTTCGATATTCAACAGCGGGCCGCCGCTGTTGCCCGGATTGATGGCCGCGTCGGTCTGGATCAGATCCGTGAACAGGCCGCCTTCATTGCGGATGGTGCGGCCCAGGGCGGAAACCACGCCGGTTGTGACCGTATGCGTGAAACCGAAAGGATTGCCGATGGCGATCACTGTCTCGCCGGGCAGAATGTCGCCGGAATCTCCCAGGCGAACCGCGGGCAACTGGCGCGCGCCCCTGATCTCAAGGACCGCGATGTCAAAATCAGGCTCGGCGCCTTTGACCGTGGCCGGAAACTCGCGCCCGTCCAGCAGGTGAACCATGACTTCGTCGCCGCCGGCAATGACGTGGGCATTGGTCAGCACCAGGCCTTTTTGGCCGTCCACAATGACGCCGGATCCCAAGCTGACGCGCTTTTGCCGCCGGGCCTGCCTGCCGGGAAAACCGTCAAATCCCGGAAAGCCGGGGCCAAAGCCCGGCCCAAAAAAACGCTCCAGGGACGAAAGGCGACGCCCTTCAATAACATGCGTGCTGGTGATGTTGACCACTGCCGGAGCCACGGCCTGCACGGCCCGGACCACAGGCGTCATACGCGGGCTGTCGGGCGCGGGCGCGGCCCGGCTTTCCGCAAGTGGGAGCCAGGTCTGCGCGGCCCAGACACAGAAGAGAAAAAGGACGGTTTTGCCGAAATAGTTGGCGAAAGCAAAATTGCGCATGATTTGCCTTTTAGGATAAGGATAGTATGCTCCGGCGCGGACGCCAGCTAACGCTGTCGCCAGAGCGTTCAGCTACTTTCATGAGCAAAACGCTCTAAAAGGAGCAGGGGCGGCGTATGGCCGCTGCCGGACTGTCCTGACAGACAACAGAGTAAACAAATAAGAAATTATTTTTTTTCGTTTGTAAAGATCCTTGCGCCTGCTCCGCGGAAACGCTAAGAAGCGGAAATGCACAAGAAAAATATTCAGTCCAAGGAAAAAATGGAAAACGTTTTGCCGGGCCTGCGCATTGAGCCTCTGCGGCCGAAGGATTTGGCGGCGGCCCAGGCGCATCTGGACGATCTGACCAAACCGCGTGGCAGCCTGGGGCGTCTTGAGGAGCTGGCCCGGCGTCTTTTCGCCATGGGGCAGGGGAGCTTGCCGCTTTCAGTGAGCCCTGCCCTGATGCTGACCGTAGCCGGGGATCACGGAGTTGCCGCGCAGGGCGTTTCACCCTTTCCCCAGGCCGTGACCCGTCAGATGGTGCAAAATTTTTTGACCGGCGGGGCTGCCGTCAATGTGCTCTGTCGGACGGCGGGGATGGAGTTGCGCGTAGTGGACGCCGGATGCGCGGGCGGGCCGTTTCCCGCGCATGAAATGCTTCTGGATCGCCGTCTGGGCGACGGCACGGCGGATATCAGCCTGGGCCCGGCCATGAGCCGCGAGAGCTGCCTGAAAGGCCTTCAGATGGGCGCTGCGCTGGCCGTGGAGGCCGCTGATCAGGGCTGCCGCTGCCTGGGCGTGGGGGAAATGGGCATTGCCAATTCCACGGCCGCCACGGCCGTGTACTGCGCTTTGCTGGGTCTTGAGCCTGAAGATGTGGCGGGCCCCGGCGCGGGCTCCGATCCTGCCATGGTCCGTCACAAGGCCGGGATTGTCCGGCAGGCCCTGGCCGTGAACGCGGCTTTGCTGGAGGCCAGTGATCCGCCGGGCGTGCTGGCCGCAGTGGGCGGCTTTGAACTGGCGATCATGAGCGGCATCATGCTTGGCGCGGCAGCGCGGCGGCTGCCCGTGCTGGTGGACGGCTTCATCAGCAGCGCGGCCTATGCGGCGGCTCTGGCCCTTTGCCCGGCCCTGGCGGACTATGCCGTGCTTTCCCACGCTTCGGCGGAGCCGGGGCACAGCCGGGCTCTGGCGCATCTGCAAGGCGCGCGCCCCGGCGAGGGGCAGCCCCTGCTGGATCTGGGCATGCGTCTGGGCGAGGGCACGGGCGCGGCCCTGGCGTATCAGCTTTTGCGCAGCGCGGCGGCCGTCTTTAATGAAATGGCCACGTTCGCGGCCGCGGGGGTGTCGTCCTCCACGCCGAGGCACGGCGCAAGCGCTGTTGAGGCCGGCGCGGGGCCGGGCACGGCATGCTGATGCCCGGAGGCGTTGCAAAGCCGGAAGGGCCGCTTCTGGCCCTGAAGGATGTTTCACGCGCTTTTGGCGTGCGGCGGGGCTGGCTCGGCGAGCAACGGCGTCTGATTGCCGTGGATCGCGTCAGCCTGGATGTCTCTGCCGGAGAAAGTCTCGGTCTGGTGGGCGAGTCCGGTTGCGGCAAGTCCACGCTGGGGCGGCTGGCCTGCGGCCTGTTGGCGCCATCGTCCGGGCAGGTCCTGCTGGAAGGCCGCGCCTTGCCTTTGGCCGGGGCCCGGAGTTGGGCCGCGGGACGGATTCAGATGGTCTTTCAGGATCCCTTTTCTTCTCTCAACCCGCGCATGTCCGCGCGCGCGGCCGTGGCGGAGCCTTTGGCCGCCCAGGGCGTGCCCCGCGCCGAGCAGCGCAGACGGGCTGAGGAAATGCTGGCCACTGTGGGCCTGGACGGCCTGGGAGGGCGCTATCCGCATGAGTTTTCCGGGGGCCAGCGCCAACGCATTGCCGTGGCGCGCGCCCTGATCACCCGGCCGGAAGTGGTGATCTGCGACGAGCCGGTTTCAGCTCTGGACGCCTCGGTGCAGGCCCAGGTACTCAATCTGCTGCGGGACGCGCAGGAGCGTTTCGGCCCGGCCTATCTTTTTATTTCGCACGACCTGGCGGTGGTGGGCTTTATGTGCAGGCGCATTCTGGTCATGTACCTGGGGCAGATTGTGGAGGAAGCCGCACGCGAGCAGCTTTTTGCGGGCGCGGCCCATCCCTACAGCCAGGCATTGCTGGCCTCCATGCCCACGGGCGCATCGCGGAAAGAAGGGGAGCTTTTGCCGCCGCCGCTGGAAGGCGAGCTGCCCAGCCCCCTCAACCCGCCGCCGGGCTGCCGCTTTCACCCGCGCTGCCCCAAAGCCGTGGGCATCTGCCGCCGCGAGCCTCCGGCATGGAAAGAGCTGGCCCCGGGCTGGCGGGCGCGCTGCCATCTGGCCTGAGGTTATCTCTCAAAGTAGGTATAGCCGCGCAAGCCGTCTTCAAAGGCCTGCATGATCGCGAAGCGATCGCTGGGCGAGATGCGCCCCCGGCGCACCGCCTGCTCGGCCGTGCTGCGCAGATCCTCCAGAATGCGGCGCGGCTCGTACTCCACATAGGTCAGGATGTCGGCCACGGAGTCGCCGCGGATTTCGCGCACATATTCATAGCTGCCGTCGTCCGCCGCGCGGATCGAAACCACATTGGTGTCGCCCATCAGATTATGCAGGTCGCCCAGGGTTTCCTGGTAGGCTCCCACCAGAAACGCGCCGAGATAGTATTCCTCCCCGTCGCGCAGCGGATGCAGATCCAGAGTGGGTTTCATGCCCTGGGGATCGATGAAGTGATCGATGCGGCCGTCGGAATCGCAGGTAATGTCCGAGATGATGCCCTGACGCGAGGGGAATTCCTTGAGCCGGTGCACGGGCATGATCGGAAAGAGCTGATCAATGGCCCAGGAGTCGGGCAGGGATTGAAACACGCTGAAGTTGCCGTAATAGATGTCCGCAAGGCTCACGTCGATGTCGGCCAGATCGCGCGGCACGTTTTTCAGCCGCGTCTTTTCCTGGGCAATGCGCATGATGATGGCCCAGAAAAAGCGTTCGGCCAGGGTGCGCTGGCGCAAGGTGACCCGGCCGGTGGAAAAGAGCTGGCGCATCTCGTCGCGGTAGTAAATGGCGTCGTTGTAACATTCCTGGAGGTTGCGCAAAGAAATGCCGGCGAGCACCTCGCGCAGATTGCGCACCGGCTCCGGCGCGTCCTGGGGCAGCTCGTCGGGCAGTTGCACTTCCTCCACCGCGCTGACATCCAGAATATTGAAGAGCAGCACCGAATAGTAGGCCACGGTCGCCCGCCCGGATTCGGTGATAATGTGCGGGTGCGGCACCTGCTGCTCGTCCAGGATGCTCATGATCGCTTCCACCACGTCCGCGCAGTATTCGTCCAGACTGTAGTTGCGCGAAGACACATAATTGGTGTGCGAGCCGTCGTAATCCACGGCCAGGCCGCCGCCCAGATCCAGATAGCCCATGGGCGCGCCCTCCTGCACAAGGCCCTGGTAAAGGCGCGCGCCTTCCATGACGCCGGTGCGGATGTCGCGAATGTTGGAAACCTGCGAACCCAGGTGGTAATGCAGCAGCCGGAAGCAGTCGAGCATGTCGCAGGCCTTGAGCCTGTCCACCACATCCACAATCTGGGCCGGGGAAAGACCGAAGGTGGAACGCTCGCCGCCGGAATCGGTCCAGTGGCCGCCTGCCTTGACCGCCAGCTTGGCGCGCACGCCGATGTTGGGCCGCACTCCGAGAGCCTTGCTGCGTTCCAGGAGCATTTCCAGTTCGCCGGGCATTTCCAGAACGAAAAAGAGATTGAAGCCCAGGCGCAGGGCCTGGAGGCCCAGGTCGATGAATTCCTCGTCCTTGTAGCCGTTGCAGACAATGCAGGCTTCCGTGTCGCGCATCAGGGAGACGGCCGCGATCAGCTCGGCCTTGGAGCCCACTTCCAGGCCGTGGTGATAGCGCGCGCCGAACTGGGCGATTTTTTCCACCACCTGTTGCTGCTGATTGACCTTGATGGGAAAAACGCCGCGGTATTCGCCGGTATAACCGAGATTTTTGATGGCCTTGCGAAAGGATTCGTGGATGCTGGCAATGCGCGAATCCAGAATATTTTCCACCCGCAGAAGCACGGGCATGTCGTAGCCGCGCTCATGCAGCCCGGCGATGATTTCCGGGATGGGAATCTGGGGGCCCTTGGGCCCCTGCGGGCAGATGACCACCTCGCCCGCCTCGGAAATGCTGAAGTAGCCTGCGCCCCAGTCGCGGATGCCGTAAAGCTCCATGGAGTCTTCCACACGCCATTGCTGCAAAGCCCGGTTTTTGGCCAATATGTTCTCCTTGCCTGCCGCCGCCCGGCGGGAAAAAAACGGGAACCGTCCCAAAGCCCGGCATACTATGCCGCGAAAACGCGCAAAGTCAATGCGTTCGCGCACCCCGCGCCACGGCACGGACGGCGGCCGCGAACAGGGTTTTGTCAGGCCGGGTTCCGACGGCATCCGGCGTTCCTGTTCCTGGAGATATACGGCTCCGCTTCGCTCCCTGGCTGCAAGCCTGCGCGGCCTGAGGCGCAGGTAAGCCAGGGTAGTTATCCTCTGCGCGTCCGCTGAAATTTATGCTTGGCAACAGCGCATTGCATGCGACATACTTGACCACAGCAGCCGGCCTGATGCCCGCGCGTTTTGCCGCGGGCCCGGCAGGCCGTTGCGCGGATCAGGCATGCTCGCACAATGCGCCGCCTCACGAAAAAAAGGTTGTCAAGGACAGGCATGAAGTATCTTTTGCGCTGCTGTTTTCTCCTCCTGCCCCTGCTGGCCGCCTGTTCGGGCGAAGATCACGCAGGGGCCGGAGCTCCCCCGGCTCCGGTGCATGTCCAGCCCGTGATCCGGGCCGATGTGCCTCGCCTGCTGCATGCGGTGGGCAATGTCAAAGCCTCGGCCAGTGTGGCCGTCAAACCCAGGGTCACAGGCGAAATCCGGCAAGTCCACTTTACCGAGGGGCAGGAGGTGCGCGAAGGCCAGCCCCTGATCGGCATTGACCCGCGCCCCTTTGAAGCCGCGTTGCGCGAAAAGCGCGGTTTGCTCGCCAAGTCGCAGGCCCAGTTGGCCAAGGCCAACGACGACATGCGGCGTTACGGCAAGCTGGTGGGCAGCGGTTATGTGAGCCGTGAGGCCTATGAGCAGACCGCCACTCAGGCCGCTGCCCTCAAAGCCACGGTGCAGTCGGACAAAGCGGCTGTGGAAAGCGCGGCCCTTGAGCTTTCGTACTGCACGGTAACGGCTCCCATCAGCGGCAGAGTTGGCGCGCTCAATGTGGACAAGGGCAATATGGTGAAAGATACGGATGACACGCCGGTTGTGACCATTGACACGCTGACGCCCATTTATGTGACTTTTTCCGTGCCCGAGGCGCATTTGCCCGTGATTCTGGAACGCATGCGGCAGGGAGACGTGCCTGTCACGGCCGCGCCCGCCGGCGGCAGAGCCGAGACCGGCCGCCTCACCCTGGTGGACAATACGGTGGACACGCGCACCGGCACCATTCGCCTGCGCGGAACCTTTGAGAATGCGGATCGCCGCCTCTGGCCCGGTCAGTTCGTGCAGGTGCAGTTGCCCCTTGGCCTGGCCGCCAATGCCTTGACCGTGCCCAGCCACGCAGTGCTCTCCGGCCGCGAAGGGTCCTATGTCTATCTGGTGGACGCTGAAAATCGCGCTGTCTACCGGGCGGTCAAGGTGCTTTTTGAGCATCAGGGCAGGAGCGTGCTGGAAGGAGAATTGCGCGAGGGCGACCGGGTGGTGGTGGACGGCCAGGTGCGCCTGGCGCCGGGTTTGACGGTGGAAATCCTCCAGTAGCAGCATGGGCGCCGCAGTCATTGCGCGCCCTTGCCAACGCTGACGCTCCTGGAAACTGTCCCTTTTCAAGGCGCGTCATTCTCCAAAAAGGCGGCCTGATCCAGAGCGCGGCAGCTTGCCGCGCCGTTGGTCAGCCGGGCCAGGGCCTTTTCAAAGGCCGGAACGCGCTCTTGCGGCAGACTGAGGCGCAGATGCGCGGCGGCCTGATAGTCCTCGGCTGTAAGCCGCGCTTCGTGAGTGGGCAAAAGGCGGCGCAGGCCGTCCAGATGCGTGTACTCCAGGCTCAGCGCAAGATGGGCCAAAGGCACCTTCTCAACCACTGCCAGGGACGCGAGATTTTCGCGCACCGAATCCTGATAGGCCCGCACCAGACCGCCGGTGCCCAGCTTGATCCCGCCGAACCAGCGCGTCACCACCACGCATATTTCCCCGATGCCGCAATGCAGCAGGACTTGCAGCATGGGCCGGCCGGCCGTGCCGTGGGGTTCGCCGTCGTCGGAAAAGCCAATCCGCGCGGTTTGCCCGGGCGGGCCCGCGGCAAAAGCCCAACAGTTATGCGTGGCGTCCGCTCTGGCGCGGCGCACGGATTCCACAAAAGCGCGCGCCGCCTCAGGGCCGGGCGTATGAGCGCATTGAGCCAGGAAGCGGCTGCGGCGGATCAAAAGCTCCGTGCAATGGGGCTGATCAGGCCCCGCGGCCGGAACGGGATGGCGCGTTACGGACATGGCTTGTTGTTTTCCTCCGGGCAGAACTCGCGGACGGCGTGACGGATGGTATAGGTTGCGCGGCAGACAATGCCTTCCGGGTCGCCCGCGAGTTTGAGACGCGCAAGCAGAGCGTTGAGCTGCTTTCATGAGCAAAACGCTCTGGCGACACGCTCTAAAGGTAGCATGTTTCACACAAAAAACAAGCCTGTAGCCTTTTCCAGTTACCGGCTTGAAAATAATTATAATTTTTCGCTGTATTGATCCACTGTCTGCATCCTGGATAGTACGGCATTCTGTGATTGGTTCGCATAGCAGTAGGCACAAAAATGCCGGCAGGTATTGTACGCGCCGATGTCCTTGCTGGGAGCGCAGCCGCACGCTTTCCTCTGGCCGTTGTCCTTGGCGCTCTTCGCGGCAAGCTGTACCTGAGAAAGGGCAGGGATATCCAAGAGCGAGCCCTGGATCGCCGTTCGCGTCGGTTTGCTGGCAGTCTTCTGGAACTCCGCACAATCCGGGCATAGCCGCAAGAGCAGATCAGGATCGATGCATTTGTTATGTTCAATGCCAAGGGCGTCCAAATCAAGTGTCTCGGCGCAGGTCGCAAGCTTCAGGCGGCCCGGCAAGGCGCGTTCAACCTCCACAATCCCCTTGGCGAGAGCAAGCATTTCTTCGTTGCTGGGCGCACGAAAGCTCTTGTCTATCTTACCGAGTTCCCTCTCTGTTTTTTTGTACCAGTCCACAAAGCTGAATACGAGTTTTTCCGTGTAGGGGGCTATCTCTCGCCCGATCGCGTAAAGCCTGTCGAGAGTGTTCTCTACAGTCAGACCGCCGCCAAGGATGACAGGATCGAAACGCCAGATGACACGATGCCGCCCGATCTTTTCGGAAAGCCGCTTGAACAGCTCAATGCGCTGCGCAAGCCTGGGCAGGCGTGGTTCAATCCCGGTCTCGGCGTAGTCGTTGAGCGTGTACTGGAAATAGAATTGACAGCCCCGCTCGCTCACCTTCGGCAGATCGGGTATCAGCGCGTCGGGGTTCTTGCTCCAAAACACAAAAACCCTGCACTGTTCAAAGGAAACGTATTGCCTCTGATGGGTGTTGAACGGATTTTCCCACACGCAGTACCCGGCCTTGAGCCTGTTCATGAACCATGCCGCGTGAAAGGCCGGAATGTCCGTAGCCCTGCTGGCAGAGATGACAAGGGGGGCAATGGCGGCCTGTCTTCCAGACGGCGTATCAACAAAGGAGAGTATTAACAATATGATGTAAATATGTTATATCCCTCCAAAAGGAGAAACACATGGAAGCAAAGCCCGACTGCCCAAAGTGCCATGCCAGCACGGTATATCGAAGCGGAAAGATTCTGGGAAAACAAAGGTATCGCTGCAAGAATTGTGGA
>NZ_JAAKEI010000049.1 GCF_011039085.1 Desulfovibrio sp. ZJ369 | reverse complement strand
CTTGCAGGCGTATAACCAAAGATATCAGCCAACTGCTGTCTAGTGGCCTGTTTTGCCAGGTAAGCCTTCACGACGATAGTACGAATATTTTCAGGAGCGAACTTCATAGAACAAGTTTAGATTTTTTATGTAAAAAATTAAAGTTAAAATGCTCTAGAGCGTTTTGCTGATTTCATTAGCAAAACGCTCTGAAAACGCCCGCTCTTGCGAGAACGGGCGTTTTCAGAAAGTCAGGGGCAATGTCCAATGTATTCAGAAAGCCAGGGCTCATTTGCGGGGGGTCAGGGCGATCCGATTGCGCTCCACGGCCACGGCGAGTTCCGGCAGCAAATCCTCGAGCGCATTCAGGTCGTTGACTTTGGCCGCCCGCTCCACGCAGCGGGCCATGCGGGCAAGAACGCGGAAGCCGTAGGATTCCGATTCCGCGGCAATGCGCCCGGCAGCCTCGCCCACCACAGCGCCGCGACGACTCTGAAAGCCTTTTTGGGCATCTTGCAGGGCCGCGTCCAGACGCTCCACCAAAAGCAGGATGGCGTCGTCCATTTCCTGAGACGGGTATAGATTGCGAGCTGCGTCATTCGGGGTCAGAGCCGCAGGCTTTTCCGCAGCGGCAGGCTGCGGCGCGGGAACGGGCGCAGAGTCAGGCTGGATTGGATCCTGAGGCGGCGAAGCCGCAAGGGCCTCGCCGGACCCTGTGACTGCGCCCTGGGCAGGCGCTGCCCCGGCAATAAAATCCATAAAGGAGCTTGCAGCCGCGCCGGGCTCAGGAGGCGCGTCGGAAATCGGCGCAACGCCCGGCTCACGTCTGGCCGGCTCAGATTCGGGGGGGGTGTTTTTAGGGGGAACCGGCACGGGCTCGCCCACCCACTCGTCGGGCGTGGACAAACTGGGGCTGATATAGCCTTCGGCCGTGGGGCGCGCTGCTTTGGGGCTCACGCTGAAAGCCACGCGTGACCCGGAGTCTGCCGCGCGCGCGGCAAAGCCCAAAGGCTTGCGCGCCGCGGCCTGCGCCGCGGATTCCTTTGTCTGCGCCTGCGACCCGGAGGCTACGGTCGGCAGGGCGCTGCCGATGGGCATGGGTTCGCCTACCCATTCGTCGGGCCCGGCCAGACCTGGGCCGACATAGTCCCGCGCCCAAGCCGCGCGCGCTGCGGATTGGGGGGGCGTTGCCGGCTGCGGCGCAGGTGAAGCCGCAACTGTGGGCGCGCCGGAAGGCTTCTCGGATTCGGTCGTGACCGGCAATGCCGGAGATGCCGCCGCGCTTTCCGCAGTGGCCTCGCTCGCCCGCGCCTGCGGCGCGTCAGGCGCGGCAAGCTCGGCAACCGTGTTTGCCGCCGGGGCGGACGCGGCAGCGTCAGGAGCTGGAGCCGGCGACGCCGTATGCGCAGCCGTTTCTTCCGCAAGGCGGTCATGGGGACGGGCAGAAGACGTCGCTGCGGCTTCCGGGGCGGCGGCCCGGTTTTCCGGAACCTGGGCAGCGGTTTGAGCCTCGCCGGATTGTTGCGTCTGGAGGTCTTCTTCGGCCCAGAGCGGGCCTTCCAGGCCCGCAACGGCGGAAAACTCCGCCTGCACGGCTGCGACCGTTTCCGTGGGCTCCTCTGTGCCGGGCAGCGGCTCCTGCGGCTCTGCATTCCCGGTCCCGGTTGTGTCTTTTTCAGGCGTGAGGGCCGCGCCCGTCACCGGATCGCCGGCCGGATCGTCGGGAGCATGGGCATTGTCGAAAAGTCCCGGCAAGGTGAGCTCTTGCAGGCCCGGTTCCTGTTTTGAACTTGTCAGGCGCGCAGGATCCGCGTTCAGATCATCGGGGAATGCGGAAGGCAAGGGCAGGTCAATATCCGGCAGGGGTGCGGCATCGGCCGGCAGATCGTGCAACAGGCCGCCCTGGGGCTGGCTCTGGCTGGGGCCCGGCGCGCTTTCCAGAGGGCCGCGCAAGGACTCCGCGAAGCTCAGCAGGTCAGGCAGGGCCGTAAGGTCAGGGATTTTCAGGGATGCGCCGCTGTCGCCGCCGCTTTCGGATCCGAAAAGATCCGGCAGAGGCGGCCGCCCGGCCTGGGTTTCCGGCTTCTCAGACGGCATGGTTGCAGCCTGCGGCGCAAAAGCGTCCGCACCGGACATGCTCTCAGACTCCTTTGCGCCGGGCTTGGGAGCCGGGGGGGACGGCTCGGACAACGGCCGCTCCGGCAGAGGGCTTGCGGGAGCGGGCAGCCCCGCCTCATCCAGAATTTCCTGTACGGTACGGCAAAAGGCCTCGCTCTCCACCGGTTCCAGCAGGGCGTGCGTAAAGCCCACGTCGGCCAGAGAATCCCAGCCGCTGTCGTCTCTGGTGAGTGCCAGAGCCTTGCAGAAAGGCAGCCCCCCGGCCAGGGCATCCTCCTGAAACCGGCACAGCGCGTCAACCGTGGCCGTGCTGTGGGACGGATCCTGCAGAACCACGAGCAGGGCCGGTTGCGTGGCGCTCAATTCCAATGCCTCATCCACATTGCGGACTGCGCTGCCGCGGCAGGGCACGGCTTCAAGCATCCGGAGCAGCGCTTGCCGCTCCGTGGCCCCCTGGGCCGCAATGATCACATGCGCCTGGGCGTTTTTTTTCCCTTCGGATTCCGCGGACGCATCCGGCTCAAGATATGTGAGGTGCAGGGTGAAAGCGATGGTTGTGCCGTGGGGAGTGCATTCCACGCCCAAAAAACCCTTGTGCGCGCCCGCCAGTTCCCAGGCTCTGGTCAGGGCCAGGCTGGAACGGTTTTGCGGCGGCATGCCCGAACCCGTATCCGTGACTGTGAACAACAAATGCCCGGCGTCGGCGCTTTCGGGCGCGCGGCGCACGGAAAAATGCACGGCGCCATGCTCCGTGGCCCGCACCGCGCTTTCCAGCAGCAGGCAGAGCGCGTCGCGCAGGGCATGAGCCTCGCCTTCGTACATGTGCCCCAGATGCGGAGGCATATACCATGCCAGGCCGATGCCCGCGGATTCCGCGTCAGGAGCTACAAAATCATGCACTTCGCGCATAAGGTGCTGCAAATTAAAGGGAGCGCGCGGCTCGCTCTCCCCCTGCTCCTGATGCAGGAGATTGGGGTTGCTGAGTATTTTGGACATCTCCCGCGCCGCGTCCAGCATATTTTCTGCGTATTGGCGCACTGCCGGCGGCAAGGCGCAATGGCCAAGCGCCGCGCCCTCGCGCAGCAGGCGATCCAGGGGCAGTCGCAACGCGTCTTCCAGAAATTCGGGCAAAAATTCGGGCAGGGAGGCGGATGCAGGAGGCGCGTTGCGATCCGCCGAGGCCGGCGATGGGGGCGTGACGTCGCTTTCTCCCCTGGCGTGCGGGGAGGGAGCGGCGGGCATGGCGGCAATCAGCCGCAGATTGGGATCGTCAAGAGGCTGCTCCAGCGTAAGGACATCCTCTTCCGTCATTGGCCCGGCGTTTTCCGGCGCGCGCGCGCCTTTGCCTGTGGCGGCGTCGGCTTCATTTTCCGCCGCGTCGCGGGGCGTTTTCGTGGCGGCAATGATCAGCGCGCTCAAGGCCGTGCCCCAAAGCGGAGCCGAGGCCATGAGGTTGGCGGCGTAGCCGCTGTCCAGGCCCAGGATGCCCGCGGCCACGAACAGGGGCGGCAAAAGACAACCCAGCAAAAAGCGCTTTGCCCCGCCAAGGCCCATAATCCAGGCTCCAAGAGCGCTGGGCACAAAAAGCAGGGCGCCCAAAGGCCAGAGATTCAGATAGCGGATGATCCAGGCGAAACCGGGCAGCAGCGGCAGGAGGGCCAAGGCGGCGCCGGGCAGGGAAAGCAGCAGCAGTTGGATGTCCAGGGCGCGTGAGCGGCTCCGGGTGTGCATCAAATGGCGGCCCACATGCGGCAGCAGCATCAGGGCAAGGCCCGGCGTCAGCACGCCGAAGGCGTCGCCGAGGCCCACATGGCCGGAGCCGAAGGCGGGCATGCCGATCACCCCCTGGGCGAGGGCCACGGCCACATACAGAGCCGTCCAGATGCGCCATTGGCCTTTTTCGGAAAGGCCGCGCAGCAGACACAGCAGCATGACCACGCCAAGCGCCAGCATGGCCGCCGTGCGCGCAAGGCTGTCCCAGTTGGTTGCCGCATCCTGGGGAGTGCGCACTATGGGCGAAAACCACAGTCCGGGCAAGCCGTCCAGCCGGATGTAACAGGTCAGAGCTTCCTTGCCCGCCTCGGGCAGCAAAAGGACGTTGCGTTGCTCCGGGCTGGTTTCGCGCCATTCCAGCGCGCCGCTCAGGCTGTTCTGAACAGGCTCGTAGAGGACAGGCTCGCCGGGCACGCTTTCGCCCATGTCCAGGAGCATGGTGGCGGGGCGTTGGCCCGCGGGCAAGGGCGCCAGGGTGAAACGCAGCCAGGTGACGCCGGATTCGCGCGGCAGCTCCTTGAGCGCCAGGGGGCGAAAAGCCGCTGCGTTTTCAGGGGCCGCTGCCTCTTCCACATCCATGGTGCCGGTTTCGTCGATGAAACAGTCAAGACTTGGCAGGAGGGGCATGCTGGGGGCATCCGGCGAGGCGGGCAGCATGGTCTGTGCCGCCTGTATGTCGACGCCCCGGCAGAAGCAGGCCAGACACAGCACAAAGACGGCGATTCGGCCCCAGAGGAAGGCCTTGCCGGGAAAGATATCTGCCATAAGTATTCCGCCTGTATGTAAGCCTGGGAACTTTTAGAGCATTTTTTTGATTGAAAATATCTATTTTTCAATCACTTCGCCGCCATCATTTTGCGTCCGCAACGCGGTCTGGACGCTCATTCGGCGCGGGCGTCAGCTAACGCTATCGACAGAGCGTTTAGCTAATTTCATTAGCAAAACGCTCTAATGCAGATTACCTTTGACTTTTTATGAAAGTCAAAGGTGGCATTCAGGCGAAAAACGCGGTTTTCGCCTGAATGTACGCCGCGTTGCGGCGGCTGCCGCTTTCGCGTCAGCAGAGCATTTTCAAAGTGAAAATGCTCTAATGCAGATGCTTGATCAGCTCGGAAACAGGTTTTCCGTCAGGCGAAAGCGCGCCCGGATTAACGGCAAGCAGTTGCTTCCAGGCTGCGACGGCTTCGTCTTTGCGGTGCAAATCGTAGTAAAGCACCACGCCTTCATTGAAACGCGCATTCTCATGGTCGGGCCTGATGGTCACGGCCTTGCGAAAGCTGGCCACGGCTTTTTCAAAGGCTCCGGTCTCACGGTACATGATGCCGAGATCCGTCAGCACGTCGGCATTGTCCGGCACGATGGCCAGCGAGCGCTCATACGCCGATACGGCCTGTTTGGCCTGGCCCGTGTCAAAATAGAGATTGCCAAGGGCGGCCCAGCTCCCGGCGTTGTGGGGATCGGCCAAAACATGCTTTTCCAGCTCCGCGATTTTTTGGGCCAGCTCCGGCGGCATGGGGGGCTGATTGTCTTTGGCGGACGCCGGAGACGGCCCTGAAGCCGCAGGCTGTTGCGCCTGTGCCGTGGCCCCGGTCTGGCGGGCGGCAGGCTGGGGACTTTCGGGAGCATTGAGCAGGCCGGGCAGCAGGCTGCCCAGATAGAGTCCGAGCACAAGCGTTGCCAGCATGCCCATCAGGCAGGTGCTTTTGCGGATGCCGCCTGAGGAGGACTGCGCCTGGAGGGCGCGGTCCCCTCTATCCTGGGGGGCGGGCGCGGTCTGTCCGGGCGCGCGCGCAGACTTGGTCTGCGGGGGAGTTCCGGGCCTGTCCTGAGGCTTTTTTGTCTTGCGGCGGGCCATGTGATCCTCGTTGCGGATGAGAAGAGCCACGGTAAAAGGTACTACAACCTACAACCTGAAAAAAAAAGAGGCAAGCCCGCAGCTTACAGGGCTGGCGCATAGAGCGTTTTGCTCATTTCATGAGCAAAACGCTCTACCGCGGCTGTGCTGCCGACGCGTCCTTTGTGCCGTTTGCAGCCGGGCTTTCGTCACTGTCCGGCTGATTGCCGGGCAGCGGGGCTTTTTCCAGCTCTTCGCGCAAAGCGCGCTTGAGATCCTCCCCGGCAGCAGGATCATGCAGGCCCGCGCTCAGATGCTCCACGCCGCGCGACACGTCTTTCAGATAATAGATGTACAACACGCCCAGGCTGTAGCGCACCGAGGCCTCATCCTTGAGGAGCAGCACCTTTTCCAGAATTTCGGCGGCTTCCTTATGGCGGCCCTGGTTGTGCTCCACAAGGCCCAGAAGATAGAGCGGGCGGGGATTGCTCACATCCAGCGTCACGGCGCGCCGGGCGAACGTGCCCGCGGCTTCCCAGTTCTGCCGGGCCATCAGGGCTTCAATGAGCTGGACCAGCACCCCCACATTGTCGGGATTTTGGGCGGCCTGCTGCATGAGCGTGCCGATGGGATCCGGCTGGGCCGCGCTCTCCATGCCTGAGGGGGTGGGCGCGAGCTGCACGGTAAGATGCGGATTTTTGAAGCGATCGATCAGGGAAACCGCCAGCATGACCGTCAGCCCCAGGGCCAGCAGGAGAATCAGCGCGCGGCCCGAACCGCGGAGAGTGGGCAGATCAGTCATGGTTGAGCATCTCCCATTGTGTCAGACGAGCGGCCAGAGCGCGCTGTTGCGCGCCCAGAAAGGCCAGATACGCGCCAAGCCCGATCCACACCGCGGCATTGGCCAGAACGATCCAGGTGAGGGTATCCATAGAGTCCTCCATATAAGTCTCGGCGCAGAGCAGAATACCTTTGAGATTGTCCGCTCCCGCAGCGGCCGGAGCACTTTCAAAAGGAACGTGCTCCAGTACCGTGTGTAAACTTGCAAGGTACTACGCAGTCGGCCCGGCGAGCCTGTCTGCCGCGCATGCGTCCAGCCGGGCGCGCAAATCCAACTGGCGCTTGCGCAGCCAGACCAGGCCGGCCCAAAGCAGGCCGAAGGAAAGCACGCAGGCAATGACCGTCAGCTTCATTTCCGGTTCCAGCCCGCCGCCCTTGGCCGCGAAGACCGCGGGATGGATGGATCGCCAGATCCGGGCCGAGAGAAAAACCAGGGGCACGTCCAGAAAAGCGACCACGCCCACCACCGCGCAGACCAGCCCCTTGCGCTGCGGCGGCAGATCCAGCCCGCGCAGCACCAGATAGCCCGCGTAAACGAACCACATGATCAGCGTGGTGGTCAGGCGCGGATCCCAGGTCCACCAGACGCCCCAGGACGTGCGCGCCCAGAGCATGCCCGTGACCAGAGCAAGCCCGCTCAAAAGCACGCCCACCTCGGCGGCGGCGGCGCAGAGGCGGTCAGCGCCGGGACAGCGGCGGATCAGATAGGCGATGGAGCCGAGGAATACCGTAAAAAAACTGACCAGCGCCCACCAGGCCAGAGGCAGATGCATGTAAAAAATTTTCTGGACCAGGCCGAGCGTGGCTTCCACCGGCGCATATACATAGATCAGCCATTGGCAGCAGGCAAAAGCGAGACCGCCCAGCAGGGCCAGGATTGGCGGCAGCACCGAAAGCGTAGGCCTCTGCGTGGGCATCTGATGGAACTCCTTTGCGCTGCGGTAATCAGTGTTGCGCGATCTTGCCGAAAGCCGAAGAAACCACGGCACACGCCCCAAGGCCTGTGGCCCGGCTTTCCCCAGTGCCGGAAAAGGCCGCGCGCTTCCGGCTACGGCGTCTGTTGCGGCCTGCATGTCGCCAAAGCCGCGCCCGGGTCGTTATTCGTCACCAGCGTAAATGAAGGCGAAAAGCAAAAGCCCGGCTCCCAGAAAAACCGCGTCAAAAGCGCAGGCCAAAGCCAGCCAGGAATCCGGGCCGTCCGGCGAGGCCGCGCCCAGGGCCTGCGCGCCCACCCCGATGCCCGCCAGCAGCAGCGGCGTGAGCAGGGGAAAGAGCACGATGCTCAAAAGCGACTCGCGCGCGGCCTGCCCCTGGGCCAGAGCCCCGAGCAAAGAGCCCAGGGCGCACATGCCGAGATCCACGAGCAGGAGGGCCGCCAGACCCGCCGGCCAGGCCGCGCCAAAGCTCTGGCTCAGAAAAACCACGGCCGCGGGCAAAAAAACGATCTGGGCCAGAAGCAGGAGCGCTAGGCCCGCCACGGCCTTGCCCAGCCACACGGCCTGAATGGGCGCTGGCGAGAGCAGCAGGCCCAGGCGGGCGCTGTTCACCTCTTCCAGAGCGTAAAGCTGGTTGAAAATCAGCACCTGGCAAAAGGCCGAACTCAGCCAGAACACAGCGGCCGCGCCCTGCGGGCTCATGCGTTCGCCGATGCCCTGGGACAGGCTGAAGACAAAGAGCAGCAACAGGCCCAGCAACAAGGCCTGCACAAGCCCGCTGCCCCGCGCCAGGGTCAGGGCCAGATCCTTGCGGGCCACGGCCCAAGTCAGGCGCAGCATGCCCTGTCTCCGGCCCGCGCGTCGCCCATGCCCGCTTGCGGGGCATAGCCGGCAAAGGCCTCCGGCGGCCCGTCAAAAGAGAGTCTGCGCTCCTCCAGGGCCAGCAGACGGTCGGCCAGGGGCGCGTCGCCGCTCAGATCATGGCTGATCAGCACCACGCAGGCCCCGCGATTGCGCGCGGCCCGCACTTCCCGGCGCAGCAAGGCCAGGGAGGCCGCATCCAGACCGGCGCCCGGCTCATCCAGCAAAAGCAGATCCGGCTCCAGCATGAGCACGCGCGCCAGGTTCAGGCGCTGGGCCATGCCGCGCGAAAAAACCCCGGCCCGCTCATGGGCGTGCGCCGCAAGGCCCACCCGCTCCAGCGCGGCCTGCAAATCCTGCCCGGAAAGGCGCAGGCCGTGCGCCTCGCGCCAGAAGGCCAGGTTTTCCAGAGCCGTGAGGCCCGGATATAAAAAAGTGGCGTGGCCCAGATAGCCCAGGCGGATGTCCTCCCCGGCGCGGTGTACGGTTCCGGCGCTGGGCCGCGACAGCCCGGCCATGATACGCAGCAGCGTGCTCTTGCCCGCGCCGTTGCCGCCCACCAGCAGCGAGACGCTGCCCGCCGCGAACGAGCAGCTTACATCCTTGAAGATCACTTTGACGCCGTAAAGCTTGGCGACGTGGCTGAGCTCAAGCATGGGCCCCGATCCCCCGGCCTCAGTTTCCGGCAGTGCCCACAGGCGCTTCGGCTTGATGCGTATCCGCGTTGGCGGAGCCGTCAGGCCGGTCGCCATCCTCATGATCGGGATCGTGGCCGGGCGACGCGGTCTGCCGGTTGCGGCGGCGCAGGCCCAGCAAGGGCAGCAGGCACATCAGGGCGCCGCCGATCCAGATCCAGTTGACCAGGGGTTCCACGCTGACCTTGACCAGCACGCGCAAATCCTCGTCCAGCCCCAGCAGGGAAGCGTAAATTTCATTGCCCAGGCCGGGGATCACATCCACCTCGGAGAACTGCATACTGCCGAACTTGTCGTACATGCGGCGTTCCGGAGCCAGCACGCCCAGCGTCACGCCGTCCCTGGCGATCTGCAACTGGGCCGCGATGTAATCGTAGCCGGGCTGTCTGCCGTCCTGGAGGTCCAGAAGCGTGGCAGTGTACGCGCCCACCGCTTTGCTTTCGCCCTTGGCCAGCAGCAGTTCCCCGCTCTGCGTATAGGGGCCGGAAAAGGCCACGCCCAGGGCCACCAGGGCCATGCCCAGATGCGCGCCCAACGCGCCCAGCGCGGCGGGTTGACGGCGCACGGCCTTATCGGTCAGCAGCAGAATAACGCCCAGGGCAATGGCAAAGGCCGCGGACGCGCCGATCAGGGCCGTGGGCTGACGATAGCCCAGCGCCCAGATCGCTCCGGCGCTGCCCACAAAAGCCCCCAGCACGGTGAAGAAGCGGCCCTTGCTGCGCAGGCCGCCGTTCCAGCCCAGCCAGGGGCAGGCCGCCATCAGCAGCATCAGCAACGCGCCCAGGGGCAGGCAGACGCGGTTGTAGAAATTGGCGTCCAGGCCGCGTGGCGCGGTTGTCCAGAGTTTGCTGATCACCGGCCACATGGTGGCGATCAGAATGATGGCGGCCAGGGCCAGCAGCACCCAGGCCACCAGAGTCAGAAAGCCCTCGCGGCTGTCCAGCCCGGCCAGAGGCCCGCCCTCGCGCGGAGCCGTGCAGGCGGCCCAGAAGGTGACCACAAGCCCGGCCAGCACAAAGACGGTCAGGGGCGTGCCCACCGAGCCGTCGCCGAAGGCGTGCACCGAGTCAATGACCCCGCTGCGCACCAGATAGGTGGCGAAAAAGGCCGACACCGTGGTCAGGGCCATCATGACCACATTGACCCGCCCGAGCTTGCCGCGCCGATCCTGTACGATCAGGGTGTGCAGGGAGGCCGTGCCAATCAGCCAGGGGATCAGGGAAGCGTTTTCCACCGGATCCCAGGCCCAGTAGCCGCCCCAGCCCAGCTCCATATAGGCCCACCAGGCACCGAGCACAATGCCCGCGGTCAGGAACAGCCAGGCCAGGATGATGAACGGCCGGGTCAGGCGAAACCAGGCCCCTTCGCCCTGCCCGCGCCCGGAAAGGCTCTGGGCCAGGGCCAGGCAGGCGGGCACGGCAAAGCCTCCATAGCCCAGGAACAGCAAGGGCGGATGGAAGATCATGCCCGGGTTCTGCAGCAGGGGGTTCAGGCCGTTGCCGTCCGGCGGCGCCGGGGTCTGCATCACAAAGGGATTGCTCCAGTTGGTCAGCACCAGGGTGAAAAAGGCCATGATCACATAAAAAAAGGCCCAGTACCACAGGCGCGTGGCCGGGCTCAGGCGATTATAAGCCCTGGTGCAGGCGAAGGCCGTGCCGCTCACGGCCACGGCCAGCGCCCAAAAGAGCATGGAGCCGGGCTGCCCGGCCCAGAAGGCTGTAAGGCGGTAAAAGACCGGCAGGATCAAATCCGTGTAGCTTGCCACATACTGCAGGCTGAAGTCGCGCCAGTAGAGCGCGTGCAGCAAAAGGGCCGAGGCCGCAAGCAACGCGCCGCTGATGAGCCAGTGCCCTTTTTCAATCAGGCGCAGGATGTCGGCGCGCCCCTGCCAGAGCTGGAGCAGGGCCATGCCGCAGCCCCCAAGGGCGCAAAGCAGGGCCAGAAGTTGCATGGCGTAAGCAAAAACGTACATGGGGCTCCTTTATGCGCGGATGTGGGCAAGGCTCATGAGAGGGCCGGAAGCTGCCCGGCCCGGTGTGATCCCGAAAAAAAGCGACGCCCCGGCATAAGGGGCGCTCGCCTGGGGTCAGCTTTGACGATTTTCTTTCTGGTATTTGGAAGGGCATTTGGTCATCAGGGTTTTGGCCGCGAAACGGCCTTCCGGCCCCATGCCGCCTTCCACAATGACTTCCGCCCCGGCCTTGAAGGTGTCGGGCACGGCCCCGCTGTAACTGACCTCAATGATCTGGCTGGCATTGTCCTTGTCTTCCAGAAGGAAGCTCACGCCCGGCCTGTCCCGGTGCTTTTCAATGCCCTCCCCGGCCACAGTGCCGAACAGGCGGGCAGAGATCAGCTTGTCCGGCGGGGCGGCCTTGGCTTCGGCCACATTCAGAAAATAAACGCTGTTCTCCGAGAAGCCGGCAAAGACGAGGTAGCCGGCACCGCCCAGAAAAAGCAGCAGCGCGGCCAGGTAAATACAGGTATTTTTTTTGCGGGCCATGGGTCCACTCCGGTTTGTACGCTGACCAACGGTGGCGTAGCCTAGCGTATTTCGGTTTTTCTGACAAGATAAGAATTGTTCTTGATAAAAGTGGCATGGACCGCGGGCTGCGGCCAAAACGCCTGCGGCCGAACGCCGGACGGGCCGAGCGTGCAGGCGAAAAGGACGCGGCAACAACCTATTGAAACATTACATCTAGGGCGTCGGCCGGCTTGCGGGCATCTTCCGGGCAACGGCCTTGCGCCGCTCGCGGGCCAGGGCGCGCAGATCCGCCACATTGTCGCTTTCGTCCAGAATTTCGCTGCCCAGGATTTCTTCCAGCACGTCCTCCAGGGAAACCACGCCCGCCAGACCGCCGTATTCGTCCAGCACCGCGAAAAGATGCACCCGGGCCTGGAGCAGCTCGCGCAGCAGCACGTCAAGGGTCTGGCTTTCCAGCACAAAATGCAGGGGCCGCATGATTTCAGAAAGGGGCGTGGCCTGCTTGCCGTCCTTGATGCAGCGGCCCAGGGTGCGGCGCTCCACAAAGCCCACCAGATCCTCGTTGTCCTCGCCATAGACCGGAATGCGGCTGAAATGCCAGATGCGCGGATCCTTGTAGGCTTCTTCCACGGTGATGTCCGCGGGCAGGGAAAAAACCACGGTCCGCGGGGTCATGATCTCATGGGCGCGTTTCTGATCCAGGGAGAGCACGTTGCGGATGAAGCGTTCCTCGTAGGGTTTGATCCGCCCGGCCTGACGGGAAAGGCTGGTCACGGCGCAGATGTCGTCTTCCGAGATTTCCGGCCCGGCCGAGGGCGGCGAGAGCAGGCGGGTGAGCAGGCTTGTGAGCCAGAGTATGGGGCTGAGCAGTTTGATGATCAGGGCCAGGGGCCGGGCCAGGGCACCGGCCAGGGGCGTGGCGTAGGCCACGCCCAGGGTTTTGGGCACAATCTCGCCAAAGGCCAGGATCAGCACGGTGAAACCCAGGGCGAAAAGTGCCATGTGTTCCGCGCCGAAAGCCGCCAGAAAGGCCGCGCCCGCCACGGTCGATCCGGCCGTGTTGGCTACGGTGTTCAGGGTCAGGATGGCGGCAATGGGCTTGTCCACCTCGGTGCGCAGCTTGTAAAGCAGCTCGCCCACCGGGCGGCCCATGCGGCGCAGACGTTCGATGGCGGACCAGGGCACGGCGTACAGCGCGGCCTCCGTGAGGGAACAGGTAAACGAGACCAGAACGGCAATGCCGACGGCCAGGGCAAGGGTGAGCATGACAGGGCATCCTGCGGCTGCGTTTGGCGCGCCCGAAGGCGCGCGGCTGGTTGCGAAAAAACTCAAGGCTCAGGCGGCGTAGCCTGCCGCGTCGCGGTTGGACGCTGCGGCCCGGCAGTTGTCGGCCTGTGACGAGGCCCGCGCGTGAGCCGCGGCACACTCTGAAAGCGCGTTTCCTGAGATTTTGAAACGCATATTCTATGGATAGAACTATAGCCCGGCAGCGCGGGCTTGGCAATTGTTCGGGGCAAGGGCGACGCCAGGCGTTTGTGCGCACTCTGCGGGAAGGCCCGCAACCGCGCATTCCTTAGAGCATATTGCTTTTAAAACGCTCGCGGCGGGCATGGCTTCGCCATGCCAGAGCGTTTAGCTAGAGCATTTTTATTTTAACTTTTTACATATCCACAGGATTTAAACCATCCTTCAGCGTCTTTTTGTGTGATACAACTTAATGCTTTTCCAATGGATTTGTACAGTTCATCACATGTTTTTGCTTTCATACCCCGAAGTAATTGTTTCACTTTGCTCCACATCTTTTCAATGGGATTTAAATCCGGGCTGTATTCTGGAAGGAAAATATACTTGCAGCCTTTTTCCGTTATCAAGTTTTTGGCTGTTTTTGATTTATGGATATTCAAATTATCCATTATAACAATATCGTTAGCTTTAAGCGTTGGAAGAAGAAATTTTTCAATATAAGCATTGTACATCTTTCCATCCAGTGCCCCATCAAAAACAGCACTGCAAGTTTCTCCCGTTACCCGGGTTGCTGAAAGTATGCTTATCCTTTCCCAACGTCCGTCTGACGCATGATCATGGCAACGTTGGCCATTTCTGGCTCTGCCGTATAATCTCGTCATATTGGTTTTGGCACCGGTTTCATCAATAAATATCAATCTATTACATGAAGCTTTTTGCTGGAACAGTTTCCAT
>NZ_JAAKEI010000048.1 GCF_011039085.1 Desulfovibrio sp. ZJ369 | reverse complement strand
CAATTGCCTGGCTGTTGCTTTTCCATCAAGATACGCATGAACAGCCTTGGTTCGGATTTCTTCAGATGCAAATTTCATCTCTGCAATCTAAACGATTTCTAAATAAAATAAAAGTGAAAATGCTCTAGGGCCTGTTCACGCTTATCAGAAAAAGTCTTGTTTTTTCGGAACACTGCCTCGTAATTCTGCCGGGAAAGGATTTTCGTTGAACTCTTTAAAATAGTTGAGAATGCGCAGGATAGTGCTAACACGCCCTAGCCTGAAATCTGATCAAAGGTCGGTTCATCCCCACGCGTGTGGGGAATACGCAGTGCTAGCGGTTCCGTGTCTGGGCAAGCGCCGGTTCATCCCCACGCGTGTGGGGAATACTCCAGCAAAAGCCTATGGGTCCAAAGACGACGCGGTTCATCCCCACGCGTGTGGGGAATACAGATACTCCGGACGCTGGAGGCGAGCATCGGACGGTTCATCCCCACGCGTGTGGGGAATACGACCTTCGACCACGATGAGGACACGTTTGTACTGGTTCATCCCCACGCGTGTGGGAATACTTCAGTCAAGCCGTCTGGAGCTCTGGCGGCGTCGGTTCATCCCCACGCGTGTGGGGAATACGGCTTGCTGGTGCGATTAGCCATGATGAACCCCGGTTCATCCCCACGCGTGTGGGGAATACTTGAGATTGACGACACTATCCGGGGCTGGGAGCGGTTCATCCCCACGCGTGTGGGGAATACATTTTCAGCATCAGTCATGTTTTTATTTCTCACGGTTCATCCCCACGCGTGTGGGGAATACCCGAAACGCGCTCCGTTGTCGGTGGTCTATCACGGTTCATCCCCACGCGTGTGGGGAATACGAAAATGGGGCAGATGGTTCTTACCTACTGGACGGTTCATCCCCACGCGTGTGGGGAATACTTCTGGAATTATTGATTCATCATCTCCTGTTACGGTTCATCCCCACGCGTGTGGGGAATACTGAAGCGAGCGTACCCCTTCCAGTCCAAGGTGCGGTTCATCCCCACGCGTGTGGGGAATACGAAAAGTGCGTCTGTGACCTCAGGATCAAAATCGGTTCATCCCCACGCGTGTGGGGAATACTCGACGCCGCCCGCAATGACCTCACACGTTCGGGGTTCATCCCCACGCGTGTGGGGAATACCCGCCGTAGGCGGCATACGGGGGGCGCGAGGGCGGTTCATCCCCACGCGTGTGGGGAATACATTGTTGTTACATGTATGGGCAGGTTACTTATAGGTTCATCCCCACGCGTGTGGGGAATACCGGTGCCAGGGCGGGCCGGCTTCGCCATGCCTCGGTTCATCCCCACGCGTGTGGGGAATACGCACGCAACGAGGTCTTGCATTTTGGTATTACCGGTTCATCCCCACGCGTGTGGGGAATACGAGACTATAAAATGAGTGAACGTGCTTTAATGCGGTTCATCCCCACGCGTGTGGGGAATACTCAAAATCGCCGAAAAGGTGCCGATATTCAGGCGGTTCATCCCCACGCGTGTGGGGAATACTGAGGCGCGGTTGTGCCGCGTTCGGACGTGTCCGGTTCATCCCCACGCGTGTGGGGAATACGCGCCACCGCGCTAGCGAGCGCGGGCGCGCCTCGGTTCATCCCCACGCGTGTGGGGAATACTTGAAGAATGGCCGCGCGAGCGGCAGCAATCTCGGTTCATCCCCACGCGTGTGGGGAATACCCACGTCATGACTACGCTGCGATGGGTTGCGCCGGTTCATCCCCACGCGTGTGGGGAATACGAACTTACGAGGGTGGCGTCTGGTTCGGTGAGCGGTTCATCCCCACGCGTGTGGGGAATACTAATTTTTCAAGATAGTTATTTCTTATTAAGTCGGTTCATCCCCACGCGTGTGGGGAATACTCCTGCTCGCCTTTCCAAAGCGTGCGGCTCAACGGTTCATCCCCACGCGTGTGGGGAATACAACACATACGGCAAGCGTTGCTCTCCCGTTATCGGTTCATCCCCACGCGTGTGGGGAATACTGAGAATCTGACACGACCATACCGCAGGTGTCACGGTTCATCCCCACGCGTGTGGGGAATACTATTCAGTAGCATCAGCATCATACTCCAAAAGCGGTTCATCCCCACGCGTGTGGGGAATACGCCATACAGAACGGCGACGATCCCGAAGATGCCGGTTCATCCCCACGCGTGTGGGGAATACGCCTGCCTTGTGGCCGAACTCCGGCGGAACGATGGTTCATCCCCACGCGTGTGGGGAATACATATCACCTATGCCGCCGTGTGCCTGCGCCAGCGGTTCATCCCCACGCGTGTGGGGAATACTCGTCAGATACGCCTAAAGTATCAAGCCGTTAAGGTTCATCCCCACGCGTGTGGGGAATACTCTTTCTGTATTTAGAAAGAATAATTAAGCATTTTCATCAGTTCAAAAACTACCGCCGTAACGGCGCGGCTGCGCGCTATCCACAATTCGCGTATCATGGCCTGCGGACAAGCGCAAGCCGGCTTGCGCAATGCTGTTTATTCTCAGTTTCGAGCGTACACGCAGATGGAGCCCGGGCCGAATCTTCCTGCCTGGGCTGAAATCTCATGCCGCGACCGCGAAAATCTCAGGTGTCACAGCGAAAAGAAAGCGCCTCAACGGATGGCGAACGAAAAAGGCCGCGTTTCCCGGTAAAGTCTCTGCAACCAATGCCGCGAGCAGAGGACCAGGCTGAGGGCAGGTTGCCGCGCCTCGGCTACGGCTATAGGTTTTTTATTGATTAAAAGCCTTGCCAACAGCGTTGAACTCTGGTAGCTTTCATAAAAAATTTATATCATCCACTCTACACGAAGAGCATACAAGCTCAGGGCTGATGCATCTCATGCGGCAGCCTTGGCGGCGATGCGACAGCATCACCCGAAGCCGCAGGCCTCGTGGGAGCGGAGTGCGGCTCCGCCGCCGAAGCGGCTCTTCCCAGCATTTATGGTAACATAGTAAAATTATTACACTTAATATTTAGATGCGTCTGCCCTGCATGCAAGCGTAAACGCTTTTTCTCTCCGTCTCCAGGGCCAGCGAGGTTCGCCATGCCTGATGCCACGACCTTTTCTCAGACTCTTGCCCGCCTCATGCGGGCCCTCAAAGCCGGGAGCGACGCCGAGCTGGCCCGCGCCCTGGGCATTACGCCTCAATCCGTGAGCGGCGCGCGCAAACGCGGCGAAGTGCCGCCGGCCTGGATCCAGACCTGCGCGGCCCAGACCGGCGTCAATGCGCACTGGCTTTTTTTCGGCAGCGGCCCCATGCGGCTGCCCGAAGCTGCTGACGGGGAACTGCCCAGCGTGCAGGAGGACTGCGAAACCGACCTGATTACCGTGCCTCTGGCCGAGGCCCGGCTCTCCGCCGGCACCGGCAGCATGGAAGTCAGCGCCCACAGCGAGGGCGGCTATGCCTTTCGCGGCGATTATCTGCGCCGCAAGGGCAACCCCCGGCGCATGGTGCTGATGCGCGTTTCGGGCGACAGCATGATGCCGGAAATATTCGACAACGATTTGGTGCTTCTGGATCGCGGCCAAACGGAAATCAGCCCGGGCCGCCTCTATGCCGTGGGTTTTGAGGACGCCATTTACATCAAGCGCATTGACAAGCTGCCCGGGAAAATCATCCTGCACAGCGTCAATCCGGCCTATCCGCCGGTAAGCCTTGATTTGCGGGGCGACAGCGCGGATCAGTTCCGGGTGATCGGCCGCGTGCTCTGGTCCGGGCGCGACTATCGCTGAACCGGAGGCCGTGCCGCGTGCGTTCTGTTGCGGTCTCGGCCAGAGCCTGTTCATATGTATCAGAAAAAAGGCTGTTTTCGGGATCCGGCCTCGTCATTCTGCCGGGGAAAGGATTTTCGTTGGACTCTTTCAAAAAAGTGAGGAGTACGCCGGATAGTGCGAAGAGCGCCAGAGCAATTTCAAGGTAAAATTGCTCTGGCGCTGTGGGAGCATTGACAGCCTGTCTGCGAGGCAAGTACAGGCTGTGACGTGCAAAGTGGACGCTCGTTGCGAGCGCCAGCCGTAAGGCGGCTATGCCGCCGTATGGATGAGGACTGTCGAGCCATGCTCCGCTCCTTGCGCAAAAAGCGTAGCGTAACAAAGCCGGCAGGCAAAAAAGCCACTGGAAAGACAGTCCCGTGGCGGCCAGACGCGTCCCCAGGCCGGGCGGCGCTCCTGCGGCCCGGCCTGGGGGGAATGCAGTCTCAGGGGTGAGACCCGCGCAACAGCTTACAAAGAATTCTTTTCGCCGTAGTCCTCATACTCGTTCAAAGCCTTGGACACGAGCTTGCCCAGCCCGACCAGAGCAATCAGGTTGGGCAGAACCATGAGCCCGTTGAACATGTCGGCCAGTTCCCAGACCAGGGTGACCTGCAGGAACGAGCCCAGCACCAGAAAGCACATCACCAGCAGCCGGAAGGGATTCACGGCCCTGACGCCGAACAGGTACTTGATGTTCTGCTCCGCGAAAAAATACCAGCCGATAATTGTGGAAAAAGCGAAAAAGAACAGGCAGATCGCCACAAAAGCAAAGCCGTAGCCCGTGGCGCCCAGACCGGTTTCAAAGGCCTTCTGGGTCAGAGCAATGCCTGTGGTCGTGCCGTCAATGGAACCGGTGACGAAAATGACGAAAGCCGTCATGTTCAGCACCACAAAGGTATCCACAAAGACGCCCATGATGGCCACAAAGCCTTGTTGCGCCGGATACTTGACCTTAGCCACGGCATGCGCGTGCGGGGTGGAGCCCATGCCTGCCTCATTGGAAAACAGACCGCGGGCCACGCCGTAGCGCATGGCCTCCTTGACGCCCGCGCCGATCAGGCCGCCGGTGGCCGCCGAAGGATCGAACGCGCCCACAAAAATCATTTTAAAAGCCGGGATCAGCATGTCCAGATGGGTCAAAAGCACCCACAGGCCGCCCAGAATATAGAGCAAGGCCATGACAGGCACTATTTTTTCCGTGGTGGCCGCAATGCGGCGCATGCCGCCGAAAAAGACAAAGCCCGCCAGCAGGGCAATCACCACGCCCACAATCCAGGTGGGAATGTTGAAGGCCGAACGGAAAGCATCGGCAATGGAATTGGCCTGCACCATATTGCCGATGAAGCCCAACGCCACAATGATCGCCACGGAAAAGAATCCGGCCAGCCACTTGCTGCCCAGGCCCTTGGCAATATAGTAGGCCGGGCCGCCGGTGACGTGCCCCTCGGAATCTCTGGTCTTGTAGAGCTGGGCCAGCACGGCCTCGGCAAAGATGGTGCCCATGCCGAAAAAGGCCGCGATCCACATCCAGAAGATGGCGCCCGGGCCGCCCATGGCAATGGCCGTGGCCGCGCCCGCCAGATTGCCTGTCCCCACCTGGGCCGCAATGGCCGTGGCCAGGGACTGGAAGGAGCTCATGCCGTCCTTGCCGGCCTTTTTGCCGAAGAGCGTCAGATCCCCGAAGGTATATCGGACCACTTTGCGGAATTTGCGGATCTGCACGAACCTAAGGCGGAAGGTATAATAAATACCCGTGCCCACGAGCAGAGGGATCAGGCAGTAGACGCCCCACAACACGCTGTTGACGCTCTGAACCATTTTTGTCAGTTCTTCCATAGCTTTTCTCCCTCCAGCTCATTGCAAAATCGTGAAAAAGGCCCGCCCCGCGGCCCAACGCCCGGATGCGTGGCCGCCTGCCCTTGGGAGCTGTTTCCAGAATATTTCAACTTTGAAATGTTCTGGCGGGCGGGATAAAAACAGAAGGGGGGAGCCGGAGCCCCCCCCTTTACAATTGCGGAGCGCCGGACAGGACCCGACGCCCTGTGTGCGCTTAGAAGCTGTAGGCGAAAATGAGCTGGGCCTTCCAGGCGTCCTGCTTCTCAAAGGAAGAGTCGCGCGCTCCGGCCTTTTTCCAGGCGTCATTGTCGATGCAGTTGACAATATAGCCCAGTTCCAGGTTCATTTCCAGGTTTTCATAGATCTGCCAGGCATTGATCAGATTGAATTCCAGCAGGCTGTCCTCGGTGGTCAGGTACGGACCGTCGGAATAATCCGTGCCGTAATTCCAGGCATAGGCGGTATCCATGTACTTGATTTCCGAGGGGCTGTTGGTGCCGCCCCAGTAGGCCACAGTGAGGCTGTGCTTGAGGTCTTCCAGGAAGCTCACGTCTTTCACGCGCAGGCCAATGCCCCAGGTGCCCGCATAGCTCACGCCCTTGTCCACATAGCCGGAGCCCGGACCCCAGCCGTAGTTGCCGTCACCCATGAAGGAGGTGAAGTTGCCGTAAGGATCAATGGAAGGCATACGCTCGGAGCCGTTTCTGGGGTTGCCGTCGTCGCCCGATGCATACCAGCCGAAGATGCCGGGCACGCCCCAATCCAGCTTGTATTCCACCAGGGCCTTGGCCAGCCAGCCCGAACGCTCGGTGCTGGAGCGCTTGCTCCAGGCGCCGCCGTCGCGCGGGGCGTCGTAACGGCCCATGGCTTCCACATAGCCGTAGTTCAGATCCACCTCAATATTCAACGGATCCCAGGCGGTGATGGCAAAGGGCAGACCGGCCCAGAACATGGAGCCGTAGGCCTTGCCCGTGCGGCCGCTGTTGAGCAGCAAGTTGTTCCCATTCCGGTTGCCGCTGTAAGGTGCCAAGGTGAAGTTGGGGTAGCCGTCGGAAAGGTCATTGTTCGCGTAGTCGGCAAATTTGCCGGTATTTTTGCCGCGCATGCCGTACATGGCCCAGGGGGTGATCTCAAAGCCGTCCAGGGTCACGGGCAGCATCAGGGCAAAGAGATCCATATTGTCCAGATAATTCTGGTAGTACTTGCTGCTGCCGGCGTAGTTCTTCTCATAGTTGTCGTTGAAGGGGCGCATCCACAGGGCGGTCAGGCCCACGTTCTCATTGAACTGATAGGAGGCGGTGATCCCGGCCACGTCCGTGTCGAACACAGCGGAGCCGCCGGCCTTGTTGGGCAGGGTCACGCCCTGAATGCCCATGCGGAACTTCAGGTCGGTCTGGGGCACCATCCAGTCGATGTAGGCGCGCTTGATCTTGATCACGCTGTTGCCGTCCGCGCCCAGAGCGCCGCCCTGATTGGCATAGCCCCATTTCTGGTTGCCGATTTCAAAGAAGACCGTGCCGGACAGAGCTTCGGAAGCCACGGCGTCCAACTGCAGGCGGACGCGCTGGCGAGCCTGGAACATGTCCTCGTTGTTGTACTTCTGTTTGTTGGCAGCCGCGGGGGCACGGTTTTTGTTGATCAGGGTGGTGTCGCCCACGCCGAAGCCCATCAGCCACTGGCCCTTGGCCTTGAAGTCAATGGCGCTCGCGCCGCTTGCCGCGCCGAGCAGCATTCCCGCAGCCAGAATCAGCGTACAGAGACGTTTCATGGTTTCCCTTCCTCTCCATAAAGTAAAAATTTGTCTTTCACGTCACGAACAGGTTACTTTCAGCCTTATCGGCTTTTTTTTCAAAGGGCAAGCCTTTTCGTAAAAATTTTTTTACCGGCGGCCCTGCTCTTTTCAGCATGATCCCGGTAGCAACAAAAAAGGGGAGCCGAAGCTCCCCTGCATCTGCGTCATGTGACAGGCGTCACGGATACAGAGCAACAGTATGCGTTATGGTGCTAGAAGCTGTACGCAAAGGTGAGCTGCGCCTTCCACATGTCCTGCTTCTGGAAGGAAGAGTCGCGCGCGCCCGCCTTTTCCCAGGTGTCGCTATCCATGAAATTGGCCACATAGCTCAATTCCAGGTTCACGTCGAAGTTTTCGTACATCTGGTAGCTGTTGACCAGGTTGAACTCCAGCAGCCCGTCCTCGGTGGTCAGATAGGGGGAAGTGCCGGTGCCGTAGCCCTCGGCCCAGGCATAGGAGTTGGTCATGTATTTGACTTCGGAGGCGTTGTTGGTGCCGCCCCAGTACGCCACGCGGAAAGTGTGCTTGAGGTCTTCCATGAAGCTCATGTCGCGGACTTGCAGGCCCAGGCCCCAGGTGCCGGAATAATCCAGCGCAAAGTCCTGCCACATCCAGCCGTAGTTGCCGTCGCCCAAAAAGGAGGTGAAGTTGCCCATGGGCACGATGGAAGGCATGCGCTCGGAACCGTTTTTCGGATTGCCGTCGTCGCCGGAGCCGTACCAGCCGAAGATGCCGGGCACGCCCCAATCCAGCTTGTATTCCACCAGGGCCTTGGCCAGCCAGCCAGACCGCTCGGTGCTGGCGCGCTTGCTCCAGGCGCCGCCGTCGCGCGGGGCGTCGTAACGGCCCATGGCTTCCACATAGCCGTAGTTCAGATCCACCTCAATGTTCAACGGATCCCAAGCGGTGATGGCAAAGGGCAGACCGGCCCAGAACATGGAGCCGTAAGCCTTGCTGGTATCACCGATCTGATTGCTGAGCGCTACGGGGTACGGACGCAGGCTGTAAGCCAGATTGCCGTCACTGGAACCCCAGGAGCGATCGTTGTCCGCGTTGTAGCCGGCCAAGGTGTTCTCGCCCTGCATGCCGTACATGACCCAGGGGGTGATCTCAAAGCCGTCCAGGGTGACGGGCAGCATCAGGGCAAAGAGATCCATGTTGTCCAGATAATTCTGGTGGTACTTGCCGTTGCCGTCCTTGAGGTAGCCCTGGTAGTTGTCATTGGCCGGGCGCGCCCACAGGGCGGTGAGGCTGACATTCTCGTTAAACGTGTAGGAGGCGTTGATGCCCGCCACATCCGTATCCATGATCGCCGAGCCGCCCGCCTTGCTGGGCAGGGCCACGCCCTGAATGCCCATGCGGAACTTCAGGTCGGTCTGGGGCACGACCCAGTCGATGTAGGCGCGCTTGATCTTGATCACGTTGTTGCCGTCCGCGCCCAGAGCGCCGCCATTCGCGGCTTTGCCCCAGGCCTGGGTGCCGATTTCAAAGAAGACCGTGCCGGACAGGGCTTCGGAGGCCACGGCGTCCAACTGCAGGCGCACGCGCTGATTGGCGGCGAACTGGTCCTCGTTGTTGTACTTCTTCTTGTTCGCGCCGTCGCGGACCTTTTGCAGCGGGCTGGTTTCGCCGCCGGCAAAGCCCATCAGCCACTGACCCTTGGCCTTGAAGTCAATGGCGCTCGCGCCGGTGGCCGCGCCGAGCAGCATGCCGGCGGCCAGAAGAAGCGTACAGACACGTTTCATACTTTCCTACCTCTTTGTGGTGACCCCGTAAAATGGGAAATGCCTTCCTGTGCCCCATACAGACTCCAGAGCTTTTACAGGGCTGCCGGGCAAAAGACAAGCACTTTCGTAAAAAAATTTTTACTGCATCCGGTCTGGCTGTTCCGCGCCTGCTTTGTGATCGCCCAGGCTCTTGCAACGCCAACGGCCGGGCCTTGGCGCTTCAGGGATCTGAGGCTCCAGGGCCCGGCCGCGTCAGGTTTGCGGGGGCATGGGCGGCGTGTCCTTTACAAAAAATCCGGGTCCGCGGCGGCTTTGCCGCCGGCCAGCATGATCCGGATATAATGCAGGCCGTGCTCGTCCACCGGAATGATCGGAAAGGAATTGCCGCAGCCGTCGCAGGAAATCATTTTGGGTTCCGTGGGGCTGACCAGCGGCACATGCCGCCCGCACCGCGGGCACTGATAAAAAAAGAGAATTTCCATGCCGTCCGGCGGCACAGGTTGCTGGAGGCGGCCCTTCTCAGCCATGCCTCGCCTCCTCGGCGGCCAGATTCCGGCCGGTCATGGGCTCGGTGGGCTTCAGCCCCCAAAGCCCCAGGATGGTGGGGGCCACGTCGGCCAGCCTGCCGTCGGCCAGAGCGGTGACCCTGCCGCCGGGCTCCAGCAGAATGCAGGGCACGGGATTGGTGGTATGCGCCGTATGCGGCTCGCCTTCAGGCGTGAGCATGACCTCGCAGTTGCCGTGATCGGCAATGAGCAGCATGCGGCCCTTGCGCGCCTCCACGGCTTTGACCATGCGGCCCACGCATTCGTCCACCACGGCGCAGGCCTCCACCGCGGCCCTGAGCACGCCGGTGTGCCCCACCATATCGCCGTTGGCCAGATTGCAGACCACCAGATCATAGACGCCGCTTTGCCAGGCTTCCAGAAATTTCTCCGTGACCTGGCGAGCGCTCATGGCCGGTTCGAGATCATAGGTGGGCACGTCGCGCGGCGAGGGCACCAGGATGCGATCCTCCCCTGCAAAGGGCTCTTCAACTCCACCGTTGAAAAAATACGTCACATGGGCGTATTTTTCGGTTTCCGCCAGCCGGAGCTGCCGCAGGCCGTGCCGGGAGACGGCCTCGCCCAGTCCGAGCAGGGCGGCCTCCCTGGGAAAGGCCACCGGGATGTCGAAATGGGCTTCATACGAGGTCATGGAACCGATGGCGGCCAGAGTGGGCCGCGCGCCGCGCTCAAAGCCCTTGAAGTCGGGCTCGATAAAGGCCTGGGTCAGCTCGCGCATGCGATCCGCGCGGAAATTGAAGAAAAACAGCGCGTCGCCGTCAACCATGCCCGGCGCGTCGCCCAGGTCAAAGCGCACCGGCATGACGAATTCGTCAGTGATGCCTTCGGCATACGAGACTTCCAAAGCCCGCATCGGGCCCTGGCCCGCGGGCGCCACGCGGCCCTCGCCGTGCGCGATCAGATCCCAGGCGGCCTTGACCCGCTCCCAGCGTTTGTCGCGATCCATGGCGTAAAAACGGCCTGTGAGGCTTGCAATGCGGGTCTGGGGTTGATCCTTGATATGTTCCTCAAGGGCCCGCACAAAACCCGCGCCGCTTTTGGGATCCGTGTCCCGGCCGTCCATCAGACAGTGCACGCGCACGGGCACGCCCGCCGTGGCCGCCATGTCGCACAGGGCTTCCAGATGGCGGATATGGCTGTGCACCCCGCCGTCGGAAAGCAGGCCCGTCAGATGCAGCCTGCCGCCGCTCTTTTTGACCGCGGCCAGAAGCTCGTTGATCACGGGATTGCGGGCAAAGGTTCCGTCCTCAAGGGCCACGTCAATGCGCGTCATGTCCTGGTAGACCACGCGCCCGGCCCCGATGTTCAAATGCCCCACTTCGGAATTGCCCATATAGCCCTTGGGCAGACCCACGTCCCGACCCGATGCGATCAGGCGCGCGTGCGGGCAACGGGCCAACAGCGCGTCCATGTTGGGCGTGGGCGCAAGCCAGGGCGCGTTGCCCGGCCCGGACGGGGCAATACCCCAGCCGTCGAGAATCAGCAGAAGCGTGGGGGTCATACGCGCGCCTCCTTGCCTTCCGCCGCGGGGCGGCCCGGAATATGCTCCCAGAGGGACTCCAGGCGATAGAGCTCGCGCACCGGCTCCAGAAAGATATTAATGACGATGTCGTTCAAATCCACCAGAATCCACTGCCCGGCCTCATAGCCCTCCATGCGCAGGAATTCGTACTTGCGCTCATGGCAGAGGGCCGCCAGGCCGTCGGCCAGGCTTTGGCCGTGACGGGCGGAACCCGCGGTGACCACCACCAGCGCATCCGTGAAAACTCTCCGGGCCGAAAGATCGATGCTCACGATCTGCCCGGCCTTGTGTTCCTCAAGCCAATGTATGCATTCCGCCAGCTTTTCAGCCGTGGGAACTGTCGCGTAACGCTTGCGGGCCGGGCGCAGGGCCTCGGATCCGCTGCTTTGGATATATTGCATGTTTTCCATGCCGCAAGCATAGCCCAAAGCCGGGTGGAGAGCAATGCCGGACGCTTTGTATTGACCCGCCCCGAACATTGCGGCATACCAGAAAGGCAACAGTGCAACCCCGGCCTTTTCAGCCGCCGCAACGCCCGGCGCGGACTGCCGCAGATGGGCGTAAACCGGCCCGAACCGATGCTGACCGGCGCGGAATCGCGCGCCGTCGCAGGCGTATGCCCGCGCGCAGCCCCTCGCGGCCGCAACGGAGCGGCGCAGATCCGGGGCATGCCGCAGCGATTCTGCGTAAAGTCGGGCGCGATGTCGGGCCCAACGTCGGGCGCAAAGACCTTTGCGTTTTTGCGCGCATCCCCATAAAGGAGTAGCGCCGTGCTCTTCAATATCAAACAGGAAACTCTGCCCCGCGAGGAACTTGAAGCAGTGCAGTTGCGCCGCCTGCGCGATCTCTGCAACCGCGTGTACGCCAATGTGCCTTTTTACCGCAAACGCTTTGACGAAATCGGCATCAGCCCGGCGGACATCACATCCCTGGCGGATCTCAGGCTCCTGCCCTTCACGGAAAAGCAGGATCTGCGCGATCACTACCCTTACGGTCTGTTTGCCGTGCCCCGCGACAATATCGTGCGCCTGCACGCCTCCAGCGGCACCACGGGCAAGGCCGTGGTGGTGGGCTACACGGCCCGGGATCTGCAGAACTGGGCCGAGCTGGCGGCGCGCAGCCTTTCGGCCGCGGGCGTGAACCGCTCGGACATCGTGCATGTGGCCTACGGCTACGGGCTGTTCACCGGGGGCCTGGGCGCGCACGGCGGGGCCGAATACCTGGGGGCCACGGTGGTCCCGGCCTCGGGCGGGGCCACGCGACGGCAGGCCTGTCTGCTGCGCGACTTCGCGGCCACAGTGCTGTGCTGTACGCCCTCCTACGCCCTGCACCTCTGGGAAGCCGGGCAGGAGGCGGGCATTGACTTTCGCGATCTGCCGCTGCGTATCGGCGTGTTCGGGGCTGAGCCCTGGAGCGAAGCCATGCGCCGGGACATGGAGCAGAAAATGGGCATCGACGCCCTGAACATCTACGGCCTTTCCGAGATAATGGGACCGGGCGTGGCCATGGAATGCGCGGAAGCCAAATGCGGCATGCATCTTTGGGAGGATCACATCCTGCCCGAGATCATCGACCCGGTGAGCGGCGAGCAACTGCCGCCCGGCGAGGTGGGCGAGCTGGTGCTGACCACGCTGACCAAGGAAGGCATTCCCCTGCTGCGCTACCGCACCCGCGATCTCACCAGCCTTGACTACACACCCTGCCGCTGCGGGCGCACGCATGTGCGCATCTCGCGCCTGCGCGGCCGCAGCGACGATATGCTGATCATCCGGGGGGTCAATGTCTTCCCGCAGCAGATCGAAGGCCTGCTTATGGAAAGCGAAGGCCTGACGCCCAATTACCAAATTATTGTGGATCGCGTTAACAATCTGGACACTCTGGCCGTGAACGTGGAAGTCAGCGACAGGCTCTTTGCGGACGAGATCCGCAAGCTTCAGATGCTGGAAAGCCGCCTGCAAAAGAATATCAAGGAATTCCTGGGCGTCACCGTCAAGGTGCGGCTCATGGAGCCGCATTCCATCGAGCGTTCCCAGGGCAAGGCCCAACGCATTGTGGACAAGCGCCCCAAGGAATAGCCAGAGGCAGCGCGGGGCAATCCGCGCGGCGCGGCGCGCCGCTCTGCGGCAGGCATACCGCATTGGGCCGCGCCTTGTCCCGGCGTCCGTTCGCGCATCGGGGCTGCGCCCACGGCCTGAAAACGCGCAACACCGCCCTGCCGCGGCAAACTCTGAAAAAATGTGCGGTCTTCTCTTGACAGGCGAAAGGGGGACGCGTAAAAGGATTTCTCGCTGAGCGGGAGTAACTCAGTGGTAGAGTGCAACCTTGCCAAGGTTGAAGTCGCGGGTTCAAATCCCGTCTCCCGCTCCACTTTTTTAGCGGCGGCATAGCCAAGTGGTAAGGCAGAGGTCTGCAAAACCTCCATCTCCAGTTCAAATCTGGATGCCGCCTCCAGAAATTTCCAGATTTCGCCGTGTTGCCGAATGCGGGAGTAACTCAGTGGTAGAGTGCAACCTTGCCAAGGTTGAAGTCGCGGGTTCAAATCCCGTCTCCCGCTCCACGTTCGCGGGAATAACTCAACGGTAGAGTGTCAGCTTCCCAAGCTGAAGGTTGCGGGTTCAAATCCCGTTTCCCGCTCCAGGAAAATCAAGCCCTTGCAGATCCATGATCTGCAAGGGCTTTTTTCGGTGAGAGTACTAGGGTGTGTCGTCATTTGATTTTAGCCCAGATAGCTATACAGCGAATATGAACTGCAGCAAGGAAGGAGGCGGTATTTTTTGCATATCTGGTAGCCACACCTCGCCACTGCTTCAAAACCTGAAATGCATTTTCAACAAGATGTCTCAATTTATACACGTAGTTGTCATAATCACGTTGTTTTTCCCGATTTTTGCGTGGCGGGATGACCGCTGTCGATCCATTTGCTTCCACCTTTTCCACGAAAGCATCACTGTCATAACCTTTATCCCCAAGCAGGTATTCA
>NZ_JAAKEI010000047.1 GCF_011039085.1 Desulfovibrio sp. ZJ369 | reverse complement strand
GCGGGCCATCCTGGGCATTATCCCTTGTCGGAATGGAGAAAAAGCCGCCAGCCGTTTTGCCGCCCTTGAGAAAGAACTTGTCCGGGCCATTTGCCGGTTTTTCCGGCAGGATGAATTGCAGGCTCTGTATCTGGCCGGATTGATCCAGGATCGGAACAATCAGCCGCCGGTCGTCCGTCTGTCGCAGGCCGATGGCCGGGACTTCCTTTCGTTGCAGGTAGGGATGGTTGGAGTCGGCTGGTCTGGCATGATTCCAGATGCTTGCGGCCAATTTTGCGGCGTCTTCCCAGCGGCGATCCCGATTGGCCCGCGTGTCGGCTTTGGCGGCGGCAATGCGTGTCCGTAGCGATTTGCGCTGGACGCTGTTTTCCTTTTCCGGCCGGGCTGTCCATGTGCCTTCATCTCCGGTGCGCCAGTTCTTCCACCAGATGGAGGGCGGATTGTCCAGAAACGCCTTGTACACGCCGTCCCTGCGCTGGGGCTTGCCCGCAGTGCCGCAGCGGTGCAGGAGGCCGTCGGCCAGAACGGTCTCGACCTCCAGTCCCGCCGCGCGCAGACACTCGGCAAAGCTGTGCAGAATGTCAGCGGTCATGCCTCGCCTCCGGAATTGGCGGGAAGGTATGATCTACCTGACATTGTCTTCACCGTTGCCCAGGCGTTCGATAAGTTCTTTGATATCCTCAACGCGCCAGGCTGTGGTGCGGGGGCCAAGTTTGACGGGCTTGGGGTAGCGGCCGGTACGGCAGCCTTCCCACCACGCGCTTTCACAGATGGGGATGCAGGCCAGAATCTGGGGCAGACGGACAAAGCCGAATTCGGGGAATGATGGTTTGCGTCGAGCCATGAAAAAACCTCCTGAAGGTTGTTGGTCTTCAGGCTGGTCTGGCACACGAAAAAAGATTCCCGTGAGGGAATTTGGCGGGAAAAAGACGGGAAAATGCGGTACTGCGGGGAAAAACTGAAAATCAGGCTTTGACGATCGTGCAGGCGTCGGCTTCTTCGAGAAGGGCGTTCATCAGGTTACGGTACGACTTGGGATCGCTGTATTCCTTTTCCGTGAGCAGGCGGCGCGGATGTTGTGAAGGCATGGCATAGAATGCCGATCTGCAAATATCCGTGCCGCCTGCGTGGGAAATTCGTATAGTTTTCAGCTATACCATGCCCGGATCATGTCCATATCGTCATAACCTGCCTGCCGCATACGTTCTTTGGTTTCCTCGCCCCAGCCGGTATCCGCGACGGTGATTTGCTCGTCTTCAGGGATTTTGCCGATAGTGACGAAGGTATTCTGTTCTGGGGGTTGGGACGCTTTCAGAGACTGAATGGTATCGGTCATGGTTGTCTCCCTGCTTATCGTTGGGTGGAGCGCAACTTGTCGAGATATGTGGCCCATTTCTGCATAAGCTGCCGACGTTCTTCCATGTATTCCGCACGATTGTAGGCCAGCCGTACTGTATCCGGCTCCTTGTGGGCAAGCTGCGCTTCAATCACATCCGCCCGGAAGCCAAGTTCATTGAGGCGTGTGCTGGCCATTGCCCGGAAGCCGTGCAGAGTCATGGTTTCCTTGCCGTAGCCCATGCGCCGCAGAGCGGCCAGGGGAGCGGCATCGCTGATGGGAGTGGTGAGCGCGCGGGCGCTGGGGAACAGCAGTTCACCGCTGCCTGTATAGGTGTGAAGTTCTTTCAGCAAGGCCAGCACCTGTTTTGACAACGGCACCACATGCTCGCGCCGCATCTTCATGCGCGACGCGGGAATGATCCAGATGGCGTTTTTGCAGTCAAACTCGCTCCAGTGCGCCAGTCGTAATTCCGAAGGGCGAGTAAAAACGTAGGGCAGGATTTTCAGGCAATAGACAACGGAAGTATAGCCGACATAGGCATCAATATCCCGCAAAAGCTGGCCAATGTCGTCCGGCAGAGTGACGGCGGCGAAATGCGTTGTCTGCACCGGCGTTAAAGCTTCGGTCAATCCCGCGGCCACATCATATTTGACGCGGCCGGTGATGCGGGCATAGCGCGTCACCTGTCCGCACAGGCGCATGAGCTTGTGAGCTGTTTCATGATGGCCGAGACGCTCCGAGGGCTGAACGATCTGCAAAAAGTCGGCAGGCTCAAGCCGGGTGACGGGCTTTCCGCCAATGACCGGGAAAATCGTGTTTTCCAGATAACGGCGCAATTTTTGGGCGTGCTTTTCGGAGAGCGTCGGCGCGTACCTGGCGAACCATTCCCGCGCCACAAACTCGAAGGTGTCCCGCTCCTCCCGTTCCTGGGCGAGCTTGGCTTCCCTGGCCTGCTTTTTCTCCTCGCCGGGATCAATCCCCTTGGCAAGCATTTCCTTGGCGTCATCACGCCGGTGACGGGCGTCTTTCAGGGAAACGGCCGGATACGCGCCAAAGCTCAACAGTTTCTGCTTGCCCTCAAAGCGGTACGCAAGCCGCCACAATTTGCTGCCGGTTGCCGTCACATGCAGGTACAGGCCGCCGCCGTCAGAAAGTTTTTGCACCTTGCCGCTGGCCCTGGCGTTCCGCACAGCGGCATCGGAAAGTTTCATGTTGGTATCCTCCAAAACAGTCCAAAACTGTGCGGCGAAAACCGGAAAAATCTACCTCCATCCATTTGAATTCAAAGAAGATTTGTAGCGTGCTGGTATTTCGCCGTGCCGAAATGGCGTTGTGGTATTGGTACCTGCGAATCTACCAACGATTTTTGTGGGTGTCCACGTGGGTACTTGGTTTTTACTGGACAAAAAGAGAAGGCCGAAACCACGTTTTTCTTAGTGATTTCGGCCTTCTATGGACTATTTTGGACTTTCTGTTGGTGCCGAGGGCGGGACTCGAACCCGCACAGCAATTGCCACTACCCCCTCAAGATAGCGTGTCTACCAGTTCCACCACCTCGGCGTGGTGTTTTCATCTATACCAAGCCGTTTGCCTTGGCAAGCGTTTTTTTGCGTTTCAGGTCCGGAGGCTTGCGCTCATGCCCTCTTGCGGGTACATCAAAGCGCAGTGAGGGCATGGATTCATGGACAGCGCGGTACAACATTTTTTGCAGACGGTGGGGCCCGTGCTCTGTCTGGATATCGGCAGCGGCACGCAGGATGCGCTCCTGGCCAGGCCCGGACTTGAATATGAAAACTGGCCTCGCTTCGTCCTGCCTTCGCCCGCGCGTCTGACAGCCCGGCGCATCCGTGAGCTGACCCTGCTGCGCCGCGGGGTCTGGCTGCACGGCGGCAATATGGGCGGCGGCTTCAGTCAGGCTCTCAAGGAGCATGTGGCAGAGGGTCTTCCGGCGGCCTGCACGGCGGAGGCAGCGCGCGCCATCCATGACAATCGGGATGTCGTGCGCGGCATGGGCCTGGAAATTCGTTCCCTTTGTCCGGAAAACTGCGTGCCTGTTTCTCTGGCTGACTATGCGCCTGAATTCTGGGCCGCGCTGCTGCGTCTTTCCGGTTTGCCGCAACCGCATCTGGTGCTGGCCGCGGCGCAGGATCACGGCTTCCACCCACAGGGCAATCGCCAGGGGCGTATGCAGGCCTGGCGCGATCTTCTGGCCGCCTCCTCTGATCCCTCCGCCTGGATTTATGACGCGCCTGCTCCTGCGTTGACCCGTTTAGTGGCGCTGCATGAAAAAACAGGCGGCCCGGTGGCCGATACCGGAACCTGCGCCCTGCTGGGCGCGCTCTGCGAGCCTGAGGTGCTGGATCGCAGCTTCCGGGAGGGCATCACCATCATCAACGCGGGCAACAGTCATACGGTGGCGGCTCTGGTCTACCGGGGCAAGGTGCGCGGCATGTACGAGCATCATACGGGCATGCGCGATCGCGCTCATTTGCTGGAGGATCTGAAACAGTTCCGGTTGAGCTGGCTTCCTTCGGAAGAGGTGCAGGCCAGCGGCGGCCACGGCACGGCTTTCGGGCCGTATTGCGAAGAGGCCGCCGGCTATGCGCCCACCTATATTCTGGGGCCGCGCCGTGCCCTGCTGCAAGGCGAGGGCCGGTTTCTGGCTCCGCACGGCGACATGATGCTGGCGGGCTGTTTCGGCCTGCTCTGGGGCTGGGCGCATGCCCACCCGGCAGGCCCGTCCCTTGATGACGGCGCACGCCCGCACTGAGGCGGAAAAAGCATGCGCCGCAAGCGGCAGGAGCCGCTTTGCCGAAGCGGGAAATACCTTTTGCGCAATGGGCTTTTGGCCGGGCATGTCCGGCGGGGCCCCATGCGGCGCCATAACCGAGGAGAAGGGAATGGAAGTCTTTGACGCAGCGGAATTATGGGATCGCGAACGTATCGCGGAAACCCAGTTGACGCGTCTCAAGTCCACGCTGGCCCAGGCGCGCAAATGTTCCTTTTACCGCGAGCGCCTGGACGATGCGGGCATCGGGCCTGATTCCGTCCGCAGTCTGGATGATTTGCGGCGTATTCCCTTTACCACCAAGAACGATTTGCGTTCGCAGTATCCCACGGGCCTGTTGTGCGTGCCGCAGTCCGAAATAGTGCGCATGCATTGTTCCAGCGGCACCACGGGTTCGCCCGTGGCCATCTGCCATACGCAGAACGACATCAACAGCTGGGCCGATCTGATGGCCCGCTGCATGTATATGGTGGGCGTGCGGCGTGACGACGTGTTTCAGAACATGTCGGGCTACGGATTATTCACGGGCGGTCTCGGCATTCATTTTGGCGCGGAACGCCTGGGCTGCATGACCATTCCGGCCGGGCCGGGCAATTCGCGCCGCCAGATCAAGCTGGCCAGGGATTTTCATACCACCGTGGCCCATATTCTGCCCTCCTACGCCCTGATTCTGGGCGAGCATTTGCGCAGCATGGGCGAGGATCCGCGCGACTTCCCCCTGCGCATCGCCCTGGTGGGGGCCGAGCCCTATACCGAGGAATTCCGCAGGCGCATTGAAGATCTCTTTGCCATGAAGGCCTATAATTCCTATGGCTTGTCGGAAATGAACGGCCCTGGCGTGGGCTTTGAATGCCTGGAGCAAAACGGCCTGCATATCTGGGAAGATGCGTATATCCCGGAAATCGTGGATCCGGAAAGCGGCGAGCCCGTGCCCGACGGTCAGGTGGGCGAACTGGTCATGACCAGCCTCTGCCGTCAGGGCATGCCTGTTTTGCGGTACCGCACGCGGGATCTGACCCGCTTTTTGCCGGGCGACTGCGCCTGCGGCCGCGTGCACCGGCGCATGGATCGCATCCTCGGCCGGGCGGACGACATGTTTATCATCAAGGGCGTCAATGTGTATCCCATGCAGATTGAGCAGGTAATCATGGCTTTTCCCGAAGTGGGGCAAAATTACCTGATCCTGCTGGAGAACGACGGCATCGGAGATGTGCTGCGCGTGCAGGTGGAAATCCGCGATGAATATTTTGTGGAAGACATGCGCATCCTCCAGAATCTGCAAAAAGCCATTGCCCAGCGCCTGCGCGATGAGATTCTGGTGACGCCCAGGGTCGAGCTGGTGGAAAGCAACAGCCTGCCCTGCTCCGAGGGCAAGGCCGTGCGCGTGCGGGACGAGAGGGCGAAAAAATAAAACACAACTCGCAGGGGCGAGCATGGAATTTCTGCCTTTTTCTCTGAGCTATGCGCTGGCGGGCGCGTTTATCACGCTGCTTGCCTTTGTCCTGTTGCTGAATATTTTCGGGCTGCCTGCCAACTGGCTGCTGCTGGGGCTAGTGGCGCTCTGGAAGCTGGTTCATCCCGACGCTGCGGCGCTGGATACCTGGTTCTGGGTCATGATGGCGGCACTGGCGCTGCTCGGCGAGGGCCTTGAGCTGGGCCTGCAGGTTCTCAAGGCCCGACGCTACGGCTCCAGCTCGTCCGGCACCTGGGCGGGCATGCTGGGAGCCATTGCCGGAGCCATCCTGCTGGCGCCGCTCTTTTTTGGCCTGGGCGCGCTGATCGGCGCTTTGGCCGGCGCGTGGATCGGCTGTTTCATCATGGAGACGATCAACAACCGGCCGCTCAAGGAAGCCCTGGACGCTGCTTTCGGCGCCATGGTGGGGCGTTTTCTGGGCACTGTCTGCAAAATCGGCGTGGGCGGCGTCATGATTGCGCTCACTGCCCGGAGGATCTGGCCGCAGCCTCCCGCGCTTGCGCCTCTGCCGGCTGAAACGCCTGACGCTCCGGCCCAGGTGGTCCTCCTGCTGCTCCAGGGCCTGTGCTGAGGCTGCCATGTTGCTTGAGGGCGTGGAAATCGTGCTGGTCAAGACCCGCTTTCCCGAAAATATCGGCATGGCCGCGCGCGCCTGCGCCAATATGGGCTGCCCTTGCATCCGCCTGGTGGATCCGGAACGCTGGGATCGGGAAAAAGCCGCTCCTTTGGCCACTCCCAAAGGGCAAGACCTTTTGGACAGTGTGCAGCTCAGCTCCACGCTGGCTGAAGCCGTGGCTTCCAGCACTCTGGTGCTGGGCACTACCGCCCGTACCGGCGGTTGGCGGCAGGCTTTGCTCGCGCCGGCTCAGGCGGCGCGGGAGGCGGCCGCGGCCCTGTCCCGCGGCGAACGCGTCTCGCTCGTGTTCGGCCCGGAAGATCGGGGGCTGAATAATGAGGAAATCATCCATTGCCAACGGCTGGTGACCATTCCCACGGATGCGGCGGCCAGTTCCCTTAACCTGGCCCAGGCCGTGCTGCTCATGCTCTATGAGTGCGCCAATGCCGTGCGCGCTTTCCGCGCGCCGCCCGGCGCGAAAAAGGCCGAAACCGCGGGCGGCCGCGCCGTCACTGCCGACGAGCAGGAACGGCTCATGGCCGCGCTCAAGAGCATGCTGCTCAGCCTGGATTATCTGCATGGCGACAATCCCGACTACTTTATGTTGCCCTGGCGACGCCTGTTCAATCGCGCCGGGCTCAGACGTCACGAGTACGACGCGCTGATGGGCCTGTGCCGCCAGGTGCGGCACAAACTGAACTGAGCGCGCCCCGGCAGCCCGGCGGCAGTCCTTCCCCCCCTCACGTCAAGAGAAACAGTGGACGCCGCGCTGCCACGATTTGCGTCTTTATTTTCTTCAGACATGCCAGTATATATGCAGACAACCGTCAGGTATGCCAGGCGCTGCGGCAAATATGCGTGCGTGCCTGGACGCTCATTCGGCGCGGGCGTCCGCTCCTGCGGCCGCCAGAGCAATTTCAAAGTGAAATTGCTCTAAACCTTTGCTTCTGGAGGTCGATTCTTTCTTCTGCAGCCTTTGCGGCATTTTAGAGCATATTGCTTTTGAAACGCTCGCTTCGGCGCGCAACGGCGCAAGTAAGTTTTGCCTGCGCCTTCACGGCTTGTATGGTTTCGCTCTGCCAGAGCGTTTAGCTGATTTCATTAGCAAAATGCTCCAGGACTGCGGCGCGCACCTGGGCCGGCAACAGGCTTCAAGGACGATAGAAAAGCAGTTTTTGCACTTTGGGATTTTCTAGCCGTGGAGGAAGCGATGCGCTTGACCCTGACCCATAAATATGTCGGCTCCCTTTTCGGGGCGCTGATCACCTGCTGCGCCGTGGTGCTTTTTGCCACCATTCATTTCATGAAGGAACCCATAGAAGAAGAGCTGGACGGCAACATCCGCCGCATGCAGAATGTCATACAAATGGCCAATGAAATTACGGCGCAGCGTTTTGCGCAATCCGCCACGCTCCTGGCGCAAAATGAGGATCTGGCCCAGGCCATGATCGCCCGGGATCATGAGCAAATCATGTCGCTGGCGGCCAAAGCCATGAAAGAGAGCGGCTCGGACTTCATGACCGTCACGGACGCGAAAGGCATTGTCGTGGGCCGGGGGCATTCCAAAAAATGGCAGGACAGCGTCCTCAATCAGGAAACAGTGGTCAAGGCCCTGCAAGGCACGCCTGCGGTGGCCGTGGTGGCCGGGACAGTGGTGCCGTTCACCCTTCGCGCCAGCCAGCCTGTCGTCTACGAAGGCAAACTGGTGGGCACATTGTCCATCGGCACTTCTCTGGTGGCGCCCCCCTATCTGGACTGGCTCAAAAAGCTGAGCGGCATGCATGTGACCATTTTCAAGGGCGACACACGGGCCATGACCACCATCGAGAAGGATGGCAAGCGGGTGGTGGGCACCAGACTGCAGTCCCCGGAGATTGTGGAGGCCGTTCTTGGGCGCGGCGAATCGGGTTTTGCGCAAAACAATATTCTCGGCGTTGAATACAAATCCGCATACTGGCCGGTAAAGGCCGCTGACGGCAGCAATGCGGGCATGTGGTTCGTGGGCATGCCGTTGAACACGCTCATGCAGCTTGAAAAGGAGGCAATTCTCACGGCCATGTGGGTGGCAGGGGCATTGCTGGCCGTGCAATTGCTCATTTCCGTGGTGATCGGCCTGAGGGTCAGCGCGCCCGTGCGGAAAATCACCCGCTATGTGCTGGACGTGGCGGGAGGCAAAAAGGACGCCGCGCTTGACGTTCACAGCCGCGACGATATGGGCGAACTGGCGCAAGCCCTGCGCGACATGGTACAGAAGCAGGAACAATTGATGCTGGAAGCTGCCGATAAGACTGAAGAAGCCAATAAAAAAGCCGCTGAGGCCGCCACGGCCATGGAAGAGGCCCAGCATGCCCGGCAGCAGGCAGAACAGGCCAAACGCGATGGCATGACCGGCGCCGCCGCGCAGATTGAAGATGTGGTGAACAAGCTGAATGCGGCCATCAATGATATTGCCGCGCAGGTGGAGCAGTCCGACGGGGCTTTGCACAATGCCGCGTCCAGGCTGGCCGAAACGGCCACGGCCATGGAAGAAATGAATTCCACCGTGCTGGAAGTGGCTAAAAACGCGGAACTGGCGTCGGACGTGTCCACTGCCGCCCGACAAAAGGCCACGGACGGCGCTGCCATTGTCAGCGAGTCCGTGGCAGGCATTCAGGAGGTGCAGCGCCAGTCCCTTGCGCTTAAGGACGATATGGCCAGGCTGGATGAGCATGCCCGTGCCATCACCCAGATTATGGGCGTCATTTCCGATATTGCGGATCAGACCAATCTGCTGGCGCTCAATGCCGCCATTGAGGCGGCCCGGGCCGGCGACGCGGGCCGCGGCTTTGCGGTGGTTGCGGATGAAGTGCGCAAACTGGCGGAAAAAACCATGACTTCGACCACAGAAGTGGGCGCGGCCGTCAATGCCATTCAGAAGAGCGCGGAGCAGAGCGCGCAACAGGTGGAACTGGCCGTGCGCCATATCGCTCAGACAACGGAACTCTCCAACAAGTCCGGCGCATCGCTTGCCGAGATCCTGCAGATGGTGGAGCATACGGCCGACGAGGTGCGCGCCATTGCCGCGGCAGGCGAGGAGCAGTCCGCAGCCAGCGAGCAAATAACCAGATCCCTCAGCGAGGTCAACGACATCACATCCGCCACCTCACAGGCCATGCGCACGGCGGCCCACGGTCTGGAAGCTCTGCGCGGGCGCTCGCACGATCTGATCGATCTCATAGAAAAGCTGAAAAAGGCCTGATCCGGGCCTTGCAGAGAACGAAAAAAAACCGGCGCAAGCCGGTTTTTTTATGCCTTGGAGTGCCCGATGAGGAAAAGAGGCAGCCGGGACAGCAGGGCAGTATTACTGCAATTTTTTCTTCAGAAGCTCGTTGACCAGGGCCGGATTGGCCTTGCCCCTGGTCGCGCGCATAATCTGGCCCACAAAAAAGCTGATCAGCTTGGTCTTGCCGCCCTTATACGCCGCCACTTCAGCGGGATTGTCGGCAATAACCGCGTCCACGGCCGCTTCCAGAGCCGAGGAATCGGAAATCTGCGCCAGGCCCTTTTCCCGCACATAGGCTTCGGGCATGGCTCCGCTCTCAAAGAGCTCGCCGAAAATATCATTGGCGATCTTGGCGCTGATCAGGCCCTGATCCACAATGCGCACCAGTTCCGCCAGGGCCGCGGGTTGCATGGGCCAGTGCGCGCACTCGGCAAGGCTTGCATTGCGGGCGTTGCACTCCCGCAGCAGGGGGCCGAGCATCATATTGGCCACCTTGCGGGCATCGGCCTGTTGCGCGGCAGCCTCAAAAAAGTCGGCCAAAGCCCGGCTTTGCACCAACACCTCAGCTTCGGGCTCCGGCAAAGCGGTCATGCGCACAAAACGCCGCACGCGCTCCCGCGGCAACTCAGGCAGCTCGGCCCGCCAGCGTTCCAGCTCTTCAACGCCGATTTCCACCGGCAGGAGATCCGGATCCGGGAAGTACCTGTAATCATGGGCCTCTTCCTTGCTGCGCATGGAAGCCGTGATATTTTTTACCGCATCATAGAGCCGCGTTTCCTGGACGACGTTCTCCCCATCGTCCAGCACGTCCTGCTGGCGGCCGATTTCATACTCAATGGCCCGCTGCACGTTGCGGAAGGAATTGAGGTTCTTGAGCTCGGTACGCGTGCCCAGAGCAGCCGAGCCCGCCGGACGCAGGGAGACGTTGGCGTCGCAACGGAAGCTGCCCTCCTCCATATTGCCGTCGCACACGCCCAGATAGGTCACTATGCCGTACAGCGTCTTGAGATAGGCCACGGCCTCGGCCGCGGAACGCATGTCCGGCTCGGAGACGATTTCCACCAGCGGGGTGCCGGCGCGGTTCAGATCCACATAGCTGGCGTTTTCACCCTGGGCATGAATGTTTTTCCCCGCGTCGTTTTCCATATGGATGCGGGTAATGCCCACGCGCTTGCTCTTGCCGTCAGTCTCTATATCCAGGTAGCCGTGCTCGCAGAGGGGCAGGTCGAATTGCGAAATCTGGTAACCTGCCGGGAGATCCGGGTAAAAATAATTTTTGCGGGCAAAAACGGAGCGGCGGTTTATGGCGCAGTTGACGGCCAGGCCCACCAGGGCCGCGTAATGCACTGCCTGCCGGTTGGGCTGGGGCAAAGCTCCGGGCATGCCCGCGCAGACTTCGCAGACATTCGTATTGGGCGCCTGGCCGAAGGTGGCGGAGCACGAACAGAAAAGTTTGGAGGCCGTGGCCAGTTGCACATGCACTTCCAGGCCGATGACGGCTTCATACGCGGCCATAATTCAAAGCACTCCCTCTGTGGGCGGAACCCGCAGGCCCCTGAGTTGTTGCCGTCAGCGCCCGGTCCTGCGACTGATGCTGGCGTCAAAATACTTGCCTACCCCGTACTCGCCGCGGCGGAAAAAAAGGCGCGGCTCCGGGCCGATAATCTGCATTTCGCGGTTCTTGCCCTGCATATCCAGGGCGATGCGCATTTCCTTGGTGCAGCCGGTGGAATATGTGGCGTCCTTGCCGGACCAGGGCGGCGGCACCTTGCGCCCCAGCAGGGCGAAGCTTTCCTCAATATCTTCCACAGTCTGAAAACGCCAGATATCGATCAGCCCGCTGCGTTGCACGCGCTCCCACATGAACATGAGATCGTCGCCATCCATGCCCTCCACAAAATGCTCGGCCGGGTTGATAATCAGAATATTATCCATTTTTTTTCGCAAATTGTCCACAAAGGTCCGCGCCAAACAGACGGCGGTGCCGGTTTCTCCGGGAATGCTGCCGATGATGCAACTGTAAAACATGACCGAGCGCCCTGCGGCATGGGCCTCGCGCATGCGATTGATGAGCGCGCCCGCTTGCGCGGCAATGTCGCTTTCGCTGAACTTGCGGGCCCCGGCGGCATGTCTGCGCAACTGAATATGAAAGTCTGCCCCTTCCTGCCAGTAGCAGACAATGTCGCGGGTAAATTCCTGGCTGGCGCCAAGCAGAATGTCGGCCGTGCGCCAGCCTTTGCACAAAATGACGTCAGCCTCTTTCCAGGCTCTGGAGAAGGTCACGGAGACCCGGTAGAGATTCAGCCGTTCACGGGTGCCGTCGTCAATGATCACCAGACGGTGCTCGCGCAGATGTCGCAGCAGCTCGTTTTTGCCCAACCTGGCCTCGCGCAGCACAATGCCGCCGCGCAGCAGGCGCATGAGAACCGGGTCCGTCTCCATATCGTCAATGGTGGGCGCGAAAAAATAAAAGCCGTTCTTGACCGCGCAGATAACCCTGTGGCCCATGCGCAGCAGGCAGTGCAGCAAGGCCAGGTCAAAAACCGTGCCGCCGTCGGCGTCGCACAGAAAAAGCACTGTGCCTGCCCGCCCGGCGCTGTGCGCAAAGTATTCACGCAGGGGCGCGGCTGTTTTCTCGGCGCGCAGCATGGCCCGGCGAATGCCTCTGCGCGTGGGCAGGGCTTTCTGCCATTCCTTGGCCATGCAGGAAAGGCACAACAGGCGGCTGACCTCCAGAGTATCAAGAAGCAGACGGGCCTGCCCCATGTGGGCAGGCAGTCCATGCCGCGGCATTGCCGCCAGATTTGCCTTGATCTCCGGCAGTTCCAGCATGCGCTCCTGCCGAAGATTCGAGGCGCGGCGATGCTCGCGCCAGGGATCGTCAGGCGCATGGCTCTGGGCCAGCACCAGACTGGTCATTCTTTTGACCAGGCGGGAAGGAATAAGCGTATGCCAACCGATGTACTGCGAGAAACGGTAGCGGCAAAAATGCAGAATCCGCGTCCGCTCCGCGCGATCCGGCTCAAGGGAACGGATCAGGCGCACGATGATCCGCCAGGCCCGGTTGTATTGCTCCTGAAGGGCCCTGGGCATGTCGCGAGCGCGCAACATGGCAAATGTGGCGTCCGAACAGGGCAGATAAACCTGATGCTCAGCCAGATGGACCATGAACGCCAATTGTTCGGGACTGGCGATAATGTCGGGATTCATCTGGTAGGCCAGATTGTTGTCCATGAGCATGCTGTACAGCCAGGCGTCAAAATAGACATTCCGGCCCAGACGGATATCCCGCACACTGCTCGGTTCCGGGCTTGTTGTCATGCCTTCTCCGTATTCCCGGCCCCTGAGGCGTTCGGCAGGACAAAACCGCGCGAGCGCAGCCGCTCAAAAAAAGACGGCTCGTCGCCAAGAAAATGCACGGCCCCGGGCAGGCCCGTCACTTCGACATAATCGCCTATTTCCAGAAGCTGGCCTTCCTGCCCGTCCACGGTCATGAAACATTCCGTGGAACCTTGCAGAATCTCCAGACGAAAGCGGGAAACACCGGGAAAGACCATGGGAGAAATGGTGTTCAAAAACGGACAGACAGGCGTAAACGCAAGAACCTCAAGGGCAGGATACAGCAAAGGGCCGCCTGCCGAAACGCTGTACCCGGAACTGCCCACAGGGGTGGAAAGAATCACCCCGTCGCTGCGCAACGCGCCCATGTGCCGGCCGTCCACGGAAATATCCATGCAGACAAGCCGGGAGAGCGAACCGCGGCTGAGCACCACGTCATTGACGGCAGTGCCCCGGACCAGCGTTTTGCCGGCGCGGGCGAGCGACCAGCGCAAGGCAAGGCATGCGCGCACCGGCATGCCGCCGTCAAGGCAGGTTGCCAGCTTTTCCCGCCAGTGTTCGGGCTGCGCGTCGGTAAGAAAGCCCACCCTGCCGAAATTGATGCCCAGCAGGGGAATATTGCGCCCCACAAGCCGCCGGGCCACGCCGAGCATGGTGCCGTCGCCGCCGAGCACGACCACCAGGGAGAGGTCGGGAGCGGCATACGCCGGATCATCGCGGCCCGCATCAATCACAGACGCCGAATGCCCTTGCCCGCGCAGCCAGGCCAGTATTTCCGAGGCCAGGCGCGAGGCGCGCTCGTGGCGGGCCTTGCTGACCAGAAGCACATGCCGACAGACAGATTTTTGCATAGCGCTGTAATCTACGTTATCAAAGCTCCTACCGCAAGCTCGGCGCAGGCCGCTCGCAAAGCGCAGCGCCCTGGCTGCGGTTGCGGCCTGCTTGTCAACCGGGCCTCTTTGGCATAAGAATGGGAATTTACAACGCGCCCATGTATGGCCCTACGGAAAAATTCGCATGAAAGACAATGCCCTGGAGATCATCGCCCAACATGCCCATGACGGCGCGCTGCTGCGGGAGGAATTTTTTCGCGCCCAGGCCTGGAAATTGCGCGACGCTGCCTTGCAGGCCGCGGTCTGTCTGGCGCGCGGGGGCAAGATCCTGCTGTGCGGCAACGGCGGCAGCGCTGCCGACGCCCAGCATCTGGCCGCGGAGTTTGTCAACCGTTTTCTCATGGATCGCCCTGCGCTGCCTGCAGTGGCTTTGAGTACGGACTGCTCTGCCCTGACCGCCATCGGCAACGATTCTGATTTCAGCCAGGTTTTCTCCCGGCAGGTGGAAGCCCTGGGGCGTCCGGGCGATGTTCTGGTGGGCATTTCCACTTCAGGCAACAGCCCCAATGTGCTGGCGGCCCTGCAAACCGCCGCGCAGGCCGGTTTGTTCACCCTGGGCTTCAGCGGCCGGGGTGGGGGCCAGATGGCTTCGTTTTGCCGGATTCTGCTGGACGTGCCGAGCGACCTCACGCCGCTCGTTCAGGAGGTGCATATTGCCGCCGGGCATCTTTTCTGCCGGCTCACGGATTATTATCTTTTTGAAAACGTCACGGCGCTCACGCCGTATTTGTCGTCTGAAAGCGAACATGAGGATTGATCATGCCCATCTATGAATACAGTTGCGAAAAATGCCACCGCGAATTTGAAGAACTGGTATTTGGCGAGGACGCGCCCATTTGCCCGCATTGCGGTTCCCGCGAGACGCATAAGCTGATGTCTTGCTGCTCCCGTTGCGCGGGCCGTCACGGAGGCGGCGACGACGCTCCTTCCGGGAGCTCTGGCGGCGGCTGCGCCGGTTGTTCGGGCGGCAATTGCGCAAGCTGCGGCCACTAGAGCATTTTAACTTTAATTTTTCACACAAAAAATCTAAACTTGTTCTATGAAGTTCGCTCCTGAAAATATTCGTACTATCGTCGTGAAGGCTTACCTGGCAAAACAGGCCACTAGACAGCAGTTGGCTGATATCTTTGGTTATACGCCTGCAAG
>NZ_JAAKEI010000046.1 GCF_011039085.1 Desulfovibrio sp. ZJ369 | reverse complement strand
TCCGCGCTGCCGGAAACGCGCAGCACGGGCGCCTCCAGCGCGGGCTTGCCGGTGGGCGGCTCGATCCGCTTGGGATAGCGAAACCGCGTGCCGTCAGCCCCTTGCCAGGAAAAGCCGTCCACGCTGCCGTCCATCCAGCCATTATAAAATGTGATGATGCCCGGATCAGAACGGTAATTGGTGGTCAGCGAATGAACCGCGCACTTGCCCCTGGGGAAGTGGCCGGCAAATTCCAGGATGTTGCGGATGGTCGCGCCCCGGAAGCGGTACAGGCCCTGGTCGTCATCGCCCACCACGCAGATATTCTTCTTTTCATCCAGCAACAAGAGCAGCAGGCGCTCCTGAATGGTGTTGGTGTCCTGGTATTCGTCCACCATGACATAGCGGATTTTTTCCCTGAGGGGCGCAAGCACGCTGTCCTGGTTTTGCGTGAGCAGCCTGTAAGCCTCAAGCTGGATCACCGAGAAGTCCAGCAGATTCTCCTGCTCAAGCAGTTTCTGGTAAAGGGCGTACCACTTGCCGAGCGCCTGTATGGCCTCGTCCGGGTCGGCCATGAGGGACTCGGCGGAAAGCATCTCTTCGGAGAGCTTGTTCATCCAGCCGCAAAGCAGGGTCGCCTTCTTCCATCGGCTGGTCTGCCTCTCCCCCTTGAGCAGCAGCGCCACCGGGGCGAGTTCCTCAAACTCGCGCAAATGCTGGAAGAAAAAATAGCTCTGATCAAACTGATCCATCACGGTGAAGTTCTTCTTCAGCCTGGTGAACTCCCGATGCTCCTCAAGCAGACGGAGACAAATGGAGTGGAGCGTGCCGATGTACATTTCGTCCACATTTACGGTCACGCCTTCCTGCATGAGCCGCCTGGCCACGCGAGAAACGATTTCCTTGGCGACCTTCTCCGTGAACGTGGCCACGAGAAGCTGCTCCGGCTTGACGCCCTTGTTGACGACCAGATGCACGATACGTTCGACAAGGGTAAAGGTCTTGCCGGAACCAGGCCCGGCAATGACCAATACCGGGCCGTTCTCATGCGTGATGACGGCCTGTTGCTGGGGGGTGGGTTGAAAGTCCATCAAATTCCCCTGATTTTGCTTGTCTGTCACCAAAAGAACGCCGATGACATCGGCAGGACGGCAATGCCTCAGTGGAAAAGATAGTCCTTTATTTATAACCCTTTTCGCAAGAAAAGAAAACTTCTGCTGGCACGCCCCGCCGGGGCTTCTCTGCCCGTCGCCTTAGGGCGTTCTTTGATTGAAAATATCCATTTTCAATAGCAAACCGCTCCAGTATAGCCCCTGTCAAAAAGCAAAATCAAGGTTTCATTGCCTGCCGTATCCTTGTCCTTGTTTGGCTCCGCTCCACCTCCTCAATACCCTCAACCCTTCTCCACAGCTCCAAGTATCGCTCGTTTCTCATCAAATCCCCGTCACCGGCGGGGCCGAAGGCGTAATCCGCTGTTCTTTCGGCGTACCGCTGCCAGTTGCGCCCGGTCTGCGCGTCGCGGATGGTTGGAGCGCAGGCACGGATGGTTTCTTCCACTGCCTCCCGGCTGTGGCCGTTGGCGCGCATCCGCAGGGCGATCATGGCGTCCACGCGGGAATAGTCCTCAATGGTCAGATGGCGGCGGATGTTGTCCAGGTGGGCGTAGTAGGCTCTGGCCGGATCGCCGGGTCTGGCGCTGGGGATGAAGCGAGGCCGCGCACGCCTTTCCCGATCCGCTTCCGCGTATTCCCGATCAATCGCTCTGGTCAGAGCAAGCGCCTTGCCGCATTCGCGTCGCTCGGCAAACAATAGCTTCACCTGGGGATAGCTGCCATCGTCGCGTCGATGCTTCGGTTTGCGGTTCTCGAATCCCGGCGCACGGTGCGGATGGATGCAGCCGCACAGCTTTTTGTCGCCGTACTCCCGATTCAGACGCTCAGTGATGCGATTGCCCACGTCCCGGTCAAATTCTGTATTCAACTTGGGAATGGTCAGCAGACATTGGTAATTGCCAGGCGAGCTTTCCAGCACCACGGCTGGCCGGAAGCCGTCTTCCTGAAGTTTTTTCAGGCTGTCGCGAGTCATGTCGTCAATGAGGATATGATGCCGCTCATCCGACAGCGGCGTGTAGTAGATATTTTCGCCGCGCCGCTGGAAACGCAGCATCTCCGGCAGATGGGCCTCCAGTTCGTTCGGGGAAAAGCCTCTGGTCAGGCCGCCTTTCTTGTCCAGGATGAAGGTCTTTTTCCCGCCGTCCTCGTCCATTTTGATACAGGTCACGCGGTAGCGTTCCGCATTGACCGCCTCGGCATACCGCCTGAAATCCTCAAGTTCGCGCATGGCTATCGCTTCCTCCGCTATCCGTTGCAGTGCGGGCGGGCTGTGTCTCGTCTGTTCAAATGCCGCGCGATGCCGCCAATGCCCGGCCTGTCGGGACAAGCCTTGCGCCCGTAACCAGGCTTCAAAACGCGGCTTGCCGCCACGCGCTTTTTTCCGGCCTGAACGCAAAGAAAGCCGTTCCGCTCTCTGCTGCACCATCAGGCAATGGCGGGCGATATTCAGAACCGGCAAGCCGTATCCCGCCAGACGGGAAAGAGCCGTTTTCCTCTCCATCCGGTGCCTCTCCTTCATCCGGGCAAGCTCGACATTCTCCGCTGCTTCCGCTTTGTCCGGCGATCCGACAAACGCATCCCGATACGCCTTCCACTCTTTGAGATTGACGGAACTCACCGGCTCCGGGGCAATCTTGCCCAGAGCATCGGGATACATTCCTTCCTCAAAATCTCCCAAACGCTTACAGAGCTTTCCCATGCTGAATGCGCGATCCACAGAGGACGCCTTCACCGCAATGTCGCCCACAAAGATGATTGCACCGGAGCCTTTTTTCTTGAACCGCAATCCAACTCCCGCCAGCTTCTCATGCAGCTCCGCCCACGATCCCGCATTTTTTATGAGGTCGTATCCGCGTTCCTGCGCGATGCGCTGGGCGGATTTCTCGCCGGTGGCATGTTCAAAATCCAGAGCAGGCTGTTTTGGTTTTCTTTCTCCGCCCCGTATGCGCCGCCTTACAAGTTCACCGTTCTCCAGCACCGCATACAGAGCCTTTTCCTCGGACGCCCATCCCTGTTTGTGTTCGATGAAGGCAAGAAGTTTATGCGCCTCCCGAATGTCAAATCCTCTGTGCGGCTGCACAACTTTTCCGGTTTCAGGATTCATGCGATTCACCGCGATATGCAGGTGATAATTGTCTGTGTCGTGGTGCAGTCCATAGATGATCTGGTGTTCGGCAAGTTCCATTTTTTCAAGAAACATATCCACAACTTCTTCCACCTGTTCCCGCGTCGGCTGTTCGCCTTCCCGCCAGGAAAAAATCCAGTGCTGCACAGGCATGGCGCTGTGAACCGATTCTCTGGCAAGCGCGATCATTTCAATTTTTTGTCCGGCATGTGTTGTGGAACAGAAATTTCTTCCTCCCGCATATTCGATCTTTTCCTGCGGGTTTTTATTGTGGGGAAAGCGGATGTAATCCACCAGATCACCTATCTGCCAGGACTTCGATTTTTCACTTTTCCGGTTCTTGATTTTTTTGACGATCATCGAGGGCCATGCCGATTTTTTGAATCAACCACACGAGTTTCCGCAGGGCGTCTTCCTGCTTTTCCATAATGCCGTGCGGCGCGTTTACCTGCCGGAGCGTTGCAAAATTGTGCTTGAGCAGACCGCCGATCCGCCGCAGTTCGCCGACGGTTTTCACGTCAGTGCAGGCCGCAATCGTTCCGCCGAAAAAACGCCGTCGCGCGTATTCCGACAGGGACAGTCCCGCGATGTCCGCCTGCTCCATGAGGCGTACTTTTTCCATATCGGTAACACGGATCGTTACCCATTTTCTGGCGGCGCTCCGGCCGCCGCCCTCCGTCTTTCTGCCTTTCATGTCTTTTGCCTTTGGAATGCGAGAAGCAAAGCGCCGAGCATTCGGGTGTCCAGAGGGCGGCAGCCCTTTGGCAGGATGGAAGTTGTGCGTGTAGCACAACTTCCATCCTGCCACGGCGACCCCGTATCGTGTAGTGGTAGATTTATGCAAAACTTTATCTTTACTGCCGATAGGCTATGATCTTCCCAAAGGAGGCAAAACACATGGCGAACAAAACAAAAATACGCCCGGAACAACTTACAAGAGCCAGGAAACTGCTTCAGGATTTGCCGAAGCGGGAAGAAGGAAAAACCAGACCGGAAGCGGCTGAATTTCTGGAAAACGATTTCAGAAAAGCTTTCAAAAAAGGCTACAGCCCAAAAGAACTGAGTCAGCTGCTCAAGAATGAGAGCATCATCATTCCCGCATATCTTATCCAGAAATTTTTATCTGAAACTGCGGACGCGCCCCCTGTGCAAAAACAGGGGAAGGCACCCGCGCAAAGACCGGCTCCGGCAAGAACATCTTTCATCGTGCCGGATTTTCCGGATAAGAAGTTGTGAACATAAACGCGTCGATTTTTTATGTGGGCGGAAGCAAAGGCGGCGTGGGGAAAAGCAAGGTATCTTTCGCCCTGATCGACTCCCTGCTTGAAGGGTGCTTTTGCTGGAAAGCGACAACCTCAAATCCTGATGTGTTCAAAGCCCATCAGCCGCACGAAAACGATGCGATTGTTTGCGGGGAAGCTGACCTGGACAGCGCGGACGGCTGGATCGAACTCGTCACTATTGCGGCTGAGTTTCCCGAACATTTAGAGGTCATCAATTCCGCCGCCCGAAGCAACAAGGGGTTGGGAAAATACGGTCTGACCCTGCGGGAAACTACGGGAGAACTGAACCGGGAACCGCTCACTTTCCGGGCATCAATCGGCAACGGGATTCCGTGGAATTGCTGCGCGGTTTTCTGAATATCTTTCCCGATGCTTTGGTTCACGTCTGCCGAAATCTCTCCTTCGGAGCGCCGGAAAAAATCCGCAAGGCCACAGAGGAAATCCTTGCGGAATGGGCGGAGGCGGCTCGGAAAAATCACGCTGCGTATCAGGAGGCGAAGGGAAAAAGCGATGCCGTCTTGGTTCAGGGGGCACTACTCATCATTTGCCTGTTCAGCATCCACTTGGCCTTCTTCTGAAAAATGACTGCGCTCAGGCCATATTGCCGGATATTCTGATGTGTTGCCCCCCCCTCGCCTCGGGTACCCTATCCTTAAAATGGAAGAGAGCTCCTCAACATAGGCATTTCAGCGGGAAAACCATCTGAGAAAATATTTTGTCATTTGCATAATTCTACCACTGCCGCCAGAAAAGCCACCATGCTACAGCTTATAGCCCAAACTACTTTTATGGAGGTTGTAAGCCATGAGCAAACTTTCAAGACGGCAGAAACAAATCGTCACGCTGATGGTGATGGGCAAACGTCCCAAAAGAAATTGCCCGCATACTATCCATTAAATGCGCAACTGTTTATAGGCATCAGGCAACCATCAGACAGTTGTGCGATGTGAATGGAAGCATCGAACTTATGTGGGCAATTATAGCTGATATGCCAAAAAGGACATCCCGGCTTGTTCTTACTCCACGAGGGAGGGAGATTTTTAAACTCATTTTGAAAGGGAAAACCACCACAGAAATTGCCGAATTAATTTGCATAAGTTATAGTGGCGTGCTTCGCCACAGAGAAAAAATGCTGGAACAAAATGATTGCCACAGCATGAATGAACTTGTTGCAAAATATTACGTCTTTTCATCTGATTTCATTCCCGACATAGGAGTTTGATATGCTCTCTGAAAAAAATGTTGTTATTGTAACAACGCCCGAAGAATTGCTTCATTTGCTCATTGAAGCTCTAAGGGAAGTGGATAGTGAAAGAAAATTTGATGATACAAATTATCAATGCAAAAAGCTGCTTTCACCAAAAGACGTTGAACATGAGTTTGGCATCCACAAAAAAATGCTTGCCGACTGGCGTTCTGAAGGTATTGGCCCATCATACAATATGTTTGGCAGGCGTATCCTTTATGAGCGATCAGTAATTGAAAACTATATCGTTTCCAAACGAATAAAAACCGCTGATTATTCCGAAGTATGACGGCCTCCGGCCAACATCCTTCCAATGAGTGACGTTTTTTCACTTTCGTGTCCGGTGAACTGTTTCCACTCTGTTCCTGAATGGACAGGCCCAAAATGGGGGATGTTTCATCTGTGGAAAAATCCTTTTGGAAAACAATTTTTGACTTCAAGGAGAAAAAGATATGGCTACTATTCATTTTATTTTGCAAGGCAAGGGCGGCGTGGGGAAAAGCATGATTGGGATCATGCTGTGCCAGGCCCTGCGCCATTTCGGAAAAGAGGTTTCGGCCTATGATACAGATCCCATCAATGCGACGCTTACGTCTTTCCGCGAGATCAATGCAACACCTGTTCAACTCATGAATGACGGGAACATTGACTCCCGAAACTTTGATGCCTTGTTTGATGCTCTGCTCTGCGCACCTCAGGAATCGCACGTCATTGTGGACAACGGGGCGTCATCCTCCATCGCTCTGAGCGCGTACCTGCTTGAAAACGACATTTTGCAGTTACTGGAAGAACAGGGACATCTGGTCTTTTTTCACACTGTCATCACCGGCGGGCTGGCCCTTGCGGACACGCTCAAGGGTTTGTCCGGATTGGCCACAGCATTTCCCGCATCGCCGATTGTTGTCTGGCTGAATCCCTACTTCGGGGAGATTGCCATAGACGACAAACCGTTTGAGGAATTCAAGACGTACCGGGAATATGCTTCACACGTCTACGCGGTGATCCGCCTGCCGGACGGGAGCAAAACGCTCATCGGCAAGGATCTGGAAGAATTATTCGCCAAACATCTGAGCTTTGGGGCGGGGATCAACGGAAGTTCCACGCCTTGCATGGTTCGATCGCGCCTGCGGCACTACTGGAATCAGATTCTTGCCTGTGTGGAACAGGCAGGGATTCTGTAGGGGGACGTATGAGGGACTTCCTCAACAGAACAACTACAGCGCCAGAGCCGGCACAAGACGGTTTCAGGGTGATTTGATGAAAATCGCAACTGTTTGCTTGTATTGCCTGCTTGCGTGCGGCTGTGCCCCTGCCCGGCCCGCCGTTTCGGAAAGGCCGCCGCACACTCCCGTCTCTCCCGCTGTATCGTCGACCGAACCGGCGAGCGCGCCTCGCTGGGAGGTCGGCAAGGGCCGGATGTTGCGTGAGCAAATGACGGACTGGGCGGCCAGTGCAAACTACAACCTCATATGGAACGCACAAAACGACTATGAGTTACGCGGCTCGGCCACATTCCAGGGCGAGTTCATCGACGCGGTGAAAACCCTTTTTGCGGCGCTTCAAGCCAATGGTCTGGCGCTGCGCGTGACCATCTACCAGGGCAACCAGGTCATGGAAGTGTCGGAACACTGAAGGTGGGAGCATGAGGATGCACAATAACCGTCTTTTTCGCGCTGCCGCCTTCCTTCTTCTTGGCGTCATCCTGTTCGGCTGCGCCCACACAGCGCCGGATCGGCAGGCCATTGAAGCCAAAGGCGACGCATTCACCACCCTTTCGCAATCCAAGGCCGTGGAGGTGGTGACAGATCCCTATATGGGGGTCAAGGCCGTGCCCATCCGCGTGGATACGCACGCGCACGCGGCGTTCGATACGCCAGTCACCCTGCGCACACACGGCACGCTGGCCGGCATTGCCGCCACTGTCTCAAAGCTGACGCCGTTAACAGTTCAGGTAAGCGCCGACCCCGCCCCTCTGCCTTCCATCGGTCAGAGCAACACCCAACAGGGCCAGCCAGGTGAAAACGCCTTGCCGACGCTGGCTTCAGGCGGCCCCATACTCGCTGTATCCTATGAAGGATCGTTCCGTGGCCTGCTGGATCACATCGCCATCGCATCGGGGTATGGCTGGGACTTTGATTCGGGAACGGATACGGTTGTCTTTTCCCGGCTGACGGTGCGCACGTTCACGCTCCTGGGGATGCCCGGCGAAAAGAGCTATACGGAACAGATCACCAACAAGAGCAAGGACAACTCCCGATCCAGCATCGGCGGTTCCAACATCAATCAGACTGTGGCCACGGCGGACACATCCAGCCAGACGGCGCAGTCGAACACCACACGATACACGTTCGATGTCTGGGCGGATACGGAAAAGGCGGTCAAGGCGCTGCTCTCTCCAGAGGGGAGCGTGGTGGGCAATCAGGCGGCCGGCACGCTTACTGTCCGGGATCGGGTGCAGAATGTCCGGCAGGTTGCCGCGTACATCGCGGACACGAACAAACGTCTGTCGCGTCAGGTGGCGCTCACGGTTCATGTCTGGGCGTTGGAAGTGACGGACGACAACGAGGCGGGGCTGAACTTTCAGGTGCTGTTCGCCAATGACGACGTTTCCGTTGTGGCCGGCAGCCTGTCGGCCCTGGGCGGCGCGGGCACGGCGTCGGCCACCATTGTTTCCGGCAAGTTGAAGGATTCCACGGGCGTGCTCAAGGCGCTCAGACAGTGGGGCCACGCCACGCAGGTGACGCAATCCGGCGGTCTGGTGCTCTCGAACCAGCCGCTGCCAGCACAGGCCATTCAGCGCATCAACTACATCGCGGGATCGTCCACCAGCTCCACCGACTACGGCCAGACCACGGAAGTCACGCCCGGCGAAGTGACCACGGGCTTTGCCATGACCGTGATTCCGCACATTCTGGACCGCCGGCGCGTGCTGCTCCAGTACAATATCAACCTCTCCACACTGGACGAACTGAACGAGTACGCCGCCAACGATCTGACCATCCAACTGCCCAAAACCAGCACGAGGGCGTTCAGTCAGCGATCCTCCATGCAGATGGGCCAGACGCTGGTGCTGGCCGGTTTTCAGGATCAGACGCACAAGCTCGCCAACGCGCTCGGTCTGCTCAACAGCGGGCGCAGGGCCGGGTACGCCAAAACCCTGCTGGTGATCACCATTGAGGTGGAAGCCGCCGGCGGCGGGAGCGAGGACTGAGATGCAACGGATCATCCTGAACAACCGTCCCTGGGCCATTGGCCTGTTGTGGACGCCGCCTCTTCACCATTTCGCGGTCAACCGCAAGGTGCTGCTGGAGCACGCCCTGGAACATGGCGGCCCGGAACTGGACGTGATGGCCCGCTACCACCCGACCCACGTCGGAACCCCAAAGGGACAGGAAGGCTTTGGCGCGTCCGGCGGCATCTGGAAGGACTGGCGCAAGGCGCGCTCCCTGGCGGCCTGCCTGGACGTGCCGGCGTCCTTTCTGGGGGTCTTTCCCCTTGTAACGCCAGAGCCGATCTGGTGGGTGCATTGCCGCATGGACGGCTTTTTCCCCAAAAAGGGCGATCAGGTGTTTGGCTCGGAAGCGGCCGCGCTGGAAGCCTGCGCCCTGCTGGAACGCGTTTCCGGCATTGCGCCTGTGCGCCTGGACTCGGCGGAAGCTGGCGCGGCCTGGCTCTCCGAGCGTTGCCGCCTGTCCACGGCGGATCTGTGGGTGCGGGACAGGGGGCGGCTGCTCAACCTCCACCAGACGTTTTCGGGCACGGCCCTGCTGCGCGCGGCAGTGGTTCTTGGGGTGACGGTCTGCATTGCCGGAACGGCCATTGGATTGAACCACCACATCAGGCGCGCGGAATACGAGGCCGCCAGACAGGCGCAACTGGCCAAAATCCAGCGCCAGAAAGATCTCAGGGAACGCCCGGAAAATTTTTTCGACATGGCCTGGCAGACAGCGCCGTCGGCGACGGACACGGCCCGGCAGTGCCTGCCCGCGCTCATGGATCTGCCTCTGGCGTCAAACGGCTGGGATTTGGGCAAGGTTGTCTGCTCCGGCAGGGAGCTTGCCCTGGAATGGCGGCACGAGGCGGGCGGGGATTTCATCCATCTGCCGGACAACGGCCGGCTGGACGCGAAAAATTCCAAGCTTGCCCATTCCACCCGCCCGCTGCCGCCGCTGGCGCAACGCGCCAAACGTCCGGACGGGCCGGGAACCGACCACAATATGCTGGTGCGCCAGGATGCCGCGTCCGGCCTTCTCTCGCAAATCGCTCAGGATACCGGGACAAAACTGGAACTGCGCTTTGCGGCGCAAGCCCGCAAAACCATTGACAAGGTGGCTGTGACGGCTCCCTGGCATGTGGGATCATGGTCGCTCGGCGAGGTTCCGGATCTGCTGATGGGAGAAGGCGAGGGCGGCCTGTTCGCGATGCTGGCTGAAGTGCCGGGGCTGACGATTGAATCCATTGACTACGACGGAAGCTGGTCCGTGAAGGGGAAGATTTATGCCGTTCACTAAAAGGAAAGCGTTGCTCACACTGGGGGGCTGCATCGTGGTCTGCGCGGCGACCACGGGAGGCTTTTTCCTCGTGCAGCAGCAGGGCCGGCCCGCGATTTCGGCAATGCAGAGCAAAACCACGCCTCCCACCCTGAAGCCGGCAACAGCGCCTGCCGCCGCCATGCCTTCCACGCTGAAGTCGCACGCGACGCCAACGCCCGCCAAACAGGCGATGTCCGCTGAACAGGACAAGGCAAAGCCTGGTGAACAGGTTCGCGCGGCGCTCAACAATTCGGAAACCCGTCTGGGCGATCTGGCGCGGATGCGCGGTCAGAAACATTTGCTGGAACAGCAGGTCAAGATTGCGGAACTGGAACAGAAACTCAAGGAAGCCCGCAGTGCCGTCGCGCCCGCGCCGGGAATCGTGCTGCCGCCCCTGGAACCGCCTGTCGGAAAAACGCAAGAGACCAAACCGTTGCTCAAACCTTCCGGGCCTGTGGTGCTCTCGGTGCAGGGCGTGGCGGGCAGGCTGTCGGCCACCATCCGCACGTCGAGCGGGGAAGTGGTGACAGTGGCGCACGGCCGGCGCTTTGGCGGCGGCGTGCTCTCCGTGACCAGAGACAGCGTGCTGATCCGCACGGGATCGTCCACGCGCGTCGTGCCGTTCAAGGAGTAAGCCATGAAACAGCTTCGCGCATTGCCGGATGATCTGCGTTCCCGCGTCGCCGTGAAGGACGGGACGCTGTACATTTCCGATGAACAGCGTGGCAAACTGGAGATCGTCAACCTGGTCATGGATCTGCGCGATCAGGGGATCAGGGAGAGCCTTTTTGTTCCGCCGGGCAGGTTTGACGAGGACTATGCCCGCTACGCCTCGCGTTCCGGCCTGGGCGACACCGACATTCAGCAAATGGCCATTGATCTGATCGCCCGCGCCTACAACCAGGGCGCGACGGATATTCATATCGTGGACATGGGCACTTTCTGCCGGACGCGCTTTCGCATCCTCGGCATGTTGCGCGACGACATGGAACTGGACGGCGGAACCGGCCGGCGGATGATCCGCGCCATTTACGAGCATTTGGGGTCTTCGCAGGATTCGCCCACATTTGATGTGATTTCACAGCTTGACGGCCGCATCGCCAACAAGGACTACCTGCCGCGCGGCGTGCATTCGGTGCGCATCCACTGCGAGCCGATCGAGTGCGCGGGCGCGGAAAACGGCGTGGGCACGTTCATGCCATTGCGGCTGATTTACGACACCAGCGGCGCGTCCGGGACACTGGAAGAGCGCCTTGCCAAGCTCGGTTTTACCGATGGGGACGTGACCCTGACGGATCGGCACGGCCGCACGCGCCAGGCGCGGGCGCAAACCAGGCTCTTTCGCGATCTTGCCAGCAGGAACGGCATGACGCTCATCTCCGGCTGCACCGGCTCCGGCAAGTCCACGGCCCTGGCGCACATGATGGAGGCGCTGATTCAGGAACGGCCCGGCGATAACTTCATCTCCGTGGAAGATCCGCCGGAAAAGCCAATTCAGGGGATGCACCAGATCCGCGTCAACTCCAAACAGGATCAGCAGCGCGCCGGCGGTCTGTCCGCCTATACCCTGGCCATTGCCGGCACGAACCGCGACGACGCCGACACGATTATGATCGGTGAAATCCGCTATGCGGATGCGGCCCTGGCCGCCATTGAAGTGGCGCAATCCGGCCATGCGGTATGGGCCACCATCCACGCCAGCGACGCCTTTGGGATTCTCACGCGCCTTGAAGTCATGCTGCGCGGGCACATGGCCGAACCCATGCGCACGCTCTGCGATCCCACCGTGCTTTCCGGCGTCGAGTATCAGCGGCTGATCGCCAAACTCTGCCCGCACTGCCGCAAGCCCTTGCGGGAAAACCGGCAGGCGATCTCGAAAGACCTTGCCGCCCGGCTGGAACGCTGCCTGCCGCATGACCTGATCTACGGCGACGCGCGTCACGACGGCCTGTTTCTGCGCAACATGGAGGGCTGCGAACAGTGCAGGGCTGTCGGCCAGCCCGGTTTGTTCCGCCAGACCGTGGTGGCCGAAGTTGCGGCCATTGATCCGACCATGCTCGGTCTGCTGAGAGGGGGCGAACTGCGCGAGGCGCGCGCCTACTGGCGCGACGAGCTGCACGGCATGAGCTATCTGGAACACGCCCGGCATCTGCTGGCCGCCGGGGTCATCGATCCCGTCACCGCCGAGGATCAGCTTTCCATGCCGATCGACTCCGATGCTGACGCTCCCCAAAGCCGGAAGCCCGGAGGCCAGACATGGCTGTGAACGCGCTTTCGCGCCCGTCGCGCCCCTCGCGCACGGTCCGGCTGCTGGCGCTGCTCTTTTTCGGCGCGCGCGAGCGGATACGGGTCTGGAAAAAGCTCCAGACCCAGTTGCGCAACAGGATGCGGCTTGAGGAAAGTCTCCAGCTCCTCCAGCGCCATGCGCGGGAAAGCCGCTCGCCGCTGGAAGAGGTGTACGCGCACATTCTGACCACGCTTGGCGACGGCCGCACGCTGGATGTGGCCCTGGAAGGGCTGGCCACGCCGGAGGAAGTCATGCTCATTTCCTCCGCGCAGGCGTCCGGCAGGCTGGCGGAAGGGCTGGGGCTGGCGATCAGGGTGCTGAAAGCCAAAAGCGCCATGCGCACATGCCTTGCGGCCAACCTGACGGCTCCCTGTCTGCTGTTTCTGGCGTGCATGGCCATGATGGTGATCATCGCCCTGCACGTCATGCCGCAACTGGCGCTGGTGTCAGACCCCGCGCACTGGACCGGCCCCGCCCGCGTGCTCCATGCGCTGTCATCGTTCATCGGTTCCTGGGCCGGGGCCGCCTGCGGCGTGGGGCTGGGGCTGGGACTGATCGCCGTGCTGATCTCCTTCCCCCTGTGGACCGGCCGGTTCCGTCGTCTGGCGGACAGGGTGATCCCCTGGTCCATCTACCGACTCACTGTGGGCACGGTCTGGCTGTACACCATTGCCACCCGGATGCAGGCGGGGCATCAGCTTGCGCAGATCCTTTCCCGCATGACGGAAACGGCGTCCACGCCGTACCTGCGGGAAATCGTGTCCGCGATTCTGCGGCACAGCCGACACGGAGAGGACTTCGGCACGGCGTTGCGCGACTCCGGCATGGGCTTTCCCAGCCGGGAGATCGTGGACGATCTGCGCGTGTACGCGCGGATGCCGGGCTTTCAGGAGCGCATGGCGGAAATTGCGGACACCTGGCTTGAGGACGGCGTGGAACGAATCAGGGGCTACGCCCAACAAATCGGCGTCATCGTCAACCTGCTCATCATCGGCCAGTTGATCCTGATTTCACTGGTCGCGGGCACGTTTGAAACACAACTCCAGCTTGGAGGCATATAATATGGGACACATTCTCGGCGCTCTCGGCGGCATTCTCATTGGTCTGATTGTTCTGGCGTCGGCCGCGGGAGGTATCTATGCCGCGTTCTCCAAAAGCAACGTGGCCAATATGGAGGAAAACCTGATCATTCTGCGGATGCAGACGCAACAGTTCTTTGCCGGAACGAATTACGACGGGCTGGACAACGACGTCGCGATCAAGGCCGGCATCGTGCCGGATGCCTTCATCAAGGGCGATGCGTTGCGCAACCCGTGGGGCGGCGACATCACGCTGACCTCCGACACCAGCACCGGCACATTCGCCATTGAACTGACGAATATCCCGCAGACGGACTGCACGCAACTGGCGCGCTTCCAGGCGGACGCCTGGGCCGGAATCAGCGTGAACGGCGGGGAGATCGATCCCTCCGACGCTACAGCCGTCACCAACGCCTGCGGTGACACCAACACCATCACCTACACGGCGCGGTAAATGAAAGCCCTTGCTGTCCTTGTGCTTCTGCTGGGCGTCATGGCCCTGTTGCAGCGCCCGGCGGATTTTTTGGCGGAGGAAGCCCGGATCACGGCCATGAATTACGCCATATACCGACAGGCCGTCTTTTCCTTTGTGCGGGCCAACAAGGGGGTTTCCGGCGAGATCCCGCTCGCCTCCCTCGACCTCCCCGCAAGCTGGCGCGCGCTTCGCCCCTGGCACGCCCGTGTTCAGGGCGGCTACTGCTATGTGTACGGCTCCGCGACACCGCACGAGGCGGAAGCCGTGCGCCAGCTTTTCCGGGAGAGCCTGGCCGTGGGTCTGGCCGATCAGGGCCGGATTGTCCCGGCAGTGCGGCATCCGGTGCCGGTTCCGGCCTTTGTGCCGAACGGATCCGTCATCAGCGTAACGGAAGCGTAAGGAGGCGGCATGACCATTCTCAACGCCATCGGCGCGCTGATCATCACCATCCTGATGATCCCCGGCATGGTTTCCCTGTGGGAACAGGGCAACACGGCCACACAGCAACGGCTTGCGGCTGATCATTTGCGGCAGGTGACGCGGGCGGCGGGCGGCTACGTCGCCCGGCATCAGGACACGTTGCTGTCTCAGACGAGCGCCACATCCGGGCCGGGCGTGAGCATCGAGACGCTGATCAACGAGGGCTTTTTGTATGAAGGGTTCAGCCGGCGCAACATCTGGGGGCAGGAATACCAGATCCATGTGCGCCAGCCCGAAACGGGCCAGCTTCAGGGCGTGGTGCTGACCACAGGCGGACGCGGCGTGGACGCGGGAAGCCGGTTTGCCAATGTGGTGATTCCGTACACCGCCGCGTTGCTGGGCGGATCCGGCGGGTATGTGCCCACGGGCGATGTCCCCGGCCAAAGCGCCGAGACACTGCACGGAGCCGGCGGCGGCTGGGCCGTCAGCTTCGCCTCCCTGGGCCTTGCCTCGCCCGGCGCGGGGCATTTGGGCGCGCTGTCCACCTACGATGCTTCGGCGCTGGGGCAGGATTTTCTCTACCGCGTGGCCGTGCCGGGCAACCCGGAACTCAACGCCATGCAAACGAATCTGGACATGACGGATCACGCCATTACCGGCGTGGGCGAAGTCCGGTTTACGGAGCGGGCGATCAGTACGGAAGCCTGTACCGCCGACGAGGATCAGGGTCGCGTCTTTC
>NZ_JAAKEI010000045.1 GCF_011039085.1 Desulfovibrio sp. ZJ369 | reverse complement strand
GATTGCAGGGAAAAGGAGCCCGCCGCCCCGGTGCGCTTTGGCATGGAAAACTGGGACGTGGATCGCTACCGCATCCTCCACACCGAGGAGAAGATGCTCCTCCAGCCCGGCGCGCGCAGGACGCAGGAGACGCCCACCGACATCAGCTATATCAAGGAGCAGCGCACGTGGAGCGCCTATACGCTCGTGGCCGAAATTGCCCGCTATCTGTGCAGCTCGCCGCTGAAAATCGAGGGGCTGCTGCGGCGGAGCGAAGAGGGGCTGGACGCCTTGGTCGCCAGGGTCAACGAGTTCAACGAGCTGCTCTACGACGAGATCATCCCCCGGCTGTTTGACGCGCTCTACGAGGTCACGAATTACGACAAGCAGGAGCATGTGGAAGTTGAGCTTGTCCACGACCCGGCGGGCGGCTTCTTTGAAATCCACGGCGACCCGCAAAAGACCCAGCTTTTCAAGGAGTGGCAGGCCGATGCCAGGAAAAACGCGCTGGCCGGAAAGAGCTTTCACCTTGATACCTACTGCTTCGACTCCCTGCCGGAGCAGGATTTCTTCCTGAATGTCATCCGCCAGGACGACATCAGGGAGGTCTATTTCACGGGTATGCTCACCCACGGCCAGACTGATTTCCACCTCAACTACATCGACCCGGATACGCATGGCGTGCGGAACTACTACCCGGATTTCCTCATCCTGACCAAAGGCGGCGAGTGGCTGGTGGTGGAGGTCAAGGCGAAAAACATGATGGACGACCGGGACGTGCTGGCAAAACAGGCTTTTGCGGAAACCATGCTCAAGGCCAGCCGGATAAAATACCACATGATCCCGCATACCGAGGCAGCGGAGTGGGAAGACAATCCAAAACCACATCCAGGTTTTTTGGTAATCTGATGACGAATCTGGGTGGGCTTCTCATTTTTAGAGGGTTCGCCTCCCATCAGGCTTGGCACCAAAGAGCTTTTTTCTTGGAGCTAAAAACATATGCCGTACGAAACAGAGCAACGTTTAAAGTCATACCTTGACTCGGATTCTCTTCACCAGGAGCAGATGTGCTTGGCTCTTCTTAAAAAAGATAGACGAGTTACGAATGTTACTCCACGACAACCGTATGGAGGCCCTGATGGTGGTCGAGATATTGAGGCTTTATTCAAGGATAGAGATAAAACATTTGGTGCAGTAGGTTTCGTTAACAATGCAAATGATTCAACGGCACAAAAAACAAAAATAAAAAGGAAGTTTAAATCTGACTTATCTCGCGCTTTAGAAGTAGATCAACAACTTAAGGTTTTTATATTTTTTACTAATATTCGTTTTACAGTAGGTGAGAAAAATCTTTTGATTCAGAACGCCAAGGAAGCAGGAGTATCAACTTGTGAAATATGGGATAGAGAGAGGCTAAGGGTAGAATTAGATACTCCAGATGGTTTTTGCATCCGATTCCAATATTTAGATATTCCTTTATCTGAAGAAGAACAGGCTAGCTTTTTTGCTCGTTGGGGTGATGATATTCAATCTGTTATTTCTACTGGATTTCAAAAAGTAGAGGAAAAACTTAATAATATAATATTTTATCAAATAGCAAATGAGGTTTTACAACATCTTACGATAACTATTAAACTTAATAGGATATATCAGGCCGAAGAGATAGGGCATTTTCGCATATTTTCCTTTTTTGATATTACTCAACCCCATTCTCCAATAGATGAAATAATCTTAGGGGCTAGTGATAAGTCACATAGGATGATGCCTGAATCATACAACTATAAAAAAGATCAGCAAGCTGGAATTAAATATGGTATATGTCGAGGAGCATGGGAGAGATATTATGATAAGGGAGATAAATTAATAAGTATTTCTCCTAGTATCGCAACAGGCATGAATGAAGTAGAAAAAATAAGTTTTTCTTATGATAAAGATGGATTTATTATAAGGTATCCATATAATATGTCGATAATGGATATTAATAAATCGTATTTTATTTTTTGGGTAAATAAATCTATTTCAAAATGTATAGAAGAAATTATTATAAGTGCAAACGAATATACTTTAGAAAAAATATATAGTGATTCTTTTTTGATAGATGAATCTAATGTTAATTTTGAACATATCCCTATACACTTTTCAGAAGAAGAAATGAAAGATCCTTGGGTAAGGATAAGACCGAGTGATGGGAATTCACTATTTAAAATTGATTTTCATAAAAAAATTCCTCAGAGAATATTTATACCTGAACAGAATTATTCTTGTTCCATTATAGCTTAAAGTTCACAATTTTCGGATAAACAGCATAGATAATACAATTATAATATTTAATTTACTCCTATCTAAGGGCGGCGTCCATGAGAGCCAAGCTGTAGCTCCATCCACTGGCCAGACGCGAAGCGCTACGCCGTGGTCATACCCTCTACCATGTCCGCCACACGGGTGCAGATAATGGCATTCACGAAGAATGTGGCATCCTCTTCCGCGCCTCTCTCCGCCTTGGGCAGTTTCAGGCCAGACACAGCCAGCCCGGCATCCAGCGTGAACTCCATTTGCCGGTCGGGATCGGCGTCTGAGGTGGCCACCAGATGCAGCTTCTGGATAGCCATGCCTTCCTCAAGAGCCTGCGCCACGGCGTTCAGGCTGTTCTGCACGGCGGCGGCCTTTTCCTCGGCCTGTTCGGAAGCGGCCAGACTGGCGGAACCCATCGGACGCAAGGTATAATCTTCGCACGGATAGTTTCAAAGATTTTCGGTATATCCCCCCAGGCGTTATGGGCATGGTATAAATGCCGAAGGAACGGCTCCAAGTGAGGATGCAATAGGTTTACTGCTGGTTCAAATGATTCCCCAAAAAGTATCCTGTTCCCAATGCTGAGGGAAACCTAAGTCTTGGGCAAATTGGGGGGGGAATTCATCAAAAAGTGTTTTCAGGCGAGAGCTCCATGATGACGCAGGGGAGATATATTTGAGAAAATATTGTATAATGCACGCTGAAGCATAATAGTTCCCCGAATCGGCTGAAAAATCAGGGCAAAAATGAGGAGGATTTTTCTGCAATTTTGGGTGTCGCGTATTTCTTCGATGCCATATCATCCCGTGATGAGCGCATACATTACGCAATAGAGCAAGTGAGGAAATCCATGAAGTCATAAGATTGGCGGGAAGTCCAAACTCCAAACCGATAATCTTTTGCTCTATGCGAACAAGCATGGGAAGAGCCTTACACCATTCTCCCATCGAAAGATGCTCCATAACGATCCATGAAGGTGGAAGAGGTGGTAATTCATAATTTTTATAGTACAACGATACTTCATGGGATTGGTATCGCGGTTTATTCTTGCGTATTTCATCCGCAATAACATCTTGAAAAGTAGCTGCATAAGATGCAGTTTTGAATATTTGAGCATCCATGAACCAATGCGGGCCATGTCGTTGACTGAGCGAGTCCGACATCACGGTTCTGACCGCTATTTCTATGCGCTCTATGGCATCCAAAGAGAGTAAGCGCAGCCTTCGGTCAAAAATATAGATAGCCCAGAGAGCTTCGTAGGTAATCCCTGCCCTGAAATTTCCCTGTTGATCCCGCAAAAAGCGTGCATACCGATTTAATCGGTGGTAGCCAACAGTTTTGATGTGGCGCTGAGCGTGGGATATGTCGGGAATCAATAAACCTTGTGAGCGCCAACGCTCAATCAGGTCTGCCGGAGAAAGGGCGGGGAGAGAATATTGCATAAAAAAGCCGCGCTGTAATTCGCATCACTTTTCTCGCTGAGGAGAAAAGGCTAGGCGCAGCGCGGACTGTTGGAAGCAGAGTAAATCGTGGCGGTGCGCCTGTCAAGTGAATAAATGTCTTTTTATCAATATATGCAGAAGGTTTTGAAACCGTCAAGCGGGAAATTGTTCATTCTCCAGTGATGGGGAAGGAACGGCAGACAGTTTTGAATGTGCCTGCCGTTCTACCCGGTTACACTACGCCAAACCCACCCCCTCCACCATATCCGCCACAGCGGTGCAGACATCGGCATTCACGAGAAACGTGGCATCTTCTTCCGCGCCTTTTTCCGCTTTGGGCAGCTTCAGGCCAGACACAGCCAGCCCGGCATCCAGCGTGAACTCCAGTTGCCGGTCGGGATCGGCGTCTGAGGTGGCCACCAGATGCAGCTTCTGGATAGCCATCCCTTCCTCAAGAGCTTGCGCTACGGCGTTCAGACTGTTCTGCACGGCCACGGCGGCCTTTTCCTCGGCCTGTTCGGAAGCGGCCAGGCTGGCGGAGCCCATCGGGTGCAGGGTGTAGCCTTCGCAGGGGTAGCCTTCCCCGCGCAGGATGGCGGCAAAGAGTTTCGGCATGTCTCCCGCAGGCGTGATGGGTGTAACATCCATGCCGAACGTGGTCTTGAACAGGTCAAGCACCGGCTGCACAGCCTTGGCCGAAGTCGCGCCCACAAGCAGGCGTCCTTTTTCCGCATCCCACAGGCAATCAATCACGGATGGCACAAATTCCGCCCTGGCCGTCAGTTTGGCGGTAATGGCCTCTTTCAGTTCCTTTTTGCGCTTGCTTCCTACCTTTTTGCCGGAGGCGATTTCCTCCCGCACGGCTTCGGCAAGCTGGAGGCGGATGACGGCTCCGGACGCCTTGCGCGTGTCCAGCCGGAAGGAAAAGCCCATGAAACGGGCATCCACGGCGGCCAGCTCAAAACCGTCCGTATCCAGCGGATCGCCAAGGCCCACCCAGCCGAAACGCCTGCCGTCCGCGTCGATTTCGGGGGTGAAGGCGTGTTGCCGCAGGGCGTCCAGATCAAGCGAGGCGGCCGAATCGGCCTTGCAGATGGTCAAGGCTGTACTTGAAGACATGAAACCGGACATGAGAACTCCTTGTCTTTGTCGTGAGGTTGGATGGTGAAGTGATTTGTGTGATTCATTCCGCTCATCTCATGCGCGGACGTGAAATCACAAAGCCGGGTACGCCGCCGGAGGGTGAAGCCGTCTGAACGGCGGCTTTGACTTGCGGAGCCGTGAGCTGCCTGTATGCCTCCACATGCTCCAGGGCTTCCGCCAGGCTGTCAAAGGTGGCGTGAACGGTGCGCGCCCCGTTGATGATATTGTTTTTCTCGTACTGGACACGCAGCCCGATTTTGTCGTTGCCTGTTTGGAACACGCGCAGCTCATAGATTCCTCCGTCTTCCGCCTCCAGAGTCAACGCATGTTCGTTTTTGCCATAAAAATCCGAACCGCTGGCGGAGAAGCCCGTGCCCACAAGCCGGTCATGGTATGATTGAGAGGCGTCGGCGTTTGAGGGAAAATTCTCTACAGTCTGTGTCATGGCCTCGGCTATGCCATACGTTGCCGCATCCTGCCGGGCAAAGGTCATAGCGTCCTCCGCTGTCTTGAATTTTTTGGAAACAGCATAGCGTGGCGCATCCTGGCATGTATGCCAGTGATCATCATCATACATGGTATAAACAGGCCAGCGAGTGGAATTACGAAAATGAGCACGCTCCAAAACATGATGCGTGGAATGCTCATACGCAACATACTCGATTTTGGAGTCCCCTTCACCAAATGCCAACACGGTTTTGGGTAAGGGAGGGAATGGGTACCTGCCCTCCATTTTTGCGGGTGGTGTTTCCTTGAGTCCTCGCCGCGCGGCGTCCTCGCGAGCGGCGGCCGCCCCTTCTTCCAGTGACGCGAACCGCCGGAGTTTCACCCCTTGCGGCACAGTCGCCGTAGTGTGCCACTGGCCATCCTCGTACAAACTTTGCCCCAGGGAGCCGATACTGTTGTTGAAATAGGAACGGCGCAGCACATACCCTTCCAGGGTATAGCCATTATGCTGATTGGACACCGTGTATTCCGTTCTGCCTTCGCCTTCCCCGTATTTCAGCGTATGAGACTGGTTTTCCTTCGGGGCGGCTGGAAGCGGGGTGCTTGAAAGCGGGGCGGCAGCTTTGTCGGCTTCTTTGGGTTGTGCTGCTTCCGCTGTCGTCGGCTGTTCATCGGTCAGAGAGGCTTTCGGCGTCCAGGTGGAAACATAATTTGGATCATCCTGCATCCGCTGTAATTCACGCATGACAGCGTTGTGGTTTTCCCGCGTCAGAGCAAGTTCCTCTTGCTGGGGAAATGCCTTGCCCAGAGCCGCCTTCACCGTTTCCAGTTCGGCACGTTCCTGCCGGGTGCGTTCCCGCTGCTTTTCTATGGATTCGTCCAGTCCCTTGCCGAGAAAGTTGTCCACACGCTGAAACAGACCGGACAGGCTGAGCTTGTCGTCAAAGCTGTAGCGCAGATTGTCGGGCTGGAATTGCTGATCGCCCGCGCCCTGGAGAATGATCCGGAAGCCGTCATACGAGGAGATGCTCATACTTCTGATAATGGTCATTGTGAAGCCGCGATACGTCCCGAACAGCACCTTCGCGCCGGAATTTCTGGTGACTTCCTTGATGCCGCCAACCAGAATATCCCGCATCTTCTCGCCGTCCCTGTCCCCCAGTACCTTTCCCTCATGCACCAGCTCCACCAGAATTTTTTCTTTGCCCTTTTCCGTCATCGTGCGCGTGTTGGCGTCTCTGAGCCGGATATTTTCGGCATAGTCCGCTTCCGCCTTTGCCAGTCGCGATTCAGCGGAGGCAAGGTATTTGAGGCGATCCCGCATCCTGTGCTGGCCGCGCTGATGCTGCGAATACAGGGCTTCCAGCTTGCGTAAATCGCTTGCAAGCTGCACCTGCATGAGAATAAGAGGGTTCCCTGAAGCTGCGGCTTTCATTTCCGCCGCATTGGCGGCTTCTGAAGACACATCATCTATGACACGCTGGAGCAAATCTCCCTTGCGAAACTGTTCTATTGCGGCTGACTTGTACTCGATACATTGCCACATTCTCGCGTCATACGTCTGTTTTGTGGCGTAATTGTATATCTGCACAGAGAAAGTATCGGGATCGCGTTCATAAAACATATTTCCCTGGCGGATAATGCGCCCGTTGCGCTGCTCCAAATCCGAAGGTCGCCACGGCGCGTCCAGATGATGCGCGGCCACAAGCCTTTTCTGCACATTCATGCCCGCGCCCATTTTGGCGGTGGAGCCGAGCAAAATGCGAACGCGCCCGGCATTCATGTCGGCAAAGAGCTTTGCCTTGCGAATGTCCGTGTTGGCGTCATGGATAAAGGCGATTTCCTCGGCGGGAATCCCCTTTGCCATGAGTTTTTGCTTCATGTCATCATACACGGAGAACTTGCCGGAAGACATGGCGATGACCTCATCCATATTGACGACACCGGCAAGAGCGTCGTCCCCGTCATCTTCGGCCATGTCTTCCTGTTCCGGCGTTTCGCGGACAAAAGTGCCGTCCACGTCGATAAGCGCCCCGGATTCCAAATCCTGCCGTTCGCTCTGAGCGGATGCCGGAGCCTTGCCGCCCTTGGGCGTGGACAGGTCGCAGAAGACAAGCTGCGTGCCTTTATCTGCGGAAGTATCGCGCCAGATGTCGTATATCCGCGCCACAGCCGTATTGAGCTTTGAGCCTTCAAAGTCCTCGGCGCCTGGCTTGATAAGCCGGAAATCCAGACCGGCCTTTCGGGCGTCATTGGTGACCTTGAGCGGATTATCAATGTGCGGGTCTTTGGGCAGATTCTCCATGCGGAAGATAATAGTGCCCATATACGTCGCCTGATCGTCGGAGCGTTCCACCACTTCATTGACGGGTTTGCCGCCCTTGACCGGCGGTGTCAGGGGCCGCTCCCCGGCCTGTTTCGCCTGTTCGTCCAGGTCACTCCTGGTCACGACATCGGCAAAGGTGCGGTACATGGAGAGCAGTTCCGGCACGTTCTGGAACTTTGCAAAGCGGCTTTTCAGCTTGTAGTTGACACTTATTTTTGTGGATAACTTATTGATATTACAGAGTATAAAAATTTAAAAAAAATTTTTATACCCGAAAAAATACCCACTAAAATAACGGCTTAAAATGGATAGTGGTATCGCAACTTGGCCATATTGGACTAAAAAATGTAAAAACGAGAAATACCCACAAGCCTTTATATTTGCGAGATAAGACCTTGTGAGCGTAAATTTCGTGGCAGTCGTCGATGAACATTTGAAAGAATGGGGTGGTGTGTCTGTCGCCAAGAACCCCACATTGCGACAAGCCGTTTTCGGCGCGGAGCAATGCGGGTTGCGACATATTTTGTGTCAAGTTATTAGTTCAGGGTAATGAGTATTATTGATTACTCGTATAGTGCCACCAGTTTCTTGACAACATATTGCATAATGCTTGATAATGCACAATTCAGCATATCCATTAGCAAAATGCAAATGACTAAAGTTTTATCGTCTCAATGTTTACCCTATCCTTGTTCAGTAGTACTTCACCGACTAACATCCTATTTCATAATTCCAGGAATAGGGTTAGGAATATTATTATATTGTATTTGTAATGGAGGCCAGCGGCCTGAATCTTTAGGGTTATTAATAAAATTCCAAAATTCTGGTGGCATATTACCTCCAGTAGATGCACCTGTGGCAGGCACAATAACAAAAGTTTGACCAAAGAAAAAACGATTAAGCATTGTTTGAATTTCAAATAGGGGTGATATACTTAGCACAGCTAGAATATTACCATATTGATACCAATTTCTAATTTGATAAAATGAATTTAAGTATCGGGCTAATGCATTTTGGTCAATAAATCCAAAAAAATATATTATATATACTTGCATTATTGTTTCTCCTTAAGTTCAGGGTTGGATGTCATGTTCGTTTCAATTATCCGTTCCGGTTTGCTTTGAGATCGCTCCATGTACATTAACATATCATATTTAGTTTGATATTCATCAGAACGTAAGTTATGCGGAGCTGTTAAAGCGAAATAGATACCTATAATTAAACCGGCTAATATTACTATACCGAAACCTATGCCTGAAGCTATCATTATCCATTCAGGTACATTAGGTATAGAAAATGAAAAAATAAATACAGTTCCTAAAATCCCCATCATCCATAAAAATGGATTCATTACACTACGTTGGCGTACATTTGTAAGCGCTCCTGCGATATTACCAAAAAAGTCTTTTCTGTCGTTGTCGCACATAACATCACCAATAGACTATCATCACATAGTTAAAAGTTTTATGAATTAGCTTCGTCATATAACTTTACGAGTCCTATTAATAATCGTTTTATGGAATTATTCAGTCATTATTTTTTTAGCTTCTTTTTCCCTTTAACAAATTTACAGATGATACATCGTTATGTGGAACACATCCTATAGCGCATACTACTATTTTTCAAGAACTCTTCCGCAAATGACTTCTTTGGTTAATTTTTCTTTCCTCAGTTTACAGACTTCATAGCGGTTGCCAGCATCCATTTTTTGAAGTTGAAAGCTTCTACAGCCATCAAAAGATTAATTGTATCTCCCCTTGGAGAAAGGCTGAAAATGGGGCCTTTCTTCAGGATTAGAGCAGATTACCTTTGACTTTTTATAAAAGTCAAAGGTGGCATTCAGGCGAAAAACGCGGTTTTCGCCTGAATGTACGCCGCGTTGCGGCGGCTGCCGCTTTCACGTCAGCAGAGCATTTTCAAAGTGAAAATGCTCTAGCCTGTTCTGTTATTCTCTGAATTGAGCAACGGCGCTTACGGATTCAACGAACTCAAGGATATTGCCGTCGTCATCGCAAGCTATAAAAACACCGTCATTCTGTTTACGAATCATGAATATATGCAAATCAGGAGTGGCAAGCGCGTTGGTACAAATGGCCAGGATATAATCATCATGGCGTTCTTTCAGCGTCTTGTATTCATTTGGTGTGAGCTGGACGGATATTTGCTGCCCAGACAGGCCTTTTACTTCAATCAGGAGTTTTACTCCACCTGGATGCTTAGCGGTCAAATCCCAGCCACAATTGTCTTTCTCCACAGATTTAACTTTAAAACCTAGCTCCTGGTAATAGGCTTTCGTTGCGTCAACGGCGTTTTGCTCCACGAGCAACTTTGCCTCCAGATTGACGCTCTTTGGCGCTGCAATGGCTGCTTTTGTCTTGTTGAAGCCAGATATATATTTCCTGACTTTTCCTCTGAAACCTGGAATCTTGTCTCCGTACCATACAGGACTTTGGCCGTAGCCGCCTTTGGTTTGATGCGCGCTTGGAATGATAAAGGCGCGTTTGCTTTGCGGAACGCAAAAACCGTCATCAGCATGGGTTTTGGCAAAATAAAAGAACCGTGCGCCATCTATTTTCCTTTTTGGCAATTCGCGTGCCTTTCTGTAAAGGGTGGCGTTTCTGTACCAGCCAATGATATAAGCGTTGCCATCATCCGGATTGCGGGAAAAGAAAATGACATCTGTCCCTTCGAGATGATCATCCGCGGGATTCGCGCCAATACGGTCAATATTGATGCGTGTCGACTCGTCGGTGTCCTCATTCCATTTGGCAGGCGCATAGCCAAATAACCAGCCGCCTGTCGGCAGAAAGTTGTATTGCTCATGCCCAGTTCCGTTTTTCTGGATATACTTGAAGTCACCTCTGAGTCTGTCGGCCTCTGTCTGGCCACGGTAATTAACCATCCAGCCAATGTTGAAGAAGATCATTGGAGAATCATTTTCTGCCACTGTTATTCCTCCATTTGAGGTATGACATTTTTACCAAGCAAGGCCAGTATTCATAACAGTGTCCGTCAGTGAGCCTGTTGTGCGCCAGAATGACGCTCAATCATCTTGCTTATTGATGTGATGACCAATTCATCCCAGAATCTTTCGATTAGTTCGTCGAGTTCGTTTTGCAACTCAGCATGCTCCTTAAACCATTTTTCAATGTGGTTCAGCACACGGACTTTAAACCCTGATCCTTGTCCCCATTCAGAAGCGCAATCATGCCACATATGTGTCGATGTTACTTTTTCGCAATAAATCTCTGTTCCGCAGTTTGAAACAGCTTCCAGAAATTTTATTTTCATATCTTTGGTAAAAATTTCAATATCATTTATGTATTTTTCAGCAACGGTCAAAGATTCATCAGCTTTTAATGCATTGATTTCACCCTGAAATCTGTTAAACCACTTGTCGAACCTTTTATTGGCGTCTGAAGTTGCCGAATTTGAAATTACATAGCAGATATTTAGATTTTCATATAACCCGCGTCTGCGCGTCGAGGCCCATAGAGTTGAAGGGTGCGCGCTATAAAACACACGGTTTACGTCCTGAAATATGTCTCCCATCCTAGGTAGAAGCTTACTGTTTCCCTTTAGAAAAAATGAAAGTTTTTTTGTTAGTTGCTCAAGAGCTTGCAAATACGCGACCTCTTCGGCATTATCCATGGCATAGTCCATAGTCAGCGCAAGCTCATTTATTTTATCAGCGTAGTTTTCCCTGAAATCGCCTATTTGCTTTTTCAATTGGGCAATTGTTGCCTTTGGATCATCTTCAAATGCATTGTAAAAATAAATCGGGATCTTATCAGAAACGGCGTCGTTAATCTGATCGGTTTTTATTTCATAACCTTCCTGGACATCATATGCCATGTTGCCAAGATCATCTTTGACTTGCAGAGCTTCACCGGAATGCGGCAACACAAGTAGGCCGAATTTGCCGTTCTCAACTGAAATACCAAGATCATTTTTGATATGATCAATCATTTCTTTAGTTGGCTTGCCTGAAGCCTCATTAAACCTGACGCAAAATACTATGATAGTTCTTTCACTCTTGATTTGACTATCTATATCTGATCTTACGATTATCTCATCTATGCCTTTTGTATCAATAACAGAAATATTGTACTTGTGATTTGCAGATATGTTAAAAATTGTATTGAATTTTGGTACTTGCAAGGACATTATTTTGGGCATAGGCATCTCATCGGCACGACCATTATTAATTTCGTTGAATTTTTCAGCAAGCCAAGTGGTGGGATTTTTGGAGGGGTTTTTGTCAAAAACAATATTGGTGGTATTTCTGCCCTGTAAATTAATCCTGCTCAGTATTTTGACTTTAAATTCATCTTCTGATGACGAATTTGAGACAAGTTCTTCAATAGGATCAAAACGTGATTTTCCGCGTTCATTCTTTGTGCGCTGTACGGTAAGTTTTGCCATATTCCTAATGGCTCGTTCAATTTCCTTGCTCTGGGAAATAGTATCACGTTTTTTATAATTCTCATTTTTACAGTACCTGGACCAGAAAACCTTGCAGAAATCTGAAATAATATTGTTAAATTCGTCATCTCCATATGGGATAATATTTATTCCATAATTGTCCGAATCGACAATCTGCACTTCGCAAATGGTTGTACCTCCCGCTCCTGTTTCCAAGATTGGTTTCAGCCTTTCAGATGTCGCGGTATCACTTCCAGTAATAAGCAGGTTGAACAGGTAACTTATCGCAGTCGACTTGCCAATTCCTATTGAGCCAAGAAAGGCGATATTATGATTTTCGGAGCACAGATATTTTGATATTGCCAGCAGTTGTTCGTGCCCTTTTGAAAGATAGGTGCGGAGCGGTGAGGAAATTTTGTATCTGGCCAAAAAATCAGTAATCTTCCGGGCGATTTCCTCGGCATAAATCAATGAATCATACTGCGGATTCCAGAAATCCGGAATTTCTAAATGTGTCCAACTGCTTGACAGAAACTTCTTGAATCTGGCCGCATTTGGAGTGCCCAACGCTTCTAGGTATTTTTCGGCATCGTAAGGAGTGTAGAATTCCCCATTCTCAATCCGCGATAATTTCGCCTGGTCAATTCCGATTTTTTTTGCCAGGCTTGCTTGGCTTAAGTTGGCCTCGCTCCTTAACCGTGCAAAACAACGCGAAATCTGATTGATTATCTGCTCTTCCGTCATGTCTTCCCTCCAAGGGGAGAGCCTATATTACCATGCACATGGTTGTCAACATATATGCATTTGTCATTGCGCTGGTTATTTGACATAAATGGCACTCTGGAAGTAAATGCCTTTTCTTTTACAAATTGTATGTGCCAACTTCTGCAAATTCGAAATCATATAACTGCACGGGTATCGTGGGGCTGTGTCTGCCGCCAGGATCCCGCATTGCAACAAGCCGTCCCCGGTCGCGGAGCAATGCGGGTGGCGGATTTTATTTGAGAATCCTGTCCCATACGGCTACATCACACACGCATAACGCTACAATTCCACCAATGAAAGCGATCAGGGACAGGGCAAGATGCAGTTTGCCATATTCCCGGTCATGTGCAAAGTCATTCACTGCAGGAATAGAGGCGGCAATCCCTGTGAAGATTATGCCAAGGCTTGCCAGCGGCATCCACGGCACAAGCAAAATATCATGCAGGGGGCGTACTTCTAGTGCTCCAAGTTGAAACCCAGCCCACATGCACGCTGCGGAATAGGCAAACATGGCAATAATTCCCATAATAATCATGGGCACTACTTCGCCCCACTGGATTTTGCTGGCCAGGTATCGGGCCTCCTCCACAACGCTTTTGGTAAGGCTCGCTTGGGTCTTTTCCGCTTCTTTCCGGGCGGTTTCGCGCATATTGTCCATGATTGTATTGCTCATGGTTCCGATTTTATCCGGCAATTCCACATAAAATGTCCGCTGGTATTCCAGTGCCTGCAAAAGGGGCCAGAGGGCGTCATCCTCGCGAATTTGCAGGGAAGCGGCCACTTTTCTAAGCCTCTCCTCCTGTTCCTTTGTAACCTTTTTGCCGGAAAACTTTGATAAATCAATTTGAGTGTCCATGCCCATGATTATTCTCCCATGACTGTTTCAAGCATTTTGCCGCACAAGTTACGCCAACGCTGCAATTCCGCCCGTGTGCCGAAGGGCATTTCAGGATGGGCGGCGCGGATGGACATGCGTCTGGAATAGAGCCAGTCGGCCACGCGACCGGCCACCGCCGGAAAGTCCAGCGTCATGCCGTTCTTTTCCACCACTTCCCGCGCTTTGGAGCTGTTATACATATCAAAACGCCGCGCTTCACCGAAATACAGATTCCGGCAAACGTGGATGGGCACGTCCGTGAACACTTCCTGAAAGGAATGCAAAAGCTCTATGGAATCACGGTGCCGGTTGATTATCCAGAAAACAACCAGTTCCCGCCGCATTTCCCGCAGGGCTTCCTTCATGATGTCGCCATAACTGGCCGTGCTGGTTTTGGTGCGGGCTGCGGCATTGATGACCACGGCATGATCCGGGCAGTTCTGCACAGTGTCCAGCAGCTCCGCCCAGCCGTCGGCATCGTCCAGGCTGTTCAGACGGCAGAGCAGCTTCGGCAGGGCAAGCTCCTTGTGCGCCTTGAATACGTCCGGGTTGTCGGTATCGGTATCCACAAGCAGGATGTTCGCGTCCCTGTTGAGCAGATAGTCCACAAGGGCGAAGGAAAAGAGACTCTTGCCGACGCCGCCCTTGCTGCCGCCAACATAGAACACGCTTGTTTGAATGTTCATGATCAAAGCTCCGTATCGGGTATGTCCGGCGTATAGTAGGCCGGGGTATTCTGCTCGGTTTTGTCCTCTTTGGGAGGAAGCACAGTTGTTTTTGTCTGTTCAGGCCGTGGCTTCGGCTCGTGTTTTCGCGGAGCCGCCTTCGCGGGAAGCACTTTTGCCCGGATGACGGGCGCGGGAATGATCACGTTGCCCTGGGCCATAATGTCTGCCAGTTCCTTCACCGTGTATCCCTTTTCAATCGCTTTCAGGATATGGGCGTTGAGCAGGTCTGCGGCTTCCTCCCGCGTCTTGCCGAGATTTTTGTCCGGCAGGTCGTCCAGGATTTTCCGCATGGCATTGATGTCTTTCACCGGAATACGTTTGAACTTTCCCATGCGTTTCCTCCTATCTCATCCGCCTGCGCGGTCGGCTCTGGCGTTCCCGCTCTATGCGCCGTTTTTCAAGGTCGCCAACAAGGTTTGCAAGCTGCTGTACACTTCGCTGACATCGGTGAACAATCTCTTCAACGTGCGAAGTTCCGTCTGAAGCAGCATCTGTTTGTCCTCCAGTACGTTCATCCTCGTGCTGAAAGCCGTCAGCCGGGCATTGCAGTTCTCCTCCATCCGTTTCAGGCTCTGTATCAGCATCCGTTCTGTTTCGGTCATGAATGGTATCCTCCTGAAGCTGGGGCAAAAGGAGGGCTTCCTCGCGGGGGAGCTGATTCCATTTTGCCGGATAGCGTTTGATGTTGCAGGCGGCGCGTTTTTCAATGGCGCGCTCAAAAGCCGGTTGCAGACGGGCAACCATGCGCCGCGCCGTTTCCTGCTTCTTTTCTTCGGATTTTTCCTTCGGGGCGGCTTTGGGCGTCCAGCCTCTGGCGTAAAAACCTCCCCTGAAGCGCATCTTCATGCCGCTGTCCGGGGCGATGA
>NZ_JAAKEI010000044.1 GCF_011039085.1 Desulfovibrio sp. ZJ369 | reverse complement strand
GGCTGCCCGTCCAGACGGATTGCAAAGGCAGAAGATCCGCCAGGTTCAAGCTGGTCAGCAGGGGACGCCGGATATTGGCATAGCCGTTGCCGGGCAAACTGCCCAGCCAGGCTTCCAGGGCGTTGATGGATTCAATGCGGCAGCCGAAGCCCTGCGTCTGGATCATCCGGCGCAGCTCGCGGGCATTATCTTGCAGCGCGTTTACATCTTCATCCATGAGGACGACGGCGGACGAGAGATAGCCCGCGCCCACGGAGCCGGATTGCACTTCCAGCTTGGCGTCTTCCGCGTCTTCGCGCATACGCAGGGCGTCGCGGTTGATCTTGGCGTTGGGATTGTTGAAAAACTGATCCATGAAGCCCAGCACGCGCTGATTCCAGCCCTTGGCGTAGCCCGTGATCTCCTTTTCGGCATCATACTGGTCAAGGCAGATGAAGCGCGTGGAATAGCGCAGCTCAAAAGGCATGGCGTCCAGGCCCGCAAGCATGGCAGGCCAGGATTCTTGCGGCAAGCCGTCGATGGAAAGGACGGCCAGATGCTTTTTGTCCAGCCCGTCTTCCAGACGCGGGATCAGGCCGCCCACCAGGTGGCGACTGCCCAGCAGGGCGTCCAGATACATGGGGACGGCCGGCACACGCACAGGCTGGAGGACACCGGAAATACAGGCTTGCAGATAGGCGAGCAGATCCGAGTGCAGAAAGGGGCTGTCCGAGCTGTCGTACAGCTCATATTCCTGAAGGCGGGTCATGCCCAGAACGGCCGAGCAGCCGTCTTCCAGCGCAAGGAGCGTGTCCTTGAACGTCTTGAGGCCTTTTTCCAGGGCCGGGATGTTTTCCACGCCCACCTTGGTCGCGCCTGCCATTTTGGTCACAGTGTAGTCGGGCAGAAAGGTGGCGGTTAAACAGGCGGAGGTGCTGTAGCACAGGCCTTCCCCGAAAAAGGCGCGGCGTTCGTCTTCGATGGCTTGGGAAACAGGATCCGGAAAATGCGAGCGCGCCGCGTCCGGATATGCCCGCTGCCTTGTGCGGCAGGCGTCCACATGGAGCATCCAGCCCGCGCCGAGCCGGCTGACGGCATTGCTGAATTGCCGCGAGACATAGGCGAGTTCGTCCGGCGTGGCGCTGGCCGTGTCTTCTCCGCGAATCTCCCAGGCGGCCAGGAATGAGCCGTCTTTCTGGAGTATGATGCCCGGCTCGATCAGGGCCGCATAGGTCAGAAGATCAGGCAGGCCCTTGGCCTGGGAGCGGAAATCCTGTAGTTTCAGCATATTATCTCCAAGGAAAGATCTATCCAATACTACTGCTCAAATACAAAGGGACGTTTCATATGACACACATTTCTCAATCAATAAAAAACTTCACATTTTGCAAATACAAATTCATATTATTATTTGCATTTGTTGTGAGCTTTTTGCTTATCCTCACTTCTTTAATAAAATAAAAAAATATATAATGATAATAATGCAATAAACATAATGGCGTAAGAAAAAAGTTTAGCAAGCGCATCCATTCTGACGCATGAATAAATATATATATTTATACATGCGCCAATTTCCGTTGAAATTCCTAAAATCATAAGAATTCTAAAAAATGAGAACTCTTTAAATACAGCAGTAATAATAGATAAGAGAAAAGTTGACACAAGTGCTGTGATTAGAAACAGTTTTGCACTATTAACATCTCTTTTGCCCAAGGAGCGAAAATTTTTGTTCTGTACCATTTTTATCTCTCTCCCAGAATCTTCTTCACATGGCTGACCACGGCGCGGGCGTAGGCACGTCCTCGCTGCGGGTTTTTGTGAAGCGGCGTATGGTAATAGGCCACGGCCTTCCAGTTGAGGCCATGCCGGTGGATCTCCTGGGCCAGGATCCAGACGCCGATTTTGACGTTGTTGGCGGGCTCCAGAACCTGTTCCAGCGGCCAGCCGTGCTTGCGAATCCAATACGAGTTGACCTGCATGACGCCCACGTCGACGGAGCGCCCGGCGCGCATGGCCCACTGCGCATAGCGCAGGGCTTCTTCTTTGGAGCCGGGCCGCACGTCGCGACCTGAAATATTGAGTATCCAGGGATGGCAGCCGCTTTCCTGACGGGCAATGGCCAGGGCCAGCACCTTGGGCACCTGGTAACGGGCGCAGGGCGCGTCAAACAGCGGCTCCAGCGCCTGCTGGCGCTCCTGGAGCGCGGCGGCACGGGCCGGGCCGGCAAAGAGCAACGCCAAAAGGAAAAGCGATGCAGCCAACAGCGTGCAAAATTTGTCAGTCAATATTCCCTCCCCCTCTTCACTTATGGCGTTTCCATCTGCCTGATGCACATTGCCAGCACCATGATCCGGGCATAGTCCGCTTCCGGATACACCCAGCCGGAATCGTCGCCCGCAGTGCTCAAGGCCTTGTTGCCTGTCTGGACGCGCACATGAACCTGCCACTCCGTATCCGAAAGGGACGTGGCCCAGGTCTGAAAGGAGGTCAGAGGGGGCGCTTCCGGCCCGGCTTCCGCCAGAGACGGGGCTGTAAAAATGGCCGGGGCCGTGTTCGTGTTCGGCGCGCAGACCGGCTTTGTGATCCGCTCTCCGTTCCTGGCCAGCGTGGCGTTTTTCAGCAGCGCGGAGTTGCCGGAGTCCCCGATGATCTCCAAAGAATTGTTCCGGCAGAGATAAAGGCCCTGAACGCGATCCAGAAAGACACGGCCCTGATCTTCCGGCGCGGCGCAGGATTGGTCCGTGATTTCCCGTTCCTCAAACTGGAGTTCCGAGACATTGCGGATGGCGTGATCCGTCATGTCCAGTTCCGTCTGCATGGCGTTCAATTCTTCATGGCCGGGCACAGCCACGCGGTAGAGGAAATCCTGGCCCAGGGCCGTGGCGTCAAAGCTGGTCAGCGCGCCGAGATGCCCCGCGCCGGGCGACGGAATGCCCATGCCGGCCAGGGCCAGGGACCAGCCCCCGCCCGCGCCCTGCAAGGTTCCGGCTGCCTGGCCGGGAATATTGCCGCTGGGCACGAAGCCGCCGGAGCCGCCCAGCAGCGCGGCAGCGCCTGGCACGATCACATTGAGGAATTTGTCCGTCTCATTGCCGCGCCCGCCCGTGGTCAGCACCACGGCGCGCAGATGGCCGCTGGCGGCGTCTTTGCGGATGTAAATGCCGTAGGACTGGCCCCAGACATTGCGGTCACTGAAGCCGTCCGCCAGCAGGCCGTCACTGACCAGATCCGCCACGGAAACTGTTGGCCCGGAGGTGGCTGTGGCTTGCGAGCTCAGCGTTGTCTGGCGCTTGCGCACATAGTTGGCCGAGGCCCGGCTGACCAGAGCCAGTTGATCCGCCGCCTGCCGCATCTGCGTGTTCATAAGGCCCATGAACATCATATCCGCCAGCTTGGGCAGGAGCATGGCCAGAATCAGCAGCGCGCCGATAACCTCAATGAGCTTCATCAGTTCACCTCAATGACGCTGGTCAGATTGCCGGCGGGAATGAAGGCCGGCAGCGGGACAATCCCGTCCGGCGTCAAACGCGCGTTTTCAGCCCGGCCCACCGCAAAACTGCCCTGGAAGAGTTCCCGGACGGCCGCAATTTCTTCCGCCGAGGCCGGGCCGTATACATAGCAGCGCCCGCCTTCCACCCGCGCGCTCCAGGCCCGCAGGGCATGCCATTCCGGCGGCAGTTCCAGCACGGCCTGGGAAACAGCCCCGTTGGGCTTGTGCGTCTGCGCATAGAGAAAGGCCGCATTGCGGAAGATGGCGTAATTCAGGGCCACGCTTCGCGCAGCGGGCGCGGAGGCATCCCTGTGGCTCGCAGCCGGCGAAAGGATGGCCAGGACGCCAAGCAGAAGCGCGAGCACGGCCAGAATTTTCATATGGATTGTTCCCCCTTGTGCGCGATGCGGGCCTTGAGCTCGCGCATATCGTCGGTCAGCGTGTGAAACTGCCCGTTCCGCAGTTTGACCCGTATGCCGCGCGAGGACTCCTTGAAGGGCAGCAGGAGAAATTGCGGGGAGGTCAGACAGCGCTGCCCGTCCGGGCCGCTTTCCAGGGAAAGATGCACAACCGCCAGAAGAGCGTCCGCCAGATTCTGGCGGGCATTGTCCCCGTCCAGCTCGCAGGCCCAGGCCACAAGACGATCCAGGGCCGTGATCACGTCCTGGCCGTGGATGGTGGCCACCACGAGCTGGCGGCTGGAGCCCAGGGAGACGCGCAGCGCTTCCAGGGCCGCATGGCGCGTGCGGATCTCGCCGATGAAAATGATGTCCGGCGAGGCGTAGCGGTGGGCGCGCTCAATTTCCCGGGCCAGTTCCGTCTCGCCGGCGATTTCCGTCTGGAAGCAGTAGCCGTACTGGCCCCAGCTTCCGGCCAGAGGCAGTTCAGCCGGATTTTCAAAGGTCACGGAATGCCCGCCGTAGACCTTGAGGCGGCCGGCCACGAACGCGCTGGCCGTGGTCGTCTTGCCCGAGGCCTGCGCGCCGGAGAACAAAATCAGCCCCCGGCGCTGTTCTTCGCCCATGAGCCAGGAACACAGCACCGGCATAAGGCCCAGGGATTCAAAAGCCGGTACGACTTCCGCGAGACGGCGCAAAAACCAGATCCGCCTGCCGTCCACATCGTCGATTCTGGCCACGCGGTAGGTGATGCCCTTGTGCCGGTAGCGCATGGCCGCCTGTTCATGCCTGCCGAGCAGCTTCGGCAGAACCTCCACTTCATTGGCGCAGTCCGGGGGCACGGGCACAAGCTGCGGCCCGGCTCCGGGGCAGCCTTTCAGACGGGCCGTGCCGTCAGGGAAGAGCAGCAGATCGCTGAATTGCATGTCCGCCAGGGGCATGGCTATCTGGCCTCATAGGCGATGGTGTTATTCGCGATACAGGAGGCCACAATGTCCGCAATGGTATTGTCGCTTTCCAGAGCATTGCCGTTCACTTCCACCGAGAGCCAGGCGTCGGCCTGAAACTTGGCCAGTTGCGTGCATTCATCCTGCGGAATGCCGGAGAGCTCAATTTTGAAGCTGCCGTTGGCATCGTTGGTGGACAGATTGATTTCGCCGCCCCAGGGCGTTTTCAGGTCATTGCCCTTGACCAGGCTTTTGGGAACCACGCCGGCCTTGACGGCCGTATCGTTGTCCAGGCCGTTGTAATCCGAAGAGCCGGAAAACAGTTGCTGGATCTGCATGCGCATGGTCACGATGTCCTGTTCCAGGGAGACCACCTTGCTTTTGGAGAAACCCGAGTTCAAATAGACCGCCGCGCCTGCCACGACCACCAGCGTAATCAGAAGGGCGCCGAGTACTTCCATCATGTTCATTACAACACTCCCATGCTGTGCGTTGAAAGTTGCGATTGCAGATCCATGACCGACATGGCGATCAGAAGCATCTGTCCGATGATCAGCAGCAGAAAGAACACATTGAGCAGACGCGCCTTGCGTTGGATGGCGGCAATGCCTTCCTGAAGCCAGTCGCGCGCGAAATCCTGAAGCTGATCCTTGAAATGCGGCAGTCCGGCATAGGCGCGGAAATCATCGATCAGCTCCCTGTCCGGAAAATCCAGGCCCGCGAGATACAGGGCTTCCCCGATGTTTTCGCCCCGGCCCACCTGGTTGTTGATGGCCCGGATCCGCTCGCGCAGGTAGGGGCTCGTAGTTTCCGAGGCCAGCATGGTGTTCAGGATATGCGAGAGCTGCATACCGGAGCGCATCAGCGTGGACAGGGTGAACAGCCAGACCCCGCCCACGGTCAGGCGGTACATGGACCAGGGCGGGAATCTGTCGGCCAGTTTCCGGGCCGGTCCGGTCCAGAGCGGCAAGCTGGCCACAAGAGCCACGCAGCCGCCCCCCAGGGCGGCAAGCAGGGCAATGCCGCCCCAGGAGCCCACAAAGGCGCTGATCAGATACAGGCCACGCGCCAGGCCGGTCCATTTTTGCGGATCCGCCAATTGCACAAGCTCCGGCATGACGTACAGCGCCACAATGGCCAGCATGGTCAAAGCCATAAGAAAGAGGAACAGCGGATAAGCCAGGGCTCCGGCCACAGCGCCGACAATCTGACGCCGGGCCTCCAGCAGCTCGGCGGCCATGCGCAGGCCGTCCGGCAGCTTGCCGGCCTTCTGGCCGGAGGCGATCAGCATGATCTCTTCCGGCGAGGCAAAGCCCGTCAGGGCCGTGTCCAGATGATGGCCGCTGCCCATATGCTCCAGCACCTGCCCGAAGATTCCGGCCAGCGCGGGATTGCGGCGCTGCGTCTGATCCCGCAGATTGCCCAGGCTGTCCTTGAGCGGCAGGCCGTAGTGCGCCTGCATGGCCAGCTTCTTCCAGGTGCGGATACGCGTGGCCGCGTCAAAGGACAGGCGGGCGAGAATTTTCTGGATATCCATTTCACGCCGTCCCCTGGTCAAAGAATTTGTGGAAGGTCCAGGGCACGCCCAGACGGCTTTCCGCCCGCACCGGATCCACAAGGCCCTGGCGGACGTGCTCAAGGGCGTGCTCAATGTAGGTCATGCCGCCTTTGGCGCGCCAGGCCGCATGGGCTTGTGTCAGATTGCCCGCGCGCAGCAGGCCGAGAATGTCCATGTCCAGGACGATCACTTCCGCCGCCACGGTCTGGTTTTTCAGGCCGGACAGGCAGTGGGCGCAGCCTTCGTAATTCTGGACGAAGATCCCCTCATGCCGGGCGTCGCCCTCAATTTCCTCCAGCTCCAGCACGCTGGAAAGGCGCTGATAGACATCATCAGGGATGTGCAGGCCGCGTTCCCCATGCCTGATTTCACGCCAGGGAATCTTGCAGTGCGGACAGAGTTTGGGGATCAGGCGCTGATACTCCAGGCCGGCCAGCACGTTGGGATCGCAGAGCACATCCAGGGGATCGAGATAGCCGGCGGAACGCAGCAGGCTTTCAAAGCGGGTGACAATGCCGAAGCCGTTGTTGGCGTGCAGGGTCGCCCAGACCGACTGGCCGGTCAGGGCCGCGTCAATGGCCGCCACAGCGGCTTCCGGATAGCGGATTTCTCCGATCATCAGCACGTCGGAATCCGAGCGCATGGCCCCGGCAATGGCGTTGATATATGCCGCGGCCCGTTTGCTGCGGTCATAATCGCCTTCCTGTTTGGTCGTGACCTTGATCTGGTTCACGTCCCGCATGTGAAACTCCGGCGGATCTTCCACTGAATGATAGGCCTTCTCGGGCGCGGTTTCCGTCTGGGATTCCATCGTATGCTTCAGAACCGTGGACTTGCCGTGCCCGGTGGGGCCGGAAATCACGGTCAGGCCCGTGCGTTTGGTCAGAAAGTCCATGTCCCGGCACTGGCTTTGCGCAAAGCCCAGGGCGGAAAGACGCTCTGCCAGTGAGCCCGTGGCCATTGTGGAGTCGTAGAGCAGGCGCAGGGCCATGAACGTGCCCGTGCCGTTCTCGGCATGGGCGCACTCGATTGGTTCCGTGTGAATACGCACGGAATGCACGCCTTCCGGCAGATAGTCCCGTTTGACCACGCGCCCGTCCTGGCGCTCAATGCTGTTGAAGGAGGGCGAATCCGCAGACTGGCCCAATATGCCGTAAATGGTGGAAATCATCTGGCGGCCGGTTTCGGCCTCCATCTGCGAATCCTCGCGCAGCAGGCCCAGGACGCGGAATTTGATCCGGGTGTAGGTGCCCGTGTCCACAATATGGATGTCCGAGGCTCCGGCCTTGTGCGCGCGGGCGATCAGGTCAATGGCCAGTTGCTGGATCTCGTTTTGCCCCCGCGCGCGACGTACCGCGAATTTGGCGTACTTTTCCTCAAATTCACTGGGTTTGTGGAAGACCGGCGAGGAAATGCCCCGGCGTCGCAGCCGGGCCACCAGGGCGATCATATTCATATTGCCCTTGAGATCATCGGAAATGTGCAACACGCCGTCGATCAGGGCCACCTTGCCGCGCACCTTTTCCGAGACTTGATCAAAGTCATCGAAAAACAGGGCTTCAGGGGCTGTGCTGGCGGCATTGCGCGCAGGTTTTGCGTTTCTGGCGTTCATGGCGTCCTCACTCAAAAGGCAGTGCGCTGCTTTGATTGCCGCGACGGATGGTGACGGCCTGCCGGGAAATGCCCGTGACCACGCCGCCGCCCAGGCGCGAGCCCTTGCGCACCACCACCTGGCCGGAGCCGGTGCGCACCGTGGCCGTGAGCTGCCCCCCCACGCCCTGTACGGAAATCACCCGCAGGCCGCCCGTGCCGGCAGGCCGGGGCACAGCCGGAGAAATGGGCGAAGGAGACGCCGGAGGCGTCAGAGAGGGCAGGGAGAGTGTGGGCGCTGGAAGCGAGCCGGAGCGCGTGAGTTCTCTCTTTCTGGCCCGTTTTTCCTCAATCTGGACTTCCAGCGTTTCCTCTTCCAGCGTATTCCTGAGTTTCGAGATCTTTCCCAGGTTCCCGGCTGTTATGGGTACAGCGGCCATGCCGGGGGCAGAGGGCGCTTCCGGCCTGGAGGGCGCGGTTGCGTCCTGCTCCGTGTTGTCTTTTTTCTTCGCTGTGGCGGGAGCGGCTTTTTTCCTGACGGCCACATCCCCGGGCACTGGCGGCAATGGCGTCGGCGTTCGCTGCATCCAGAGCAGGCCGGCAAACGCCAGGAGCAGAAACAGCAGGATGCCCCAGATGATTTTTGTTCTTTTCGTGAGCTGCATGACCCTCCCCCTCATTTTTCCCTGGCGTAGATATTTCCCTGGAGCTCCCAGGCTTCATTCCTGAAGCTGATCCGCTCCAGCGTCAGGCCCGGCACTGCGGACAAGACGCGCCAGAGCGCGCTTTCCTGCAGCAGGGAGCCGGGAACCGCGTTCAAGGTCCATTCCCCTTTGAGCCAGGGAGCCGACAGTTCCACCTTGTCGATGCTGCGTTTTTCCGGCTTCTGAAATGTCAGGCGCAGCCGGGCGCCCGCCTGTTGGGTAATCTGGTAGAGATGCCGGGCAGCGCTTTCCCGCGTCAGGATGGCCGGATAGTTCTGGCCCGTGCGGGCCTTGCGGTCTGTGGCCAGCGTCAGTCTGGAAACTGCGAGCTGTGGGCTTTTCAAAGCAGCCTGGTCCGGCAGGCTCAGAAAATCAGCCTGACTCTGGTGCGCCCAGGTCACGCTGACGGCCCGGCCTGAGCAGGAGGCTTCGCTGAGCTGCCAGCCGTTGGCCACAGTGGGCTGAGCCAGCAGCGCCTCCATGCAGGGTTCGGCCACGTCCACGGCCAGGGGAGCTTGCGTCCAGATCTGCTCGAAATAGTTCTCCGGATGGGCAAGCAGTTCCTGACGGCGCTGCTCTTTGTTCAATCTTGCCAGCCGGGCCGACTCCAGTGCCATTTGCTGAGCCTGACGCTCCTGCCAGGCGCTGAAGGCCAGACCAGTGCCGATCAGCAGGCCCAGGGCCAGTCCCGCGCCCAGGACAGCCGGTGAAACACGTCCGGGAGCTTTCTGAAGAGGTTCAAGACAGCCGCGCCGACGCAGCACAGCGCCCGGCCCTACATGCAGCAACGGTTCCAGCCAGGCCAGGCTCTGCGCCGGATCATCCAGGGTGACAATTTCCGCAATGCTGTTGTCCAGCAGCTCATTGAGGCTTTTCAGTTCCTGTTCCGCTTCCCGGCGCGTTGCGTACACCGCATCGCCCTGGCCCACATTCTGGCCGTTCTGGCGGCCAATGATCCACCAGAAGGTCTCCCCCTGGACATCCTCCAGGCAGAACAAGCCCAGAAAAGACGGCGGAAGCGGGATAAAGGCCGCCAGAGAGCGGGCCTTTATCCAGTCTTCAGGGCGGCCGCCGCTGGAGCCGAAGCCGTACAGACGCCGCTGCACGGCCATCATGTCGAATGCCGGATCGATCTTTTGGGCCATTTCCAGCAGGCGGGGGCGGGAGAGCTTTTCCATCCTGGTGGAAGACCAGTCCAGGCCCACGGCCCAGGGGCGTTTATTGATGATCACCATGCGCATACTCAGTCCTCTGTCCCGCCGCCTGCGGCTTCCACCTCAATGGTGATCACCAGGAGCGTCTTGCCGTACTTGGCTCCGCGCCCGAAGCTGAGCAGACCCAGAGCGTTGGCAAGCTTTTGTGACTGGTCCTGGAATCCGGCCAGCACCAGGGTCTGGCCCATCTGCATGGTGGAGCGCTGGCTGAAGGCGCGGGTGCTGGTTTTGGGCAGTTGAATGGTCAGATCATTGGTGGAGTATTCACTCAGTTCATCCAGGCTGGACAGGTTGATGCTGTACTGGAGGAGCACCCGACGCCGGTCCAGAATGTGCGGAATGACAGTCATGGCAAAGCCCGTGGTCACTTCGCCAGGCGTAATCTCGGTTGTCTGGCCATAATCGGACTGTGAGGTGGACGAGCCCGCGATATAGTTGATACGCTGGATGGCCTGAATGGGCACGGGCTGGTTGGAGAGGATCAAGCCGCCGCCGGAAGTGACCTGCGTGGCGTTGCCCCATTCCTTGAGGGCCTTCAGCACGCCGGTGGAATTTTTCAGCCTGCCGGAGACAATGGTGGCCGAAGCCGTGCCCGGCCCGCCCAATGCAGCCAGGCTGCCGGCGACGATTGAAACATCATCGTTGGCAAAAAGTACCTGGAAATCCAGGCCCGCCTCATTTTCGTCCATAACTTCCAAGGCCCAGACATGCACGGTCAGTGCGACCTGGCGGGACAAGCGCTTGTTGATATCGGCAATATACTTGCTGACCTGACGGATATTTTCCGCCCGGTCGCGAACCGTGATGGTCCCGGCGGCCTGGTTGCCCACCACGCTGCCTTCCGGCGAAAGCAGAGCTTTGACGGCCTTTTCCGTGTCCGTCCAGATATCGAATTTATACTCAGTGGTATTGGATTGCGCGGTCTGGCTGGAGGTGTCCGCCGTGGCCACTGTCTGGTTGACATTGGAGCCGCTGATGCTGGAGCGTGTCGTTTCCCGCGACTTGTTGGTGATGTTATCCTTGTATTCGCGTCTGCCCGGCGCGCCGAGAATGGTGAATGTCCGGACCACCAGGCGCGAGAAGACGACGGTATTTGTCTTGGCGTCGAAATCCCAGCCATAGCCCGAGGCAATGGCCAGATGATCCAGCAGCCCGCGCAAGGGGCCTTCATAGGAGATATGCAGCGTTCGTGAGGTGCCGCGGGCAGCGGGCACATCCAGCAGCTCCGGCAGGTCAAGGCCAGCCTCACTTTGTTGGGGAGCTGCTTTTTTGGGGCTGCCGGCAGACAAGGGAGCGGGATCCGCGCCCACCTGCACCGTCAACGGCGTGAGATCCGCGATGGCTGCCGCAATCTCGGCCAGCGTGCCGCGCTTGCGCAAGGTCACATGGGTAGTGAGCGCCGTCTGGGATTGTTCATCCGCGCGGATGGGCACGGCCCTGACGCCCACATAGGGCTCGGCCACCACGTCCACGGCCTTGGAGCGGGAGAGCGTGGTGAAGTCTCTGCCCTTGGCCTCTATCAGCTCCTGATCCGGCGCGCCCTTGTGAGCGCAGCCGAACAGGAGGACGCCAAGAAGAAGGGCTATGCTGCGCAAAAAGTGATTTTTTTTCATAATCTTAGTGCTCCGACACTTCCATGACCTTGTTGCCCTGGTAGATGGTCACGCGCAGGGCCAGGCCGTTGGCCTGAAGGGCCGCAAAAAAGTTCTTCACCGCGTCCACAAAGATGCCGGAAAACCTGGCGGAACTGCGCATTTCATAGTCGTTCTGCGCATTCCAGATCAGGCTGTAGCCGGCTATAGCGGCCCAGCCTTCCATCAGGCCGCGCAGCATTTCGCCCTTGTGGATCTCCCAGACGGGCACGGCCTCAATGGCCGTGGCGGCTGCCGGCATCGGGGCTTCGCTGGAGGACGCGGCAGGAACGGGAGCCGCAACCGGCGCTTCAGCAATCGGCGTGCTTGTGTGCGGAGAAGATGCAGCCGGCATGAGCACGGCTGCCGGCGTATAGGGCACGGGCGCGCCGGGCCTGGGTTTTTCCAGGGTCAGCGCCGGCGAGGTCTGGGCGCGGCCGGGCAGAGATACCGGATCCGGCATGGGCGCAAGCGTGGCGCTCTGCGGAACGGGCCGCTCTGCCGGAATGCCGGCAGGCGCGGGAACAGCTGAAGCCACGGGAATGACGCCGGCAGGCGGCTCGGACAGATATACCGGAGTGCCTTTGGTCAGCGTGGCGTTGGGGCCGACCTGGTTCCAGCGGCAGAAATCCCTGATCAACACGCCATTGCGTCTGGCCACACTGGCCGCAGTGGCCGTTCTTCTCACGGGATAAACCTTGACGCCGGGAGTCGTGACCGGCATGGCCGTTGCGGCTGCCTGATCAGGAGCGGTCGCCACAGGCGCAGACGCGCGTTCCGGCAGCACACGGCTTTCCAGCGGGTGCTCTTCCGGCAGGGGAGCTGAAAAAGGCGGCTCCGTGCCTTTGAAAAGCTCACGGGTAAAGCTGAAGATCTGCCCGTCAGAGCAGGCTACCTGCGCATAACCCAGCGCAGGCGCGCCCTCAGCCTCCAGCACGTCCAGTTTGTAGCTGACGCCAAGGCCGCCCAAGTCGGGAGACGCCAGGGCAAAGCCGTCCGCGCGAAGTTTTTGCTCCAGCACGTCGCCAAAGAGCCCCGGCGCGCGATCCAGGGCAAGAGAGGTATGCGCCGGCGCGTGCCGCCGGCTCAGTTCCTCTGCCGTGCGTTCCGCCAGAATCCGCGCATCGCCGGAGTATGACGCGCTGAGAGCGTCAAAAGAGCCGGAACCGCTCCTGGGCAGAGCGCAGCCCCCCACAGCGAACAGGCAGAATATCAAAAGAGCGCTGATACTTTTCTTCATGGCGTCGTCACTTTGCTTTGAAACCGCCCTGGCGCTGCCAGCGGCCGGCCTTGGCGCTGTAAAAATCCTGCTGCTTCACATGCCGCATCCAGACCTTGCTCATGAGCGGGTCAGCCCTGGCCATGCGCCGAAGCACGAAAAGAGCCGCGATCCAGAACGTGAGGGCCGCTATCCCGGAAAGAAGCGTCACGCCGCCGATACCCACGAGCAGAGCAATCAGGGCGCTGCCCATCGTCAGCTCGCGTTCCGCGCCAAGAACAAGGTTGTGCCGATGCAACGACTGGTGAATAAGAGCGCGCCGGACTTCCATCAGGCCACCGCGCCGGAAAAGCTGAAGATGGAGTTGATCATGCTTGCGGCAAAGGCCACAAAGCAGATGGCAAACACCGTATTGATGGCGTACTTGAAGCCGCCTGTAATATCGTCTTTGTGTATGATCATATAAATTCCGCAAAGCGCCATACCGATAATGCTTATGGACCTGCCTGCCGGCCCGGTGATGGTGTTGACCACCTTTTCCAGCGGGCTGGAGAACTCCGTGATGCCGCCGCTGGCCAGAGCCGGATCCGGGCAGACTCCAAGAAAGAAGGCCAGAAGCGCAAAGAAAAAAATCTTATGGTACATTGTTTCCCCCATTTCAGACCGCAGAATAGAGGGGCGTTGTTTCGTAACGTCCCTCTTTTGCATTGAACTTGTTGACGGAAATAATGGAGGCGAGGCGGCGCGTGTTCTCGCGCGTCTTCTCCATGCAGATAATCAGGTCAATGGCGCGGCCGATCAGCTTTTGCTTGGGGCCGACGCCGGCCTCTTCCACCAGTTCTTCCAGGCGCTCCAGGGCTTCTTCCGCGCTGTCCGCGTGAAAGGTGCCGATGCCGCCGGGATGGCCGGTGTTCCAGAGTTTGAGCAGTTCCAGGGCGGCCGCGTCGCGCACTTCGCCCACCAGAATGCGGCGCGGCGCATAGCGCATGCTGACCTTTGCCAACTGGCGCATGCCCATGCCGGCCAGTTCCGAAGTCAGGAAAAAAACCGAGTTGGGCGCGCGGGATTGCAGTTCCGCGGTGTCCTCCAGGATCAGCAGGCGATCATGCGGGCAGAGTTCATCCAGTTCATGAATGATCGCATTCACAAAGGTGGTCTTGCCGCTGGAGGTGCCGCCCACCACGACGATATTTTTGCGATCCAGAATTGCGGCGCGGATAATAGGCGGCACTTCCGGCGTTATCACGCCCTGCGCCAGGTATTCCGGCATGGTGATGATCCGCGAGGCTTTCTTGCGCAGGGAAAAAGACGCTCCCGGCCCCACAAGAGGCGGAAAGGTGCCCTCAAAACGGGAGCCGTCCAGGGGAAAGCTCCCTTCCACCACCGGATGCAGCGCATCCACAGTGATATTCAGAGCGCTGGCCACCAGAGAGAGGATCAGCTTGCTTTGGGCCTGGTGAAGTTCTCCGATATGTTCCTGTTCCCGGCCGTAGCGTTCAATCCATAATTGACCGTCCGGATTGAGCATGATCTCAATAACTTCATCGTCCCGCAGCGGCTGCATAATGAGCGGGCCGCAGTTATATTCCAGGCTTTCCAGCAGGCGAGCATCAAACATCTTGCACCGCCTTCAGGATGAAGACGGCCACATTGAGCAGGGCTGAAAGCCCTATGATGGCCGTGCAGATGTACAGCGTGGTTTTGAAGCCGGACAGGGTGGCCGCGAAGTCCGAGGCCGCATCCCGGATGCCGTTGATGGTCACGTCGGACAGTGTTTTCCGCAGCTCGGACACGCTCTTTTCCACGCCTGACATGTAGGTCGCGGTCTGCTCGCCCATAAAGGCGGCCAGGGCTTTTTCATGCCTTTTCTGGAGTTGTGTTTGCGCTCCAAGAAAAGCATTCTGAATCGTGACCATCATCAGCAGCGGGTCATCCACCGGCACGGCCAGATTGTGCTTTTTGGCCAGCAGGGCGCGCACGTCCTCCACGGACAGGCCCAAGCCGTCCGGCAGGCATGGCTCCGCTTCGGGCGCGGGCGAAGATTGCGGCGCGTTGTCGGCAGCGGGCGTTGCATCCGGCCGGTTTTGCAAAATTGCATCAGGAGGCAGATCGTCGGACATGGGGCAGCCTCCTTAAAGCAGATCCGCCTGCTCGACGCAGGAGAGAATCTGATTCCAGTAGCGCCGCAGGCGCGCCTTGACCGCAATGGAGGTGGAGCTGCCGTTGATCCCGGCCTCAAAGCTCTGGCGCTTGGCAAACAGTTCCTCCAGATCCTTGCCGATCAGGGCCTTGTTGCCCATTGGCAGTTCGATCAGCGCATGGAACTGCGAGGAGTACTCCTTGTAGATTTTGAACTCCTCAAAACCCTTGCCATCTATGGCAATCTCGCCAAAAAAGGGATTGAGCCAGACCACAATGGGGGAGGTGGGGAAGCCGAGGGCCAGCCTGGCCAAACCCTGGATCGTGTCGCCCAGGGCCTGACCGCCCGTGACAATGGAATGAAAAAAGACCTTGTGCCCTTGCTCTTCCAGCAGGGGCAGAAAGTCGTTTTCCGCGAGATACGCGCCCAGGGCAATGAAGGAGGACGCCCCATTGTCCACAATGACGTGCGCGCCTTGCGGGGCGTTGACCAGAGCTTCCAGCAGCACATCAAACTTGCGGGCGTCAATGTTCCCGTCCCGCATGATGTCCAGAGAAGCCACATTGAACTCTTTGAACGAAGAGAGAGTGGCGTTTACCGGGTCCGTGTCGTAGGCCAGGATCTCTTTTTTGAAATGCCGGAGAGCCTGGTACAGCATCACGGCGATCATGGATTTTCCCACCCCGCCCTTCCCTTGCAGTATAAAATGAATTGTGGCCATGTATGTCTCACTCTCCAGTCAGCAAGTCAGAAAGAGGAACTGCGTTTTTGCCGTCAAATGCCTGAGCACCATTGGCGCTCA
>NZ_JAAKEI010000043.1 GCF_011039085.1 Desulfovibrio sp. ZJ369 | reverse complement strand
AAAGCAAAAACATGTGATGAACTGTATAAATCCATTGGAAAAGCATTAAGTTGTATCACACAAAAAGACGCTGAAGGATGGTTTAAATCCTGTGGATATGTAAAAAGTTAAAAGCAAAATGCTCTAGAGCATTTTCACTTTGAAAATGCTCTGCTGACGCGAAAGCGGCAGCCGCCGCAACGCGGCGTGTATTCAGGCGAAAACCGCGTTTTTCGCCTGAATGCCACCTTTGACTTTTATAAAAAGTCAAAGGTAATCTGCTCTAGGACCCGTTTCACCCGGTAACGGCAGATCCAGCCCGCAGGGTCACGGACGAAGCTTGGGACGAAGCGTGCCGCGCACAGGGCTGCAATGGTGTATTACCGGACGCTCTTTTGCCCCTGGCGCGGGAGTCAGACGCCAAGCGCGGCCTTGCCCAGCTCCAATGCTTGAAGATTGGATTCCTGCAGCCTGGGCGGCAAAAAGATCCTGATGGCCGCTTCCAGGGCGTCCACGCCGAAGGGCAGGACGCCGGAGGCGCAGAGCGCGCCCAGGAGCACAGTATTGCCGCTCTGCGCGGATCCGGCCCGGATGCCCAGCTCCCGGCAGGGGATAAAACGGCTCTGCCCGGCCACCTGCCGGGCTTTTTCCTCTATGAGCGCCAGATCCGGGTACGCGGCCTGCCCCAGGGCAACACTGACCGGCGGCAGGGGATCGCTGCTGGAAAAGACCGCGCCGCCGGGCCGCAGATAGGGGAGGCCCCGCAAGGTTTCCAGAGGCTCGAAGCCCAGGAGCACGTCCGCCTCGCCGAAATCCAGCTTGGGCGAACGCCAGCCGCCCAGCAGCAGGACGGATTCCACCACGCCGCCGCGCTGGGCCATGCCGTGCACCTCGCCCGCAACCACATCCAGACCGGCCTGCAGGGCCGTGCGCGCCAGCAGGGTGGTGGCGGTCAGGGTGCCCTGCCCGCCCACGCCGGTGAAATAAATCCGCATCCGTTTTTGCTTGTCGTGTGCTTTCATAGTTTCACCACTCAGCGCTTTTTGGCTTTAAAGGCCGTGGGAGCGATCTGCAGGCAGATCATGCAACCGGAACACAGCGTCTCATCCACCGCCAGATTGTCGCCCCGTCGGTAAAAGGCGGGGCAGGCCAACTGCTCCAGGCAGCGCAAGGCCTCCTCGCCCTGCCGCGCGACTTCGGCAACCCGGGGCTGCGATTTTTTCAGACGGCGGCGGGCATACAGGGCGCAGGGCTCCTCGGCGATCAGCACGCGCACGCCGGGCTTGTCCTTCATGCTTTCCAGGGCCCTGATCACGCTCTTGAGATTGAAGGCCCGCACCCTGGCGCATTCCGTGACGCCCAGGCCGCGCACCACGGTTTCCATATCCATGTGCACGGAGGTTGCGCCGAGCATATCCTGCTGCATGCCCGGATTGGGCTGATGCCCGGTCATGGCCGTGGTGCCGTTGTCCAGAATCACCAGCAAAAGGTTGTGCCGGTTGAAGACCGCGTTGACCAGACCGGTCATGCCGGAATGAAAAAAGGTGGAATCTCCGATAAAGCCCACCACAGGCTTGCCCGATGCCCGCGCAAAGCCGCTGCCCGCGGACACGGACGAGCCCATGCAGACCAGAAAATCGGCAACGCGCAGGGGCGGCAGCAGCCCCAGCGTGTAGCAGCCGATGTCGCTGGAATAAATGGCCTCGTCCCCGAACACATGGCGCACGGCATAGTAGACGGCGCGGTGCGAGCAGCCCGCGCAGAGATTGGGCGGGCGGCCCGGCAGATCCGGCTCCACTGGCCGCGCGGGCTTGGCCGGGCAGGGGCAGTTCAGCCAGACGGCCAGGCGACGCATGACCAGGGTGGTGGAATACTCGCCCTGCTCGGTAAGGTCTTCGTCCTTGCCCTCAATGCGGACGTTGATGCCGCGCCGCTGCGCCAGGGCGCGCACGCTCTCTTCCAGCAGATCCGCGCCTTCCTCCAGGACCAGCACGCGATCGCATTTCTGCAAAAAATCGCTGATCAGATCCCTGGGCAAGGGCCAGGTCATGCCCAGCTCCAGCACGCGCGCGCGATCCTCCCAGCCGCCCCCGGCCAGAGCGTCGGCCAGATAGTTGCGGGCCACGCCGCTTGCGATAATGCCGATGCGGGTTGCAGACCCCCCGGCGGGCTCGCGCGCCACGTTAAAGCGGCTGTTTTCGGCAATCTGCCGCGCTTTTTCCATATTGGCCAGCAAGGCCGGATGGCGCTTGCGGGCCACGGCGGGCACCGGCACAAAACGGCCCGGATCGCGCTGAAATGCAACCTTGGGCTGCGGCGCGGGCAGGTCGTCGAAATCCACGGGGCCGCGCATATGGCTCACGCGGGTGGTGGTGCGCAGCATGACCGGCTGTTGCAGCTCCCGGGCCAGACGAAAGGCCTCGCGGGTCATCTCCTTGGCTTCCTGGGCCGAAGCCGGCTCAAAGCAGGGCAGGGAGGCAAAGCGGGCATAATGGCGGTTGTCCTGCTCGTTCTGGCTGGAATGGCAGCCGGGGTCGTCCGCCGTGAGCAGCACCAGGCCGCCGGGCAAACCGGTATAGACCGAGGTGAACAAGGGATCCGCAGCCACATTGAGGCCCACATGTTTCATGGTCACCAGGCACATGGCCCCGGCCAGAGCCGCGCCTGCGCCCACTTCCAGGGCCACTTTCTCATTGATGGAATATTCCAGGCGGTAGCGGCCTTCGCCGCCCAGGCGCAGAAACGTATCCGGCACTTCCGAGGACGGCGTGCCCGGATAGCAGGTGATCATGTGCACGCCCGCTTCCAGAGCGCCGCGCACAATAGCCTCATTGCCCAATAACAGATGGCGCTCCCCGCGAACGCCGCGCAACAGCGGATCGTTGCCCATGCTTCCTCCCGGCCTCCAGACCAGATTACCTGTGCAATTTGTCCAAGTTCAAAGTTCTCATTATGGGAAAAAACGCCGTTTTTCCCGAAAATCACATGCCCGGCAGAGCGGCCCGAAAGACCACGAAGCCGGGCGGCAGAGCGCCGTGCGGACATGGAGCGCGAAACGAACGAAAATCCTCATGGAGCAAAAGAACCGAACGCTTGCGCGACGTGCAGCAGCGCAGCGGATGCGGGCCGTGCGCCGGGCGTCTTCCGCAGTTGCTGTCAGAAGCTGTCTCCAGAGCAGAGTACCTTGCGGCGTTGGAGCATTGTAAAGGCAAAACGCCCTAGCGCGGCGCCGCCTCTTTTTGCGTGGCCTTTTCCCCGGCCCTGGGGCTCGCGGGAGCCAGGGCTTCGGCCCGGGCCCGGAAATAATCGCCGTCAAGGCCCTGCACGTCCTTGGCCAAAGCCGCGTAGGTCGCGGCGGCCAGGTCGTTTTGCCCGGATCGGGCCGCGGCTTCGGCCAGCATCAGCCGCACTTGCGCGGAGCGCACTTCAGCGGGCAGGCGCGTTTCCAGATTTTGCAGAAGCGTCACGGCTTCGGCGTTCTTTCCGGCCTTGAGCAAGGCTCCGGCCTCGCCAAGAGCCGCGGCCATGCCCAGGGCGCCGTCGGCATCTTCCTGAGCGGCCTTGGCGTAGGCTGTGGCGGCGGCGGCAAAATCCCCGATCTCCAACGCGCTTTGGCCCAGGGCGAGATATGCGGAAAAGCGCACCGGGCCGGGAACTTTTTCGGCCAGGGCGCTCAGGGCCCTGACCCGTTCCTGCCCCTGGACGGTCAGGACGAGCCGCGCCAGCTCCTGCCGGGCCTCGGCGCTGGTTGAAGCGCTGTACCACTTCCAGGCGGCCGTGCCCGCCAACACCAGCAGGAAGAGGATCACCGCTCCGGCAATAAGGCCCGCATGGCGCAACATAAATTGCAGCAGGGGCGCGCTTTCGGAACTGACCTCAGCCTGGAGATCGCGGAACAGAGGCGACTCTGCAGCGCCTTGATTCTTTTGTGGATTCATGTATCACAAACTCCTTGGGGAGACGAAAATACCGTGACCGGCGTCCATACGGCGAACCGGCCGCGCACATGCATCGGGCGGGAGTACTTTCATAGGCCAAAGGCCGTCTCTCTGTCAAACCGGCGCGCACACCCGCCGCGCCATACTCCAACCACAAGGAACAGCCATGTCATCGGCAGAAGAAATGGAGCTCCTGGCCGCGCGGGCCAGGGAAGCGGCGCGGGCCATGCGCAGGGCCACGGCCGCCGCCAAGACCCGCGCCCTGGAAACTCTGGCCGCGCTGTTGCTGAGCAATGAAGACGCGATCCTGACCGCCAATCACGAGGATCTGGCAGCCGCGCGCGCCGCCGGTCTGGACGCCCCGCGCCTGGACCGCCTGACCCTGACCCCCGCGATCATGGAGGAAATGCGCGCCGCCTGTCGCCATGTGGCCACATTGCCCGATCCCGTGGGCGCCACCGAAAGCCAATGGCAGCGCCCTAACGGCCTGCTGGTAGGCCGTATGCGCATCCCCCTGGGCGTGGTGGCCATGATCTACGAGGCCCGGCCCAATGTGACCATTGACGCCGCCATTCTCTGCATCAAGGCGGGCAATGCGGTCATTTTGCGCGGCGGCAGCGAAGCCCTGCGCTCCAACACGGCCCTGGCCCGGACGCTGGGGCAGGCCCTGGCCGAGGCGGGCCTGCCGCCCGATGCGGCACAACTCGTGCAGACCACGGATCACGCGGACGTGACCGCGCTCTGCAAGCTGGATCGGTATATCGACGTGATCATCCCGCGCGGCGGCGAGGCTCTGGTGCGGGCCGTGAGCGAGGCTGCCGTCATGCCGGTGCTCAGGCATTTCAAAGGCGTATGCCACGCCTTTGTGGACGCGGGCGCGGATCTGGACGCGGCCCTGAACATTGTTTTCAACGCCAAGGTCCAGCGGCCCGGCGTGTGCAATGCGCTGGAATGTCTTTTGGTGCACAAGGACGAGGCCGCGGCCTTTCTGCCGCTGGTGGCCGCCCGGCTGGGCGCGGCCGGAGTTTCCTTTCGGGCCTGCCCCGCGTCCCTGCCGCTGATCGGGCCCAACGCCACGCCCCAGACCCCTGAAGATCTGGGGCGGGAATTCCACGATCTGATTCTGGCGGTTCGCGTGGTTGACGATCTGGACGCGGCCCTGGATCATATCGCCCGCTACGGCTCCAATCATACGGAAATCATCTGCACCCGCGACTACGGGCGCGCCATGCGCTTTCTGCGCGAGGCCGACGCCTCCATGGTGGCGGTCAACGCTTCCAGCCGCTTCAATGACGGCGGCCAACTGGGCCTGGGCGCGGAAATCGGCATTTCCACCTCCAAGCTGCACGCCTATGGCCCCATGGGAGTGCAGGAGCTGACCACCACCAAATTCGTGGTGCTGGGCCAAGGGCAGGTGCGGCAGTAAATGACGCCGCGCCGTGCGCACAGGCCCGGACTGGCGGTTCTGGGCGGCAGCTTCAATCCCCCGCATGTGGGGCATCTGCGCCTGGCCGTGGAGGCGCGCGAGGCGCTCGGAGACCTGATCAGCCGCGTGGATCTGGTGCCCAGCGCCCATCCGCCCCACAAGAAAAATCAACACCTGCTGCCCTTTGAGCTGCGCGCCGCCATGCTGGAGGCGGCAGCCCAACCGCTGCCCTGGCTGCGCTGCAATCGCCTGGAATCCTTGCGGGAAGGGCCATCCTACACCTGGGACACCTTGCGCGCCTACCATGCCGCGGAACCGGGGACAAAGCTTTATTTTCTGCTGGGCAGCCCGGATTTTGCGCTGCTGCCCACCTGGCATCACGGCCTGGAGCTGCCCGCGCTCTGCGATTTTGTGGTAGTGCCGCGCGGCGAGCAGAACGCGGAAGAATTTATGGACACGGCGCGCGCGCTCTGGCCTCAGGCCCAGGCGCACCCGCCCCTGTTGCCGGGCAGCGTCTGCATGGCCCTGCCCGGCGGCGGGCTGGCGCATTTTCTGCCTTTGCCCTGGCTGGCGGTGAGCGCCTCGCGCATCCGCGAGCTCTGGCTGGCCGGGCGCAGCGTGGAATATCTGATGCCCGAAGCGGCCCTCGCGCTGTTGCAGACCTACCGGCGCACGGCTCTTGAGCACTGGCGGGGAGACAGGACATGCTGAGCGCCGCGCCCAAGGATCTGCGCGAAAATCTGGCCCGCGCCAACGGCTATCTGCGCCGCAATGAAGTCGAGCGCGCCCTGGCGGCCATGAGCGCGGCCCTGCGCCGCTACACTGAAGTGCGGCTCACGCGCGCGGCCAGAGCCGGGCTGGACGCGCAAATCAACGAATTTCTGCACGACCTGGCGCGCCATCCCGCCATGCGGACGCTGCTGGACCCCCGGCAGAGCGGCGCGGTGCAATCCATTCCCTACCGTCCGGGCCAGGCGGGCACGTTGTGCACGGTGCTGGAAGGTCTGGCCCGGATCTTGCGCCAGGAGGCGCAAAGCTCCATGCGGCAGGAGGTCCAAAGCCGCCTGGAACGCAAAAAAAATCTGATCCAAACCGGCCTGCGCTTTCTGCGCGAGGGCCAGACGGCCCTGGGGAGCGCGTTTCTCAAACGGGTGGCCGAGGAGTGCAGCGAAGAGGAAGGCATTTGCCTCCAGCTGGGGCAGATTTTCGCAGCCGCCGGGCAATACGCGGATGCCGCTGAAATGTACGAGCAGGCCATGCAAAACCGCCCCCGTGAAGCGGCCGCCTACACCGGCGCGGTGGACGCATGGCTGAAATTGCGAGAATTTGCCAGGGCGGAAAACGTCTGCAAGGCCGTGTTGCGCGTTTTCGGCGGCCACCCGGCCACCTACGGCAAGATGGCCCGCCTGTACCTGGACTGGGGCAAGCCACAGGCCGCCGAGGATTTTGCCCGGCGGGCCCTGCAGGAAGATCCGGCCCAGACCGACGGCCTGGCGGTCCTGGCCGCGTTGCGCCGCGATTGAGCCGCGCCCGTGGGGCGGTTGCGCAATGGGCGCAGGCAAAGGCCGCGAGGGCGTTGCCTTTCCGCGCAAAGTAGGCTAGGAGTGTTTCTCGGCCGCGCCCGCTTTAGAGCGTTTTGCTCATAAAATGAGCTAAACGCTCTGGCGACAGCGTAGCTGGCGTCCGCGCCGGCGGTAGCCGTTAGCAAGCTTTGCTTGCTTACGGATAGCGACAGCGGTTGCGTTGGTTGGCTGTCGCAGTAACCAGTTGCTGTCTTCATCCGTAGCTTCCTTCGTCGCAACGGCTGAAGCAATGAGCCTGAAAACCACGCTTTTCAGGCGCTTGTCCCGCTTGAGGGGAAATGATGGCAGCGCCGCTTTTGAAATTGAATAATTTCAAAAGCAAAATGCTCTAGGCGCGCCTGCCCTGATTCCTGCGGAGGGGTAGCGAAGTGGCCGTAACGCGCTCGACTCGAAATCGAGTTATCGGTTAACACCCGGTACGTGGGTTCGAATCCCACCCCCTCCGCCACAAAGACCTTCCAGAGACCTCCAAAAAGCACCGCAACAGCCCGCAGAACCTAGGTTTTCTAGGGAAAGCGGGCTTCTTTTTTGTTCCTCCGTATTCCAAGGAACTGCGTTGCAACCCACAAGAAAAGTGGGTATGAACGTGGGGACGGGACTTTTGCCGGGGAAATTTCCCCACTGTCCACGGGGGACGCATGGGCCGCCTGACTGACGCGAGAATACGCACCCTTCCGATACCTGCCACGGGCCGCAAGAAGTATGCGGACGGCGGCGGGCTCTCCCTGCTGGTGGCCTTCACCGGCAAGAAGGTGTGGTATTTGCGGCGGCGCGTGGACGGCAAGGAACAGATGGTGCGCCTTGGGGCATACCCTGACATGGGGCTGGCTGATGCCCGCAAGGCGGCTGTCGAGGTGCGGGGACGGCTTTCCCGTGGCCTGCCGGCGAAGGAAGCGCCCGCCGTGACCTTCGGGGACGTGGCCCGCGAATGGCTCGCCCTGCAGGGGGAAAAGCTCTCTCCGGGCTATGTGCGGGACATCGGGGAACGGCTGGCGCGGCACGTCCTTCCGGCTCTCGGGAAAAGGCCCGTGGCGGAACTGAGGCCCGGCGAGGTGCTCGACGTGTTGCAGGGCGTGGCGGCTCAGGGCATCCGCGAGACCACCCGCCGCTTGCGCCGCTATGTGAGCGCCATTTGCCGCCTGGCTGTCATAAAGGGATATGCGGACATCGACCCCGCCGCCTCCCTTGCCGAAGCTCTACCGCCGCCTGTGGCCACGCATATGCCCGCGAGGACGAGCCCCGAGGAGGTGCGCGCGCTGTTCGCTTCCTGTGCCGCCTACTGGGGGAACCGCACCATCCGCAACGCCCTCCTGCTGCTGGCGCTCACCGCCGCCCGGCCCGGCATGATCGCGGGGGCGCACTGGGAGGAGTTCGACCTTGCCGGGGCCTCCTGGACGCTTCCGCCCGCGCGCATGAAGATGCGCCGCCGCTTTGCCGTGCCGCTTTCCGCCCCGGCATTGGAAATACTGGACGAGCAGGCGGGCATCTCCGGGGGCGGCGTGTTCGTGTTCCCCGGCCGGGACAGGACGCGGGGGCTCTCCAACGGGGCGCTCAATGCCGCGCTCAGGACGCTGGGGGCACATGATCATGTGGCCCACGGCTGGCGCTCCTCTTTCTCCACGCTGGCGCACGAGGCGGGGCACTTCCGGGGCGAAGTCATTGAAAAGGCCCTGGCGCACGAGCAGAAGAACCGCGTGGCGGCTGCCTACGACCGCTCGGAACTGTGGCCGGAGCGCGTGGAGCTCATGGACTGGTGGGGGGCGTTCCTGCTGGAAGGGCTACAGGGCTGACCCGGTGTTCGGGTGAATATCTGCGAGCGTATGCGGGTATATGTGGATATTTGTGGACAATTCAGGCCTCGGGCCGTTTTTGTCATTGACGAGGAATTCCTTTTTCATGCAATGATTTACGCGAAAGGGCGGCAAGGTGTTACAGCACCCTACCGCCCCGAATGACCGGGCCAAATGGCCCTAATCCCTTCCGTTGAATCGCTTGGATTTCCCTCCACCCCGGTTCAAACGGAATAAACCGCCCCGAAGGGCCGCCTGTCGTCCTTGTGCCATATGCGGAAACGTATGGCAATGGCTTTCCGCGCAAGGCAATGCAAGGCAATGGACAACGGCGCTGCACCGGGGCAAAGGAGTTTTCCCCATGCCGAAGGTGAAAAACGCCGCCGCCTCCACTTTCCCCATGCCCACCGCTTCCACCACGCCCACGTCTTCCCCCCTCTCCGACAACCGCCTTCTTCGCCGCCCCGAGGTCGAGGAGCTTGTCGGGCTCAAAACCAGCGCCCTCTATGCCAACATGAAGGCCGGGCTGTTCCCGCGCCCCGTGAAAATCGGCAAGCGGGGCGTGGCCTGGCGCTCGGCGGATATTGCCGCCTTCCTCCAGAACGGCGCTGCCGCTGAATAGGGGGCGGCATGAACGAGACAAAAAGAAGCCGCCCGGCTGGGGAACCGAGCGGCAACAGAGAGAAGAAATCCGTTTCAGGCAGTATGCCCGGAAAGCGCCCCGGAAGCAAGCCCGTGCCTTCCCATTCGGAGCTTTTGGAGCGGGCCGCGGCGGCGCTTACGGCTGCCGGGCTCACGAACTTTGAGCCGCTGGACGCATCGGGCGCGCTCGCCATGTGCGGCACCTCCAAAAAGCCCAACGGACAGGCCGGGCGCTACAAGCTCCACATGGACAACTTCCCCCGGTTGTGGTGCGTCAACTACCACGAGGGCGGCGAGGGGCAGACCGTCAACCTGTACGAGCCGCACGAGATCGAGCTCCTTTCACCTGCCGAGAAGGCCGCCTTGCGGGAGCGCGTGGCCAAGGAGAAGGCGGCGGCGCTGGAGGCCCGCGAGAAGGCCCAAAAAGCCGCCGCTCAGCGCGCGGGACAGATCCTTGAGGCATTGGCCCAGGCCGGGACGGATAACGCCTATCTGACGCGCAAGGAGGTGCCCCCGATGCGGGGGCTCCGGCAAGATGAGGACGGGCGGCTGGTGGTTCCCGTGTGGGACTGTGCGGGCAAGCTGGCAAGCCTCCAATACATCGGCGCGGACGGCGGCAAGCGATTTCTCAAGGGGCCGCTCCCTCGCGTCTATTACTTCTCCATTCCGGCAAAGGACGGGAGCAAGGCCGACCCCCTGCCGGAAAAGCTGCCTTCCGGCTTTTCCTTGCGCACCGGCGGCAAGTTGCCGGGGCTGTGGCATACGGAAGTCAAGGGGGACGACTCCGACCCGGTGGAAACGTGGGTATGCGGCCCGCTCACGGTGCAGGGGGCCACGCGGGACGAAAACGGGGTGGCCTGGGGGCTGCTCCTCCATTGGCAGGACGCGGACGGCGGCGCGCACTCTTGGGCCATGCCGAAGGCGCTTCTCGCCGGCAAGGATTCTTCGGCGGTGCTGGCACGGCTGGCGGATGAGGGCTTGCCCTTCTCCAGTGGCCAGCGGGCCAAGAACCTGCTCGGGCGCTTCCTGACGGAATACCAGACCCGCCGCCGCATACGTTGCGTCCCGCGCACGGGCTGGCATGGCGGGGCCTTCGTGCTGCCGGATGAAGTTCTCTATGCCCAAAATCCACTGGGACAAGTGGGACGAGTGGGACAAGCCGCGCCGGGCAAGGATTTGCCGCCGTCCCAGTCTGAAAACAAAAGTGGGACGAGTGGGACGGATGAAAAGCTCGTCCTCCAGACGCGCACTCCGGGCAATCCCTTCCGCACCGCCGGGACGCTGGACGGCTGGCGGGACACTGTGGGCGCGTGGACTGCCGGGAACAGTCGCTTGCTGCTGGCGGTGTGCGCGGCCTTTGCGGCCCCGCTGCTGGAAATGTGCGGCATGGAAAGCGGCGGTTTCAACTTCTCCGGCCAAAGCTCAAGCGGCAAGACAACGGCGCTGGTGGCGGCGGCATCCGTATGGGGGCGGGGCGCGTCCTCCGGGGGCTTTGTCCAGAACTGGCGCGCCACGTCCAACGGCCTCGAGGGCATGGCGGCGCTCTATTCCGACTCGCTCCTCTGCCTGGACGAGATAGGACAGGCTCCGGGGCGCACGGTGCAGGAGGCGGCGTATATGCTCGGCAACGGCATGGGGAAAAGCCGCGCATCGCAGGACGGCAGCGCGCGGGCCGTCAAATCGTGGCGGTGCTTCATCCTCTCCACCGGGGAAATCGGCCTTGCCGAGAAGATCCGCGAGGAAGGGGGCCGGGCGCGGGCCGGGCAGGAGGTGCGCCTGGTGGACATCCCCGCCGATGCCGGGGCCGGGATGGGCATCTTTGAGGAGCTGCACGACCACGCGAGCCCGCAAGCCTTTGCCGATGTCCTGAAACAATCCGCCGCCACGCACTACGGCCACGCGGTCCGTGCCTTCATCCGGGCCTTGCAGGCTGAGCGCGAAAAGGCGGGCGCGGAGCTGGCGCGGTTCATGGAACGGGGCGTGGAGGACTTTTGCCCCGCCGATGCTGACGGGCAGGTGCGGCGCGTGGCCCGGCGCTTCCTCCTTTGTGCCGGTGCCGGGGAAATGGCGGCGGAATGGGGCCTTGTGCCCTGGGAACAGGGCGCGGCGGTGGCGGCGGCGCGGACGTGCTTTGAGGCGTGGCTTTCGCAGCGCGGCGGAGCGGGCGCGGCTGAGGACCGGGCAATCCTTGAGGCGGTGCGCCTGTTTTTGGAGCAACACGGGCAAAGTCGCTTTCAGGACGTGGACAAACCGGACGCGGTGTGCATCAACCGGGTGGGATTCCGGCAAGCGGACGAGACCGGGACGACCTTCTACGTCCTCTCGGAGAGCTTCCGGGCTGAGGTATGCAAGGGGCACAACCACCGGCGGGCGGCGACGGTGCTGCTGGAAAGCGGCCTTTTGCTGCCGGGTGACGGGGGGAACATAAAGCGCCGGCCTCCTATTCCCTCACCGGCCCCCGCGCTCCAGTGCTTTGCCTGTTCCTGCTGGCAGCGTGTGCCGGGGCTGGCGTGGTGGTGCGGGCGTTGCGTGGTGACGGGCCGGGAGATCAATATGCAGAGCCGGTGCGACAGGGGCTTTGAGGAGTGCCAGGCATCTTCCGCAGGAGAGAACCGCGCCGCAACCGGGGGGATGCCGTGCGAATCATTATTGACTCACGGGAGCAATGCCCATTCGCCTTTGCCGGGCCCCGTTACGAGGGCGTGGAGGTGGTGGCGGGCTCCCTGACCGTGGGGGACTACAGCCTCGAAGGATTGACGGACAAGGTGGCGGTGGAGCGCAAGGAGCTCCCGGACCTCGTGCAATGCCTTGGCAGGGAGCGGGAGCGCTTTGAGCGCGAGCTTCAGCGGGGCATGCCCCTGGACGCCTTCGCCGCCGATGGAGGAGTGCACTGATGCGCCAGTTTCCGCTTCAACCACGAGCGAACCACGAACTTTGAACCAAAGGGGCATATAATGGGCAAGAAAACTGTTCCGCCGTTGCGGGACAAGGAAGAAGCCCGGAAGCGGGGCCGGAACGGCGGCCTCGCCTCCGGGAAGGCTCGGCAGAAGCGGAAAGAGTTGCGGGAGCTGCTGGAAGTGGCACTGTCCATGCCGGACGAGGAGAGCGGGCAGACCAACGCCGAGGCCATCGCCGCCGCCCTGGTGGTAAAAGCCAAGGCCGGGGACGTGCGGGCTTTTGAGGTGATCCGCGATACCGTGGGCGAAAAGCCGGTGAACCTCCTCGACCACAGATCCACGGATGAGAGCATGCGCCCGGTGGTGAAGGTAGATCTCTCCAGATTCTCGCCGGGGGAAGTATCGGCACTGGTGGATGCCGCCTACGGAAGCGGCCTGCCAAACTGAGGCGCTTTCGGGACTGTTCCTTTCCTTGCCGGGTATTCGCCCGGCTTTTTCATTTCCGGGGCTGTGAGGGGTGTTTTTGGGGCTTCGCGGGGGTGGCTGTGTGGTGCGCGTCAGTGGTTCGGAAATCCCGAATGGCTCGGTAGGGCCGACGGGGCAACGTGTCGGGAATCCTGACAGGTTCAAAAGGCGAACAGTACGCGCGCGTGGGCCGGATTCGATGAACGCCTGAAAAGTGGCGGACAGTGCTGATTTGAGATTTTTTATGCCGAAAAATACCAACAGAAACACCAACAAAAATAAATGCTAGAAGGCATATATTTAGACTGTATTTATACCTTGATATATCTATAAATAGTATTTATATGGAAGGCGGCGTTGTAAAATAGGAGGTGCGGATGGTAGAGAAATCCGACTGGCCCCTTATCGGCATGACCGTGGAGGAAGCCGCCGAAGCGCTGCGTGTGCATCCCAAAACCGTGCGCGCGGCCATCCGGGAAGGCAGCCTCCCCGCCCGCAAGGTGGGCGTGGGATGGCGCATATCCCCGGCGGCGGTGGATGCCTGGCTTGCCAGCGGGAACGCCAAGGCAGAGGCAACGGACGAATAACCCAAAGCGGCTCGGCAGGGGAATTGCTCCTTCTCCTGCCGAGCCTAACCCTGAAAGCATCGACTGGAGGTGCTTCATGGCTCAGACGATTTCACACAAGGCAAAGGCCCCCGTCAAGAAGAACCCCGGCAAGGTGGAGCTGGTGCGGCTCTTGGAACGCTCCTATGACCAACTGGCGGACCTTCAGATGATGGGAGGCTTACAATAAGCCTAATTAGTGCCGTTGACATGCCTACAAAAAGGCAGTATTGTAATAGGCGAAGGAGGTATCCACATGGCCGGTAAGGTGAATAAAATTGACTGGCCCCCCGTTGGCATGACCGTTGACGAGGCCTCCGACGTGCTGCGCGTGGACAGGAAAACCATACTCAAAGCCATCCGGGAAGGCGGGCTTCCGGCCCGCAAGGTTGGCGTGGGGTGGCGCATTGACCATGACGCTGTGAAGGCATGGCTTGCCAGCGGGAACGCCAAGGCAGAGGCAACGGACGAATAACCCAAAGCGGCCCGGCAGGGGAATTGCTCCTTCTCCTGCCGAGCCTAACCCTGAAAGCATCGACTGGAGGTGCTTCATGGCTCAGACGATTTCACACAAGGCAAAGGCCCCCGTCAAGAAGAACCCCGGCAAGGAAGCGCTGGTGCGGCTCTTGGAACGCTCCTATGACCAACTGGCGGACCTTCAGGAGGACATCTACGAAATTCAGCAGTGCATCGACCCTGAACCCCGTCCCCTGCCGGAGACCATCGACCCGAACATCCTGTTTACGGGTATGCAGCTCAAGGACGAGGAACAGGCCGTGGTGGACGCCGGAAACGCCCTCGGCGCCGCCGTGGAGGAGTTCAGGCAGGCGGCTCGGCGGATGCGCGCACAGCTCGCCAGCGGCCGCAATGCCCGTGCATGGGGCAAGCTCATAGGGTGGCTTGATGAAGAAGCGCGGCTCCGGGTCGATGCGGTGGACAATGCGATCCGCGCTCTGCTGCGGCATACGCGCATCGTGGCGGCGCTCGTGACCTTCGCCAAGGCTGACGACCTGCCGGGCAGCATCAGCGAGGAGGCGGGCGTAGCAACCTCGACCGAAAGGAGCGGACAAGGGAGCGCATAGCCAAGAATTCCCCTTCAGTGGAGGCGGCGGCGGTGCCCCTCCACCCTGACGGTGGTTTCCATCTCAAGCATGAATCCAAACTCGCCCGGTTCCATCTCCACCCGGTCGAGCGCGGCGCTCGCCCACGACTTCGCGCCAGTGAAGTCTAGTGGCTATAGCTGACTATAGCTGACCTTCGGCAGCGGAATGGCCGGTGGATGATCTCACGCCCTGGCAATCCGTCCGACACGTCCGACACGAAAAACGGCAGGGGAAGGTGCGAACAGGGGGCGGACTCCTCCACCTGCCGATGCCTCTGCTTGACTTCCACGCGGCGGCGGTGGAAAAGAGGGGCCGGAGCGTGTTACGGCGTAGGGGGGTATCCGCCACAAAAGTGGGTAAATTTGTGGGGAAACGGTTTTTTTGAAAGCGTGTTACCCCATGAATTACGGCATGTTAGAAAAATAGTTCGACTGCCACCCCCGCCAGATTTCACTCCATCTTGGTTCGGTACAGTCCAAAAAGTCTTTCCTGGCAAGGGATTAGGCGAAATGGACTGTCCGAGCGAGAGGAGTAAACGCCATAGACATCCACCAGTTTAGGGGTATTTCAAGGGGTATATAAATCCCTTGCCAGGAGAATACCCCTATGTCCCTTCCACCTTTGAGGCAGTGGCACGGGAGTGGCACAGCAATCAGGCCGCCATCTGGACAGAAAATTACGCCAAGGACGTGATGGAGCGGATCGACAAGAACATCTTCCCCTACCTGGGCAATCGTCCTATTGCTGAAATCACCCCGCCTGAATTGCTGGCCGTGCTTCGCAAAATTGAAATTCGCGGCGCTGTTGACCAGGCCCATCGGGTACGGGGCATCTGCTCTCTCATTTTCCGGTATGCCATTGCCACGGGCCGCGCCGAACGCGATACGGCTGCCGACCTTCGCGGAGCGCTGAAAAGCCGTACTGTTACGCCTCGTGCGGCCATAACCGATCCGGTAGGCTATCGGCGGCCTCTTGCGGGCGATAGACGATTTTACCGGCGCCTATACCGTCAAGGCGGGTTTGCAATTACTGGCGCTGACTTTTTTACGCCCCAGTGAAGTTCGCCTTGGAGAGTGGACGGAAATCAACTTTGAGGAAAAGCTTTGGCGCATTCCGGCCAAACGCATGAAAATGCGCCATGACCACCTGGTGCCCCTTTCCTCGCAATCGCTGGAAATCCTGCATACGCTTCACGACATGAGCGGGGACGGCCGCCTGATATTTCCGGGGCTACGCTCCCCAGGCAAAGCGATCAGTGATGCCGCCTTTATCGCGGCCTTGCGGCGTATGGGCTACCCCAAGGAAGAAATGTGCGCTCACGGGTTCCGGGCTAGAGCATTTTAACTTTAATTTTTTACATAAAAAATCTAAACTTGTTCTATGAAGTTCGCTCCTGAAAATATTCGTACTATCGTCGTGAAGGCTTACCTGGCAAAACAGGCCACTAGACAGCAGTTGGCTGATATCTTTGGTTATACGCCTGCAAG
>NZ_JAAKEI010000042.1 GCF_011039085.1 Desulfovibrio sp. ZJ369 | reverse complement strand
CGCATGAACAGCCTTGGTTCGGATTTCTTCAGATGCAAATTTCATCTCTGCAATCTAAACGATTTCTAAATAAAATAAAAGTCAAATTGCTCTAGAGCAGATTACCTTTGACTTTTTATAAAAGTCAAAGGTGGCATTCAGGCGAAAAACGCGGTTTTCGCCTGAATGTACGCCGCGTTGCGGCGGCTGCCGCTTTCGCGTCAGCAGAGCATTTTCAAAGTGAAAATGCTCTAGCGAATGAGCTTTCCGGGCATTTCCCGAATCAAGGTATTTCCTTCCCGATAAAATCATTCTGGAAAAAGCAGCTTTTCCGGAATGTTCTCCGCGCCGCGCTTTTCTGTGCGCTTCCTGAGGACATCTCGCACAGCAAAAGACGCTCAGACGCAACCGTTCTCCTGATATATAGCACCACAATTTTTATAGAGCAATTTCACTTTGAAATTGCTCTGGCGGCCGCGGGAGCGGACGCCCGCGCCGAATGAGCGTCCAGACCGCGTTCTGGACGCGAAATGATGGCAGCGCCGCTTTTGAAATTGAATAATTTCAAAAGCAAAATGCTCTAGAAGAGTATTTTCTTATCTTTACGATGCTATATTGACAAATTTATATTACGAATAATATCTTTTGAAAAGAAGGAGAAGCTGTATGCCCAGCGACTATGCACTCTTCAACTACAAGCAGGCGCACGAGGTGCAATATGTGTCTTCTTTGTACCTGGAGCGCCAGAAGGTCAAGGAATGTCTGAAAGCGCATTGCAGCAACGGCACCATTTCCCAATGGACGCACAAGCAGCTTTATGACTTCCTTGCTAAACACGGATTCACAAAAATAAAATAGCTGAAAATGCGGTGCAGCGCCGATCCCCGCAGGGCGTTGCCTGGCATTATCGCAAACAAGGGCGGCTCTTGAGCCGCCCTTGTTTATTGTATGAAGAAAACCTCCCGCCAGGCGGGAGGTTCAAAAAAGCTTAGAGCATTTTGCTCATGAAATGAGCTAAACGCTCTGGCGACAGCGGTTTCGTTGCATGTTTTTTGCGGATTCCGGCGGCCTGTGTGGCGGCAAAATTTGCCGCATGTCGCGCACGCGGCCTGATTTTTCCCCCTTATTTTTACAAAAGATACATAAATAAAAATACTTATAACCCGGAAAAATTTTCCGCGCAGCCCTAAGAGATCGCCCCTGTCAACCGATACTGCATAGCAGAGGCGGCAGGACGCAAGGACGCGTCGGCATCGGGCGCCGCCCGCGACATACAACATTCATGGAGGAATGTATGTATATCAATCACAATCAGATGGCCCAGAACGTGGGCAACACTCTCACATCCCACTACGGCAATTTGCGAACCTCAACCACCCGCCTGTCCACAGGCCTGCGGATCAATTCCGCAGCCGACGACGCCGCGGGCCTGGCCATCCGCGAGCTGATGCGCACGGATATTGCGGCCTTGCAGCAGGGCGTGCGCAACGCCAATGACGCCATTTCCCTCATTCAGACCGCCGACGGCGCCCTGGGCATCATCGACGAAAAGCTGACCCGCATGAAGGAACTGGCCGAACAGGCGGCCACCGGCACTTATGATTCCACCCAGCGTCTGATGATTGAATCCGAATATCAGGCCATGGCCTCGGAAATCACCCGAATCGCCAATGCCACGGATTTCAACGGCATTCATCTTTTGGACGGGAATCTCTCCAGCAACACGCACAACGGCTCCGGCATAACATCCACCGGCAAGCTGAAGGTGCATTTCGGCACGGCCAACGACTCGGCGGAAGACTATTACTACATCCAGATCGGCACGAGCACGGCCTCGGCCCTGGGCGTGGGCAATCAGTCCGCAGCCACCTCCATGGCGCACACGGTCTCCACCCAACAGGCCGCTCAGAAAGCCCTGGTGGGCCTGACCAACGCCGTGGTCTCCAAGGACAAGATCCGCGCCAATCTCGGCGCCTTGCAGCACCGTCTTGAGAACACCATTTCCAACCTGACCACCCAGGCCGAGAATCTGCAATCGGCGGAATCGCGCATCTCAGACGTGGACGTGGCCACGGAAATGACGCAGTTCGTACACAACCAGATTCTTACCCAATCGGCCGTGGCCATGCTTTCGCAGGCCAACAACATGCCCAAGCTGGCATTGTCGCTGATCAGCTAGGAAAACTTCGTGGCGGAGGGAGATAACCCCTGATCGAGCCCGCGGCAGGGGAGTGCCGCGGGCTCGGCAACATGCATTGCCTAGAGCGGTTGCTGTTGAAAACAGCAACCGCTCTGGCGGCCGCGGGAGCGGACGCCCGCGCCGAATGAGCCTGAAAACCACGCTTTTCAGGCGCTTGTCCCGCTTGCGGGGAAATGATGGCAGCGCCGCTTTTGAAATTGAATAATTTCAAAAGCAAAATGCTCTAATATGCGGAAGAGGCCGGTTTGCTCTGCAAACCGGCCTCTTGCGTTTTCAAAGTGAAAATGCTCTAAGCTGCCCGCCACTGCCTGAAAGCCATACAAAAAGCCCCCGCCAGAACGGCGGGGGCTCGCGGGCCGGAGCGCTGGCCCGTGTGGAGGAGGATTTATTCCTTCACAATTTCTATGGATTTCGTCCGCGTTTCAGAGGTCGCCTTGCGCGGAATGGCAATATGCAGCACGCCGTTCTTGCAGCTTGCGGTGATGGCGTCCGTGTCCGCGTCCTCCGGCAGGGCCAGCACCCGCTGGAAGGAACCGTAGGCGCGTTCCAGCACATGCTGGTTTTTCTGATCCCCGCAGCTTTCCTGCTTTTTCTCGCCGGCAATGACCAGGGCATTGTCGCGCACTTCCACCTTGACATTTTCAGGTTCCACGCCGGGCAGTTCCATGCTCAGCGCATAGGCTTTCTCATCGCTGGTCAGATCCAGACTGGGCAAAATATCGGCTTGAATTTTCTGCCGTCGCCAAAAAGGCAAAAAATCGTTCATGGCTTCCCACGGTGTAACCATGCCGTTGAGCATGCTCTGAAAGAATCCATCCCAATCATCACGTCCGGGCGTCACGGGCAGGTCGTCCTGACGTGGTGCGGCCCCACGCGGCCCAGGCCAGCGACGGGGAAGCAAATGAAAACTACTCATAACTGACCTCCTGTGAAAAACATCTTATCCTATTAATAAGCATCCTCTTATTTTCGTCAATAGCCTGTGGAAAAGTTTTCGCTCCTGCGCGCCACCGCACCCGCGTGTTTGTTTGTGCAAGGGCCGTCTTCTTTTTGACGGCGCTGCTCCGCCGTATGTTGCGGAAAAAGGCGGGCATGCGCTGCTCAGAGCTCGGCCCCTTTTTTGGCACGGATCCTGCTTTAGCAGGAGTGCAGGTTTTTTCAGGCATTTTTTGCCTCCCCTGACGCCACGAGTCAGGGCGAACAAGGGTCAGCCCTTGTCGGCAGGGGCTGCGCGGGCCGGATGCTTTCGGTTCTCACGCCGAAAAGGCAGGCAAGCGCATCGGGAACGGCAACATAAACCCTGCATGCGCAGGCATTGTGCGGCGGCAGTCCGCAAGGACGCGGGCGTGCAAAGTGCACCGCCGGGCACACAGCACATTCATGGAGGAATGTCATGTATATCAATCACAACCAAATGGCCACCAACGTCGCCAACACTCTGACGAGCCACTACGGCAATCTGCAAACCTCGACCGAGCGTCTGTCCACGGGCCTGCGGGTCAACTCCGCGGCCGACGACGCCGCGGGCCTGGCCATCCGCGAGCTGATGCGCACGGATATTGCGGCCTTGCAGCAGGGCGTGCGCAACGCCAATGACGCCATTTCCCTCATTCAGACCGCCGACGGCGCCCTGGGCATCATCGACGAAAAGCTGACCCGCATGAAGGAACTGGCCGAACAGGCGGCCACCGGCACTTATGATTCCACCCAGCGTCTGATGATTGAATCCGAATATCAGGCCATGGCCTCGGAAATCACCCGAATCGCCAATGCCACGGATTTCAACGGCATTCATCTTTTGGACGGGAATCTCTCCAGCAGCACGCACAACGGCGCCGGCATGACGTCCACCGGCAAGATGAAGATCCACTTCGGCACGGCCAACGACTCGGCGGAAGACTATTACTACATCCAGATCGGCACGAGCACGGCCTCGGCCCTGGGCGTGGGCAATCAGTCCGCAGCCACCTCCATGGCGCACACGGTCTCCACGCAGGAGGCCGCTCAGAAGGCCCTGGTGGGCCTGACCAACGCCGTGGTCTCCAAGGACAAGATCCGCGCGCATCTGGGCGCGCTGCAGAACCGTCTGGAAAACACCATCTCCAACCTCACCACCCAAGCCGAAAACCTGCAATCGGCGGAATCGCGCATTTCCGATGTGGACGTGGCCACGGAAATGACCCAGTTCGTCCGCAACCAGATCCTCACCCAGTCGGCCGTGGCCATGCTTTCGCAGGCCAACAGCATGCCCAAGATGGCCATGCAGCTCATCGGCGGCTAACTCGGCTGAGGGCGTGCGCGGCACGCGAGAAACCGGATATCCCCGGAGGGCCTTGCCCTTCGGGGATATTTTTTGCGCATCAGGCGACTCTGCGGGATTTCACGGGGGCCGGGCGCGGCCCATGCGGGAGCGTTGTTTGCGGCAGGCGCATTCAGGCCAGGGCCGTGAGATCGTATTCCGTATTTTCCACAATATCGCACTCAAGAAGCGCGCCGGGCGCTACGCCGGGGCCGCTGACGTAGGTGATCCCGTCCACTTCGGGAGCCTGAAACCAGACGCGCCCCTGGTGCAGCCCCGGCCACTCCGGGTGCGGCGCGTCCACCAGCACCGGCAGGCGTTGCCCCAGCCGGGCGGCCAGATACGCCTCGCTGATCCCGGCCTGGATTTGCATGAGCGTTGCACGGCGGGCCTCTTTGATCTCCGGCGGCACTTGATCGGGCAGCGCCGCCGCGGGCGTGCCTTCTTCGGCCTGGTAGGCGAAAACACCCAGATGCTGAAAGCGGGCTTCTTCCACAAAGCGGCAGAGACTTTCAAAATGCGCCTCGCTTTCGCCCGGGTAGCCCACAATGAAGGTGGTGCGCAACGCGGCGTGCGGCAGTATGTCGCGCACCGTGTCGAGCACGCGCCGGGGATCCCTGGCAAAGGGGCGGCCCATGCGGGAGAGCACTTCCGGGTGGGCATGTTGCAGGGGGATGTCCAGATACGGCAGGAGCGGCGGCCCGCAGGCCCTGATCAGGCGCAAAAGTTCCGGCGTGACGCCGCTGGGATACAAATACAACAGCCGCAGCCAGGCCAGGCCGTCAAGCCCGGCCAGGCGCTCCAGCAGGGACGCAAGGCCGCGCCCCGGCTCTTGCGGGCTGAAATCCGCGCCCCAGGAGGTCACGTCCTGGGCTACCAGAACAAGCTCGCGCACTCCCCGCGCCAGCAGATCACGGGCCTCGGCCAGCAGGCTTTCGGCCCGCACGGATTTGAGCGCGCCCCTGATGGAGGGAATGGTGCAGAACGCGCAGGCATGGCGGCAACCTTCGCCGATCTTCAGCCAGGCATAGGATGGCCCGGTGGAAAGCAGGCGTCCGGAGCTGCCGTGCGACGGCTCAGGCAGATCCAGGGCGCGGGCCAGCAGGCGCGGCCAGTCCTCCAGGCGCGCTGTGGGCAGCCAGAGGTCCACTTCGGGCAACTCCCCGGCCAGGGTCTGCGCGCCGTAACGGCCCACCATGCAGCCCGCCACGGCCAGCAGCGGCTTTTTTCGGCAGCGGGCCAGACGGTTGATGGCCTCCAGCACGGCCCGCACCGATTCACGCACGGCCGGCTCGATAAAGCCGCAGGTATTGATCAAAACCAGACGCGCGCGGCCCATCTGCGCAACGCTTTTGACAGGCAGGCCCAGAGAGCCCAGAAGGCGCTCGCTGTCCACGCGATTCTTGGGGCAGCCCAGGCTCAGGGACCAGACCGGCAGCGATTTTGGAGCTGATTTGTTTAGCATCTGCCCAGCTTATCGCGGCAGCCGCGCCTTGTCATCCCATTGCGCGCCCGCGCCGGCGGTAGCCGTTAGCAAGCTTTGCTTGCTTACGGATCGCGACAGCGGTTGCGTTGGCTGGCTGTCGCAGTAACCAGTTGCTGTCTTCATCCGTAGCTTCCTTCGTCGCAACGGCTGAAGCAATGAGCGTCCAGACCGCGCCCTGGGCGCGAAATGATGGCAGCAAAGTGATTGAAAAGACAACACCTCGGCGCATGAAAACAGGGCGAGGGATTTTCCCCCGCCCGTCGCTTTTGTAATTTTGTTGACGAATATGTAGCGGCTTTTCTGAACGAGTTATCACGCCGCGCATCACCCGTTGTTTTTCATCCCACGCCCGCGGCTGAGTTTGCGCTCCAAGGCGCGGACGGTTCCGCCGCGAAATCAGCGCCGGAACAAGGCCGGAACAGGGCCGGAATGGACCAGTCTAAGGATGGTCCTTAAACTTGTTCATGGTGTGCTCACTCCCGCTGTGACAGGGCGTACAATCCATATTGCCCTTGAGGATGTCCGCATCCTTGCCCTTGGCGTGGCAATCCGTACAGTACGCCACGGATTTCTGCTTGGACAGCGCGCCCTTGTAGGCCGCGCCCGCGGCAATTTTGGCGTTGAAAATTTCAATGGCCTTGGCCGTCACGTCGGCCGTTATCCGGCCGCAGCGCTCGCTGCGTTCCTTGCTGTTGGCGGCCAGGTGATTGTCGTAGCTCCACTTGGAGACGGAAACATGGCACAGCACGGAATTGGATACGCTGGTGGGAATGTCGCCTTTCACGCCCTTCGCCGCCTCGCCTGGATTGTAGATGGGCAGGGCCGTGGTTTCGTACCAGCGGAACAGTTCGTTGACCATGGCGTTCCGCTCCTTGCGGGGCCAGAACAGCGCGAAGGCCGCCGCCGCGCCGTACAGGGCTCCGCATATGGTACCCCAGTCCGAAATGCCGCCCTTGTTGGCCTCCAGCATGGTAAAGGGAAACTGATTGTACGGCGCGCCATACTGCTCGCCCAGCATACCCACAATACCGTAAAAGGCGCCATATCCGCAGGCGTACCCTTTATACCAGTAGCCCTCATACGCCACGGGCACGCATACCTTGGGGTCCAGCGCGTGGGGTTGCCAGCCGAATTCGCCGTTGACCTGGGCGAAACGCTTCCCCTGCGGAGCAGGCGCGGCTCCTGGCGCGGCCAGGCTACGTCCGGTCGCGACGGCCAGGGCTCCGCCGGCGGTCACTCCGCCCAATACGCCCAAAAAGGTTCTTCTGCTGCATGTCATGGTTTTCTCCTTCCTTTGGCGGTATTCGTATTCCGGACGGTTCCGCCACCGGACCCGTCCGGCCTTTTCCCTCGCTTTCAGGAAACAACTCAGCACAAAAGGCGCGGCGCTTTTTCAACGGCATGTTTCCCGCTTTTCGCAGGTATATGAACAGTAATTTATCTATTATCTCCCGACGGGCGCACGCTGTCAAGACGGATCCCCCCTTGAGACATTCACGCTTTCAATGAAAATGATCTTGCAACCATCTGAAATTCAAAACGAATTCTTTAGAGCATTTTCAAAAGGAAAATGCTCTAATTTCATGAGCAAAACGCTGTAGAAAAGGCCTCCCGCATCTGCCGGGAGGCCTTTTCTGCATTCTGTGTTATGACGATCTCAGCGGGAGCTGCCCAGCACCACTTCGGCTTCCGGATGCACCTGGCGCAAGGCCTCGTGCATGGCGGCTGCGTCGGCAAAGGCGCGGAACGGCCCGACTTTTTCATGGCCTTTGGCGGCCACATAGCGCACATAATACGCCTGATCAGCCTTGAGCGGGGTGCCGCTTTCGTCGCTGACCACTTCCAGATCCACTTTGCCCACCCCGCGCCTGCTCAAGTCAAGCTGCCTGGCGGCGGCATACGAGAGGTCGATGATCCGGCCGCGCACATAGGGGCCGCGGTCCGTGACACAGACCATGACGCTTTTGCCGTTATCCTGATCCGTGACTTTGACCACAGTGCCGATGGGCAGGGTGCGGTGAGCCGCGGTGAAGGTGTACATATCATAATCAACGCCGCTGGCCGTGGAACCGCCGTGGAAGTCACGGCCGTACCAGGATGCCTTGCCTGTCAGCAATTCGCTGCCCTGGGCGCGCTTAAGCCAGATTGCGCGGTTGTCCGCGCTCTTGCGGGCAGTTTTGGCCTTGGCCCTGAGCTGTTTTTTGGCTGTGGCTTTGCTGCGCTGCTTTTTGTGCGCCTTTTTGCTCTTGCTGACGGCAGCTTTGTTTTTGCGTACGGAAGAGGCGGCTTTTTTGCTTTTTTTCACGGAGGGAGCAGGGGCTTCTGTGCCGGATTTCCGGCTTTTGGCAGGGGGAGCGCTTTGTGAAGCCGCGTCGGCATTCATGGGGGCGGCAAGAGCCAGGCAAAGGGCCAGGGCTGCTCCCATGGAAAGCCAGCGTGAATACTTCATGATTACTCCTTGGTTGGTGTTCAAGGCTGTCCGACGCAAAGCGATGCTGAACCGGACAAGTCGCGCCCGCGACTCTGCCCCCAAGTTTTTTTCCGGTGGTTTGGAAACGCGCCCGCGCGTTGTGCGCCACCAACCGGCATGGGGACTGCCTTTTCTCATTGCATAGACTATACCGCAAAAAATGCGAGCCTGTCAAATTGCTGAAAAAGTTTTATTATCAGTTGGTTAGAAAAAGTTTAGAGCATTTTCTCTTTGAAAATGCTCTGCTGACGCGAAAGCGGCAGCCGCCGCAACGCGGCGTACATTCAGGCGAAAACCGCGTTTTTCGCCTGAATGCCGCCTTTGACTTTCATAAAAAGTCAAAGGTAATCTGCTCTAGATGCGTCAGCCCTGAGCCCTTACCAGTCCAGGGTGCGTTTGAAGGCCCGGACCAGCTCTTCCACATCTTCGCGCAGCACAACGCTGTCGCCGCTTTTCAGGGTCAGATGCCCGTCGCCCGCGACCGTGCCGATGCGCCGGCAGATCTGCCATTGGCCCAGGGCCTCAAGCAGCATGGCCAGATCGGGCCTGATGCTGACCAGCAGACGGCTGGCCGATTCGCTGTAGAGCAGCTCCGTGCGGCTCATGTCTTCCAGGGCGGGCACGGCATCAAGATCCACCTCCGCGCCCAGGCGGCCGCCGATGCACATTTCGGCCAGGGCCACGGCCAAACCACCGTCCGAGCAGTCATGGCAGGCGGCAATGGCCCGCTGGCCCATGAGCGCATTGATCGCGCGATAGCGGGGCAGGGCCGTGGCCGCGTCCACATGCGGCACGCGCCCGCCCTTCAGGCCCAATTCGTCGGCCGCCTCGCTGCCGGCCATTTCGCGCCAGGTGCCGCCCAAAAGATAGATATGCTCGCCCTCGCGCTTGAAATCCGAGGTTTGCGCGCAGGTCACATTGTTGATCACGCCCAGCACGGAGAAAAGCACTGTGGGCGGAATGGAAATGCGTTCCCCGCCGCCGGTGTAGTCGTTCTTCATGGAGTCTTTGCCGGAGATGCAGGGCAGGCCGTACGCCAGGGAGAATTGGCGCAAGGCCTTGCAGGCCCGCACCAGTTGCGCCAGCTTATAGCGGCCGTCGGGATTTTTTTCGCTCCAGATCGGATCGCACCAGCAGAAATTGTCCACCCCGGCCAGCGCGTCGGGATTGCCGCCCACGGCCACCGCGTTGCGCACGGCCTCGTCCATGGCGTTGGCCATCATCCAGTAGGTGTCGTAATCGCTGAATTTGGGGCAGATGCCGTGGGCAATGACCAGCCCGGCGTCCGACTCCAGCAGGGGGCGCAGCACGCCCGCGTCGGCCGGGCCGTCGCGCAGCGCGCCCACCAGAGGCTTGATCACGCTGCCGCCGCGCACCTCATGGTCATATTGGCGGATAATGTATTCTTTGGAACAGATATTCAGACGCCCAAGCATACGCCGTAAAAATTCCGCCTCGCCGCGCGCGTCCAGCCCTGTCATCTCTACCCGGATATCCGGCGTGTCCGGCGCTTTCCACACGGCTTCCAGCTCAAGCTGGGGCACGCCGTCGTGCATGAAGCGCATGGGCAGGGAGGCCACCACCCGCTCGCCGTAGCGGGCCTCGAAAAAGCCTGAAGCCGTGAAATGTCCGAGAGCCGTGGCCTCCACATCCATACGCGCGGCCAGCTCCATGAATTGCGCCAGCTTGTCCGGGGGCACGGCCAGGGTCATGCGCTCCTGGGCTTCGGAAAGCAGGATCTCCCAGGGCCGCAGCCCGTCGTATTTGAGCGGGGCCCTGGCGATGTCCAGCACGCAGCCGCCCGTATCCCCGGCCATTTCCCCCACCGAAGAGGACAGGCCGCCCGCGCCGTTGTCCGTAATGGCGTTGTACAGGCCAAGGTCGCGCGCGCGCAGGATGAAGTCGTACATTTTGCGCTGGGTGATGGGATCGCCGATCTGCACGGCCGTGGCCGGGGAGCCCTCATGCAGCTCCTCGGAGGAAAAGGTGGCGCCGTGGATGCCGTCCTTGCCGATCCGGCCGCCAGTCATGACGATCACGTCGTCCACCCGGGCTTTCTTTTCCCAGCCCGGACGGCCGTTGATCTGCGTGGGAATGATCCCCACCGTGCCGCAGTAGACCAGGGGCTTGCCCAGGTAGCGCTCGTCAAAGACCAGGGAGCCGTTGACAGTGGGAATGCCGGATTTGTTGCCGCCGTGCTCCACGCCCTCGCGCACGCCTTCCAGCACCCGGCGGGGGTGCAGCAGACGCGGCGGCAGGGCCTTGTCGTAAAAAGGCGAGGCAAAGCAGAAGACATCCGTATTGCAGACCAGTTCCGCGCCCAGGCCCGTGCCCATGGGGTCGCGGTTCACGCCCACGATGCCGGTCAGCGCGCCGCCGTACGGATCCAGGGCCGAGGGGCTGTTGTGGGTTTCCACCTTGATGCAGGCGTCGTAGCCGTTAATGAAGGCGATCACCCCGGCATTGTCCGTGAACACGGATTTGCAGTAATCGTTGGCGCCCATGCGCTGCCGCAGAATGGCCGTGGCGTCGCGGATGCAGGTCTTGTAGAGATTGTCCACATTCTCATGCCGCCCGGTGTCTTCATCCACATAGTCAATGCGCGCGGCAAAAATTTTGTGCTTGCAGTGCTCGGACCAGGTCTGGGCCAGCACCTCCATTTCCACGTCCGTGGGATCGGCGGGCAGAGCCAGGGCCGTGCGCCGGGCGATCTCGGCGGGATCAGTGAACTGCGCGCGGATGCCGTGCAATTCGTCGAGATTGAGAGCCCAGGTGTTTTCACGGCTGGCTTTGAGCAGGGCGGCGTCGTCCATCCGGGAAAGGGGCACGGTTTCCACCGTGTCGTTGGCTTGGCCGGTGACCCTGGCCGCCTGCGGCGCAAAACCCGGATCCCCGCGCCATTCTTCCAGGCTCTTGACCCGGAAGCGCTGGATCAGCGTGTTGCACAGCAGATCGCGGGCCAGGGCCTGCACCTGTTCGCGCGTGAGCGGCGCGGCCGGATCATTGCAGATGCGGTACTGTACGGCCGTGTAGACGCGCAAACTGTCGCGCGGCACGCCCAGCACCAGGGCCGCGGTATCGCGGGCCGTGCGGGCCTCGTTGTCCGTGACGCCGGGGCGGAAGCTCACTTCCACGAACCAGTCCGGCGCGGGCCCTTCCCCGGAGGCGGGCAGGGGCAGGGGCTCCAATGAGGCTTGCTGCAAAATGGGATCGTGCCAGATGCCCTCGTCCAGCAGGCGGCGAACCTGGGCCGCGTCCAGACCGTCCACGGTGAAGACTTTGATCTGGCGCACTCCGCCCACGGCGAGGCCCAGGGCCCTGCGCAACTGCCGGGCCGTCTTGCGGCCCTGGGTATCTTCCAGCCCGGCATGCGGGCCTGTTTCCATGCGATAGAGCATACTGGCCTCCTCTCAGAGCAGATTGACTTTCAAAGGCTGCACGCGACCGGGCTACCCTGGAAATCTGACATATTTCAAAAAGGAATCTGCTTCAGTTGCAAAAAACTACTTCTTCCTGTCGCGCACATAGTCGGCCATCTGGCGCATGAGATCGCGTTCCGGCAGATGGGGCAGATTGTCCAGAGCCGCGCGGGCCGCGTCCAGGTAGGCATCCGCGTCCAGGCGCGTCTGCGCGTCGAAAGCCGCGTCACGGATGCGCCCGGCAATGGCTTCGGCGTCATGTTCGGTCATCAGGCCGCAACTGAAGGCCGCGTCAAAGGCGGCGCGTTCTTCCCGGTTCAGGCTCAGGCGATAGAGCCGCAGGGGGGGCGTCAGTTTGCCTTCGCGAACGTCGCCGCCCGTGGGCTTGCCGGTCACGCTTGAGGGCGCGAAGTCAAGGGCGTCGTCCACCAGCTGAAAGGCCATGCCCAGATTTTCGCCGTATGCGCCGGCAGCGGCCACGGCAGCCGCCTCAGCCCCGGCGCGCAGGGCCCCCAATTCGCAGGAAGCGCGAATCAGCCAGGCGGTTTTGCCGCGCACCACTTCCTGATACTCGGCGGCGGGCAAGTCCACGCGTCCCTGGGAGGCGATTTCCAGAATTTCCCCGGCCGCGGTGCGGCTGGTGGCTTCGGAAAAGCAGCGCGTCAGGCGCGGATCGTCGAATCCGGCCACCAAAGCGTTGGCCCCGGCGAGCAGCGCGTCCCCGGCCAGGATCACGGTGGGCACGTCAAACAGGGTATGGGCTGCGGGCCTGCCCCGGCGGCTCAGGGCGTTATCCAGCACATCGTCGTGCAAAAGGGTGGCGCCGTGCAGCATTTCCATGGTCGCGGCCAGCTCGTAAATATCCTCGGCCGCATAGCCCAGCAGCCTGGCCGTGAGCACGGTCAGCAGCGGCCGCAGGCGTTTGCCTCCGGCCTCGAAAATATGCCGGGCCACAGGGCGCACGGGTTCGGGCAGCGTGTCCACGGCCCGGGCCAGCGCCCGGTTGATGGGGGGCAGTTCCAGGGCAAGGCGGGCTTTGAGCAGGATCATGATTTTACTTCAGATCAGGTTAAGGGCGGGCAGAATGCGGCCAAGAGCCGCCAGCGCGCCCGGAAAGTCTTTTTCATCTTTTGCGCGGGGGCCCACCTTGTTGGATACGCAGCGGATCTCCACGCAGGGGATGCTCTGGCGGGCGCAGGCATAGGCCACGGCAAAGCCTTCCATGTTTTCCAGTTCCGCGTGATAGCGGTTCCAGAGGTTGCGCGCCCTGTCAAAGCTGGCGCTGACCCCGGCAACGGTCAGCGAGCGGCATGCCCGGAAGGGAAGCGCAGCCTCCGGGCCTCGAAATCCCAGAGCCGCCAGTCCGGCCGCGTTGCTCAGCGACAGGCGGTCGCGCACGTCCGCCTGCCCGCTGCCGTCCGTTGCCGGACGCCGCCAGAGCGGAAAACCAAAAGCCTCGGCCGTGACGCTGTGGCCGTCGTGCAGGCCGTATTCCGGCCAGATTTCCTCGCGCACCAGGCACAGGGAGCGCAAGGGCAGATCCGCGAGGTTAAAACCGCCGGCCAGCCCGGCGTTGAGTACTGCGTCAACGGGCCGCCCTTCGGCTTCGGCTCTGGCGAGGCAGAGCCCCAACGCCAGGGCCGCGTTCAGCGGGCCCACGCCGGTGAGGCAGGCCAGAGCCGGCCCATGTTTCAGGCGCACCGGCCACAAGCGCATTTCTGCCGCGAGGTCCGGCCCGGCCGCGTCAGGCGTCGCGGTCCGTTCCCAGTGCGGAATCAGGGCCGCGAGCTCCTCGCGCGCGGCCGCGCAGATCAGCAGGCCCACGGGTTTTACAGCCTCCAGTAGGCAAGGCCCGCCGCGCGCATGGCCTGCGGATCAAAAAAGGCTTTCACGTCCAGCAGCACCGCAGCGGCCGGGTCCGCAAAGCGGCTTTTGAGATCCTCAGGCGAGAGGCTTGCGTATGCCGCGTGCCCCACAGCCAGGATCAGGGCGTCCAGGTTGCGAAGCTCCTCCAGGGGGACAAGGGTTTGCCCGTACTCGCGCAACGCTTCCGCCGGGTCGGCCTGAGCGTCGCTGACCAGCGTTTCCACGCCGTAATCCCTGAGCTCGCGCACGACGTCCACCACGCGGGTATTGCGCAGATCCGGCACGTTCTCCTTGAACGTGAAACCCAGAATGCCCACGCGCGCGCCGCTGATCACCCGGCCGCGCCTGATCAGCCGCTTGACCGCGCATTCGGCCACATATTTGCCCATATTGTCGTTGATCCGGCGGCCTGCCAGGATCACTTCCGGGTGAAAGCCCAGTTCCTCGGCCTTGTAGGTGAGGTAATAGGGATCCACGCCGATGCAGTGCCCGCCCACCAGGCCGGGCCGGAAAGGCAGAAAATTCCATTTGCTGCCTGCGGCTTCCAGCACTTCCAGAGTGTCGATGCCCAGGCGCTCGAAAATGACGGCCAATTCGTTCATCAGCGCGATATTCAGGTCGCGCTGGGTATTCTCAATGACTTTGGCGGCCTCGGCCACCTTGATGCTGGAAGCGCGGTGAATGCCCGCCCTGACCACGGAACCGTAAATTTGCGCCAGCAGATCGGCCGTGGCCTGATCCGAGCCTGCGACAATCTTGGTGATGGTTTCCAGCGTGTGCACCTTGTCGCCGGGGTTGATCCGTTCCGGCGAGTAGCCCACGGTAAAGTCGCGGCCATAACGCAGCCCGGATTCGCGCTCCAGAATGGGCACGCAGATCTCCTCGGTGAGACCGGGGTATACCGTGGATTCATAGACCACCACGCAACCCGCGGTCAAGTTTTGCCCGACAGTGGTTGTGGCGCTGACGACCGGCGAAAGATCCGGGGAGCGGTGGTCGTCTATGGGCGTGGGCACGGCCACGATGATCACGGCCGCCTGTTTGAGCGCAGCCGGATCGCCGGTGTAGCGCACCGCGGCGGCTTTGAGCTTTTCGTCGTCCACTTCGCGGGTGCGGTCATGGCCCCGGGTCAGTTCCGCAATACGCCGGGCATTGACGTCAAAGCCGAGAACGTCCATGTGGTGCGACAGGGCCACAGCCAGGGGCAGGCCCACATAGCCGAGCCCCACCACGGCCAGGGGATGTTGGCGTTTTTGCAGCGACTCAAAGCTGATCATGGTCTTCTTTCCTTTACAAAAGGGCGTTTTTCCGTCTACTGGAGAACATGAACTTCGACTTTGACCTTTTTCTGCGCGCCCTGGGGCTGGCTTTTGTGATCGAGGGCCTGTGCTGGGCGCTTTTTCCCTCAGGCATGCGTCGCGCCTTGCTCAGCCTTCTGCCCCTGCCCGCTTCCCGGTTGCGTCTTGCGGGCCTGGCGGCCATGGGGATCGGGCTGTTGGCGATTGGGCTGGCCTGAGCTTGCCAAAAATCCTTATTTCCTTGCGCCGTTCCGCGCCGGAGCGGGCGTTTCAAAAGCACTATGCGCTAAAACGCCGGCCCTCTTGCGTGTGCGCAATGATCGCCCAGGGCTCGCGCAGGCATTACGGGAATCTGCTCCACAGATCTCAGGCCTTTTCCCCCAGATGCAGGCAGGCTATGCCTGACGTGAGTTTCAGATGCCAGGCGCGTGCAAAGCCTGCGCGTTCCATTTCCGCTTCCAGTTCGCGCGCTGTGGGAAAGGCGCAGATGCTTTCCGCCAGATACTCATAGGCAGCCTGATCTTTGGAAAAAACTTGGCCGATGCGCGGCAGGATGCGATTCAGATAAAAATTGTACAGCCCGCCCCAGATCCGTTCGCGTCCCGATCCGAATTCCAGGATGCAGGCGCGACCGCCGGGCCTGAGCACGCGCAGCATTTCGGCAAAAGCCGCTTCGCGCGGCAGAATGTTGCGGATGCCGAAGGCCATGGTTATGCAATCCACCGAGGCGTCGGGCAGAGGCAGATGTTTGGCGTCCGCAGCCACGGGCAGCACGCGGAGGGCGTTTGCGCCCTTGAGTTTGCCGCGGCCCCGGCTGAGCATGGGCGGGCAGAAATCCAGCGCCGGGACCAGCGCGGCGGGATGCTCGCGGCGCACGGCCAAAGCCACGTCCAGAGTGCCGGCAGCCAGATCCAGCACCATGCCCTTTTGACCGAGGCGCACGTTGCGGGCCAGCACGCGCCGCCAGTGCTGATCCACGCCCAGGCTCAGCAGCCTGTTCATAAAATCATAAAGACGGGCAATACGCCCGAACATGCCCGCTACGGCGGCGTCATGCCGCAGGGGAGGCGGCAGATGCGACGGGGGCGGGGAGGAAGTCACGCATTTGTCCCTTTGTTGTCGTCTTCGCTGGCGCCTTCACGCACCGCAGTATAAACTACCCGATAGACCGAGGGAAAAATCTCGGCAAAATTGCCCGGCGAAACAGTGCGCGTCTCAATGAACTTGGCAGTCAGCTCTTTGGCTACCTGCAGGGCTTCCTTGCGATCTTTATCCATAGCTGCCTCAAGCGCGCCGTTCCCGCCAGCGCAGGCAACGGCCGAAAGAAAAACCCGCCCGTTGGGGAATGGCCGGACCCACAGCGGGTATTGCCTGGACGGGTAAAAGAACGGAAACCACAAGCCCCCGCCCTTTTTGTCGGTAGTTGGGATGCGCTGCGCAGTGTGCGGCGCACAGGGCAACGCGGCGGATGCCGATTGCGGCGGCATGCCGTGAAACCGCGCAAAAGCATAAGCGTTCAGCCAGGCCTTGGCAAGCGCGCGTGAGCCGGCCGGCGCGGTTTCAAACGCCTTGCAGAGCAGGCGGCAAGGCACTGACGGGATACGGAGCGGCCTTGTCTGGAGCATTTTCACTTTGAAAATGCTCTGCTGACGCGAAAGCGGCAGCCGCCGCAACGCGGCGTACATTCAGGCGAAAACCGCGTTTTTCGCCTGAATGCCACCTTTGACTTTCATAAAAAGTCAAAGGTAATCTGCTCTAGAGCAATTTGACTTTTATTTTATTTAGAAATCGTTTAGATTGCAGAGATGAAATTTGCATCTGAAGAAATCCGAACCAAGGCTGTTCATGCGTATCTTGATGGAAAAGCAACAGCCAGGC
>NZ_JAAKEI010000041.1 GCF_011039085.1 Desulfovibrio sp. ZJ369 | reverse complement strand
TGCCTGGCTGTTGCTTTTCCATCAAGATACGCATGAACAGCCTTGGTTCGGATTTCTTCAGATGCAAATTTCATCTCTGCAATCTAAACGATTTCTAAATAAAATAAAAGTCAAATTGCTCTAGAGCCCAAATGTGGAGGAGAAGATGGTTAGACGGGAAATCGTAAAGACTGGCGAGAGGGTAGAGGTGCGGCTCGTGGACGATGAACATTCCGAGCCGGGTTGTGTCGTGCTGGAAAGGGAGGAGCAGGCGGTCAAAAATAAGATCGCCAGGTGCTCGATCCGCAGGCGATTTAGGAAGAAATTGGGGTGGCCGAGACTATGGGCTTTCGTTACCGCATACCAATTATTTTCAGAGGGTTAGCAGCGGCCGATAATATTGAATTAAAATGTCCACTAAGCCCACATAAGGAGGTGCGTATGGACTGGGAAAAAGAGAAAGACGGCTCATGGAAAATTATTCCCATAACCGCTGATGAAGAAAAATTTCTTGATGCCGTTTTTGCGGCATTAACCGCTTGGAAAAACCTCAAACCAAAGGCTCTGGTGAAGCCTTATCAAAAAAATCCTACTGATCGTTGCACGGAGTAGGGTAATTATGTCTCAAATCCTTCTCCACTTCCAAACGTGTCTTCCTCCCTGAGACTGCTTTTATACAGATATGAGTACAGCCTTCAAAAATCACACATTCCAATTTTTCATGCTTTGCAATTCTATCTCCCAGTTCATCAGTTTCGCCAATATATAAGGGAGCAAGCATTAAGTTCAAATCATTATCAATTGTGGCCTTACAGAAAATATAGACAGCGCTTATATTTCTAAAGTTTGTATCAGACTTATAGATATTAAACTGATACCCATCGCCACTTTCACCATAAAATATTGCAGTCCCTTCGCTGGGCATAACAAACCCCTCCTATCGCGGTCAGTGATTGCGCAGTTCTTCATTCAAACTCTCAACTCGGCAAGGATACGCCTGTATTCTGTCGTTTATTTTCGTATTGCTTTTATATTATCTTCGATTTCTTTGACTTGGTTATGATTTGTTCCAATTTTTATGGACGATATAATTCTTTTTATGATTGGTTCAAATAACATCGCTTCATCCCAATTAAATGTAGCATATATTTTAATTCGGTAATCGTGCATGAGTATAAGGTAAAATATATGTGCTTGATACTTTCCATGTGAAAGAACATTTTTTGCAGTTACAAATGCTAGTTGACCATCGACATTTGCAGTAAACACTTTCAATGTTTCTATATCTGTTTTTGTTCCTAATTTTTTATCAAGATTAATTGCGTTATTAATTGCTTCATATAGTATATATTTAAAATCGATATCTGAAAAAGTAGCTAATTCATCTTGGGTAACTGAAGACGCTTTTTTTCTTACACTAATTCGGACTGTCGCTGAAGGCTTTTCATTTAATGTATAGCAGTTTGCAGCTAGTAGAATTTCATTATTGGATTGGTCGCGCCCAGTCAGAGCTTCTGTCATATTGCCTAATTGTCGGAGCACATTTTGCGGGAGGAGCTCCCATCCTATAGGTATATCCACTTGGATATTATATTTTAGATTTTGTGTTTTATAGCTTCCTGCATCCGCCATCTTAGGCATTACGCAGAGGCATAATATTAAAAATATAAAGGGGAGTGGAAGCCTAAGCATATCCATCCTCCATAGGTAGATAGCTACTGGATAATTTTAGTGCCGCGTACTTTCAATGATTTGGCTCTTTGTCTTTTGTGCCGGTGGAGTTCCATATTGGGTATGAAAAATCTGCTCCGTTTCAAAAGCGCCAGTCCTCAAAAGTTCACTTACTTCAAAGCAGAATGAAGGAAACTTATTTTGATACCCATCTAATAACTCAACTATCCTGACAGCTTCATCTAGTTTCAGTCTTTGGGGCTTTCCAGTTTTATTTGACTTCCCCTGAATCGAATAGAGAGTTTGGGCTGCGCTTTTTTCGTCTTTCGCGGGCCATATGGCCTTTGCAAAAGCCATAACACTCCCATACTGCCTTACGCCCTTTTCGCAGGCCACGGCCACAAAACAGCGTTCGAACATAATGCTATCCATGTAGTTTGTTTATACGAAGCAGGGTGTCGTTGGAACCAAGAAACCTCTGAGGTTTACACATGTTATGGCTTCTGTTCTATTGTAAGCTTGCGTCAATAATTGCTTTGATAAAGGTGTCCAACCTTTGGGCATTGTGAGCGAGATGTCGTAGCCAATATTTTCCGCTCCCCTTTCCAATGAGAACGAAACTGTAGGAAGAAAAAGTATAAAAAGGCGTATGGATAATATTAGTCTCATGCTATTGCCTAATTTTGGAGTATGGAATGATTAGGAATGCTTTGTCTTTCCGTGTGACGATTGAGCGACTCTCCTTTTTCTGAGGGGGGGAGTTCTGCAGGAACATCTATTTTCATGAGACGTCCCTGAACCATGCCGCACACATCGGACATGGAGATACCCAAGGCTTGGGTAAGTAAGACGGCTTCCTCAATATTCAGACGCTTTGGGTTCTCGCTGTCATTTCTCATTTTTCGCCATGCCGTTGCGGCTGACCGTTGGTGCGGCCACGCCATACGCGCCAGTTGGGCATCATTTATTTGCTTCTGGGCGGCTATCTCGGAAATTATTTGGACGAATAGTCTTTCGTATCTATAGGCATCCATTTGCCTAATTCTCTTTATTTTTTAGCCTTTTTCAACGACAGAAATTTTGCTTCCTTTGCTAGCAGGAATTAGGTGGGCAGATTTATCATTTTCCCATGTATTATCCATTGTTCCGATGAACTATTAAAGTTTATTTCCCCTCTCCCTTTTCTTTAAAAAATCTTTTTTCCATTCCTCATTGGATATAAGGAAGGGCATTGAAACGACCATTATCATGCCAGGAATAAAAACTAATAAAAAAGCTTCTACATCCTCAAGTATATTAGACAGATATAGAGCAAGCGCAACTACAGCTAATGTAAGTATAAAAGACCAGTTTCTTTTCTGTTTCTGAATATATGCGTTAAGCTCTTTATCAAGTGTTGCTTTATATTTTTCCTCTATTTGTTTTCGCGCTTCCCGGGCTTGTTGCTCACTTCTTGCCTGTTCTCTTCCTGCTTGTTCTTTCTGTTCTTCAGCTATCCTACGGTTATATTCTAGCTCACGTTCCTTTTTTTTAGTTTTTTCATAATAAATCTTACCTCTATAGCATTTATGAATCGCAATAACACATTCATCAAAATTACATCTAAACCATTCTTTATTTTCGTTATATTCTTTCAAATATCTGTGTACATTTTGTTCGAGGATAAAAGGCTCGTCCACAAGGATTTCAAATTCGACAAGATACGGATGGGGAACGCCAGTAGAGTCTAATTCTTGGGCACGTAATGCTGGATCTTTAAGGGTATAACCAATTTTAAAGAGGCCCGGCATTGCCTTGTTACTAATAATATAAACGTATCCTTTTGCCATTGTTTATATATTACTCCACAATGATAGATTATATAGTTTTACGTTATTGTAAAATTTTAGTTCCGCGTACTTTCAATGTCTTGCGCCCTATCTGCTTTTTGCCCCTGCGGCGATTCGTATTGGGTCTGAAATATTGCTTCAGCCTCCATGTACTCGGCTGCCTTGGCCGTCAATTTGGATTTCTCCCAGACCTCAAAGCACAGTGATGGGAATTCCCGGCCCAAGATTTCTGCCATGCGGATGGCGTCGGAAATCCTGAGATTTTGCGGCTTCCCCCGGCTATTTTTGCCTTTCAGGGCAATAATGGTCGTAACCGCTGATGCGTCTGATTTTAAAGGCCAAATTGCCTTTGCAAACTCGGACTGGTTCATTCCGTTTTTCCGGGCGAGCTCCAAGGCATACTCAACGTAGCTGCGCTCGAAGTGTTCAGTATTCATTGTTTAGTTTTTGTGGGCAACGGAAGACTGTCCATATTGAATTTCTTGTTGGGGCGGAAAGCCTTTTTGTATTTGTTCCTTTTCCTTTACCTTAGGTCGCCCAGGTGTTCCTTTTTCATTGCTAATGTCGTTTTCAAGAGTCCAACCATTGCGGATGTGATTACTCACATCCCAGCACAACTTGTCTATGGTGGTGCTTACAGCAAGGGCAAGGTTGTGGGCTTCCTCGATGCTCAGGCTGCGATAATGGCCTTGGCCGTTACCATTCCGCACGGATCGCCACGCATTGACCGGGTGACTTACCCCTATGAAGGCTTCTCTAGCAAGGTCTGTATCATTCTTTGGTGGAGTCATTTCTGCGGCCTTTTGGCACACTGTCCACACCAAACATCTTTCAAATACTTTTCCATTCATAGATTTTTTTTGCCTGAAATTTGAGGAGGAAAAAACCGCAAATTTTCTTCTTGAGTAAATAGGATTTTTCCTTCTAAAATATGGCATCTGGAGGTCACATGGAAATCTCTGATGCCTTTGCCACTCTTAAGGAGCGTTTCGGTAACCATTCCTTGGCAGCCAATCATCTTGGGATGACACCTGAGCACTACCGCGCCCTCCGCAATGGCCGCGCCCATATTTCCAAACGCACGGCTGAGTTCATCATCCTCAAGGCCAAGACTGTTGCCACTCAAGAGCAACCGGTAGCACAGGCCAAGCTCGCAAACCGTGACGATCCAGGCATGAGCCTGCCCAATTCCGGCCAGTCTGTAACCGTTTAACGAGCGGAGGAAGCTGCATCATGCCTCACAACGCGCCATTCTGCCCGGAGTGCGGGCGCAAGATGGACAGGATTTTCAGGTCAAACAGCGAGACCCCCCGGCTTTTTCTCTGCCGAGAGTGTGGACACGAACAACGCCGATACGGTGAGCCGTGGAGTCGGAAGGATATTCAGTTCGGTATTTTTACCGAGTTGCTGAAAATCCGCGTGCTGCTGGAAAAGGCTATCCCAGATCCATCCCCGCAGACACCAGCACAACCGCAGCCGCCCTCTTCTTCAGGAGATCCTGGCAGTGCTGATCAAAAAGCCGCTGAACCCTCTCAAACGCTTGAGCTTCATCATCCATGCAGGGCAAAGAAGCGCAGGTCGCTGCGGAGAGCTGCGAAGCGACGAGGATGATCTGTTCGTCGGAAAGGCCGCTGAAATTGAGAGATGATGTTTCCATGACATTTCCTCCCTGTAACGGGTGTTGGTTGTGGTGACTGGACCATACAGGAGGAAACCCGCCGAGGGGCAAACGCCCCCGGCGGGCCAAATTCAAAAGGCAAGACAGATGCCCGACTATCAGAACATGACCGCTACTGAGGCCATACGCCATGCCAAGGACGTGTCCGGCCTGACGGCTGAGGAAATCGGCGCGGCGGCCGGTTTGAGCGCGGCCGTGGTGCGGCGCTATCTGCAACGCGGCGACGGCTACGATCCGGGGTTGAGTAAAATTCCCGCCCTGTGCCGGGCCATGCACAACACGGTGCTGATCCAGTGGCAGCAGGCCCAGCTTGAAAGGCAGGCGGAAGACGTGCCCCCGGCCCGCACCCGGGCCCAGGTATTGACCGCCGTGGCCAGAGCCGCCGCCAGCATGGGCGATGTGCAGCGCCGCCTGGCTGACAGCGAGGGCGGCGGCATTGACCCGGCCTGCGCCCGCGACGTGCGTGGCCTTGTGGGTGATGTAATTGAGGATTGCCGTGTGGTCATGGCCATGCTGGCTGTGCAGGCAAGCCATGCCGACATCACGGAATGTATGCCCCTGGCCAGCCTGCGGCCTGAACGCAAGCGCCCGTGGTGGGCGATTTGGAGGCGGAGGGCATGAACCTGACTTTTTCCGCTCATGCTCTGAACCGCTGCCTTGAGCGGGACATTTCCCTCCAACGGGTAGCCGACGCCATCCTGGCGGGGAGCATGGAAGGGTATGGAGACCGCCGAATCCTGACGCACGGGCGGCTTCGAGTGGTTGCAGTGGTTCAGGACAATTCCTGTTTTGTGGTTACGGCGTTCCGCCTGCCGAACCAGAACCCGAAACGCCATATCCAGAAGCAACGCGCCCGGATACGACGCTTTCAGCGTGAGTGGAGGTGACGCCATGCGTTGTCGGCATCGCCTGCCCAACCCGGAAACGGCGGGCTACTGTGATCGGATTGATCCGGAAACCGGCGAAGTGCTCATGAGCGCGTGGGACGCCCTGCGGGAAGCGGCCCGGCGCTCGCCGGACTTGCGGCCCTGCCCGCGGCAACTTGGCAGCCGGGGAACGTGGAACTGGATTTACCGCACGACTTGCGAGAAGTGCCCGGACGCCGTGAAAAAGGAGACGGCATGAAGGCCACGGCCCTGTTTTCCTCAGTGTCGGCGGAATGGGCAACGCCGCAATGGCTGTTTGACGCCCTGAACGCGCGTTTCTTTTTCACGCTCGATCCCTGCTGCACGGCGGCCACGGCGAAGTGCCCGAAATTCTACACCAGGACGGACGATGGGCTCGCCCATTCGTGGGCCGGGGAGCGCGTTTTCATGAACCCGCCCTACGGCCGGGGAGACAACGGCATAGAACCTTGGGTGCGGAAGGCCCGCGGGGAAGCCGCTGGCGGCGCGCTTGTGGTGGGTCTGCTTCCGGCGCGAGTTGATACGGAATGGTGGCAGGAAAACGTGCAGGGTCATGCCGACGTGCGTTTTCTCCGGGGCCGAGTCCATTTTGTGCCGCCCCCTGACTACATCCCCCCGAAGAACCAGAAGAAATCTGCCGGAGCAGGCTTCCCCAGCGCCATAGCGGTCTGGTGGGGCTGGCCTGTGCTGGCCGGGAGTTTTGCCCATGCCTGAACCTCGCATTCTCGATCCCTGTTGCGGTCCTCGTATGATGTGGTTTGACCGCCAGAATCCGGCAGTCCTCTTTGGTGACTGCCGATCTGAAACGTTGACTGTCCCTGACCGCTCCCACGGGCGCGCGGATGGAACGCGCATCATCCATGTTTGCCCGGATATGCGGATGGATTTCCGCGCGTTGCCGTTCCCGGACTGCTCATTTCGCCTGGTGACCTTTGACCCGCCGCACCTCGTTCGCGCCGGGGCAAAAAGCTGGCTGGCGGCGAAATACGGGGCGCTCGGCCCTGACTGGCGCGACGATTTGCGCCTTGGCTTCTCTGAATGTTTCCGCGTTCTGGAGCCGGAGGGCGTGCTTGTTTTCAAATGGAGCGAAACGCAGGTGGGTCTCCGTGACGTGCTGGCATTGACGCCCTGGCCGCCCCTGTTCGGCAATACCAGCGGCAAAAAGGCGGGAACCCATTGGCTTGTATTTATGAAGTGGAAATGAGCGCAGCCTACTACAACGAGATTGACCCTTTCGCCGCATCATGGCTCCGCGAGCTGATAAAGGCCGGGCTGATCGCGCCCGGCCATGTAGATGAGAGGAGTATTGAAGATGTTAGACCAGGCGACCTTGCCGGGTTTGAACAATGCCACTTTTTCGCTGGAATCGGAGTCTGGAGCTACGCATTGCGTTGCGCCGGATGGCCTGATGACAGACCTGTCTGGACAGGTTCATGCCCCTGCCAACCTTTCAGCGCGGCAGGCAAAGGCAGCGGGTTTGCTGACGAGCGGCACTTATGGCCCGCGTTCCACCATCTCATCAGTCAGTGCCGCCCTGTCACGGTCTTTGGCGAGCAGGTTGCGTCAAAAGACAGTCTTGCTTGGTTCGACCTTGTATGTGCTGACATGGAAGGAGCAGGTTACGCCTGCGGGGCGTGTAATACCCCTGCTGCGGGCTTCGGCGCACCGCACATCCGGCCCAGATTGTACTGGGTGGCCCACCCCTGCGACGAGAGACGGGAAGGGAGGCTATGCGGGCGGGAGAATGAGGAACGGGAAGTTATCAACGGACGTGCTGGATGTGACGGCACAACTGACGGAGCCCAAGAGACTAACGGTTTCTGGCGAGCTGCTGACTGGCTTTTCTGCCGGGATGGAAAGTGGCGGCCAGTTGAACCCGGCGCTGTCCCGTTGGTTGATAGGGCTGCCGCCAGAGTGGGACGCCTGCGCGGCTATGGTAACGCCCTCTGCGCCCCGCAGGCCGAGGCATTTGTAAGAGCGGCAATGGATATTCTTGGAGTATGAACTATGGCGGAATATCGCACGGTTCGCAGATTACGGGCAATCGGCAACAGCATGGCCGTGCCGGTCATGCGCTGGATCGGGGAAAGGATTGACCGGGTGATTTTGGGGAGGAAATGGTACGCGTTCCCCAAATAAAAAGCCCGGCGGGGGAGCCGGGCTCCGGCACATACCGGTTTACCAATACTGTGAGACAATTATGCAGCATTGCAGCTGCGGCAGTCAATATCTACTGCGGGGATGAGCCTCATGAACACAGACATACGCCTTTCCGTGGGATTCTTCAGCCATCCCAAGACCATTAAGCTCATGCGCCAGGCAGGCGCAGAAGGCGTTGTCTGCCTGCAACGCCTTTGGATTTGGGCCGCTCAAAACCGCGTGGATGGCTGCCTGGTCGGGTTCGAGGCGGATGATATTGAGATTGTGGCCGGTTGGACCGGCGAATTGGGCTTCCTTGTCCGGACGTTGGAATCCCTGCGTTTTCTGGACAGGAACGACGACGCGTATTGCCTGCATGGTTGGGCGGAGCATCAAGCGTATGTCACGCAGGAGCCGGCCCGGATCGAAAAGTCGCGGAAGGCTGCGCAAAAGCGTTGGAACAATGCCCGCAGAAATGCCAATGATGGCAATGGGGTAATGCCCGATGATGCTTCAGGCAATGCCAGTAGCAATGCCCGCAGCAATGCTAGTAGCATTGCCCGTAGCAATGCCCCAAACCAAACCAATCCAAACCAGGAAGAAAATACATCTCCCCCTGTAGAGAGTCTTGTGAACCAGGATCGCGCGCGTTCCCCAGAGCGCGGCAGTGAGGGAGTTGGGGCGGATTTGTCAGGCCCGGGGCTGGAATTTGTGGAACTCCGGGAGTTCTACAACCGCGAAATGCGGGCTGAAGGCCCGTTGGCGGGCTTTGCCGAGTACAAACAGCTCAAGGCCGCGCGGGACATGACTGGCGCATCTCTCTGGCCGGGAAACGCCAGGCTTTTTGACGACCTCGCGGCCCGCAAGGAAGCTGGCGTCTGGAACCGGGGCTTTGAGATCGGGCTTGGGCGCTATCTGCGCGAAAAGACCTGGCTTGCGCCCATCCAGAGCCGGGCTTCACCGCCATCGGAGGCCACGCCGACAGAGTTTCAACGCCAACAGCAGGACAGGCGCACCATGATGCGCATAGCCAAAGATCTCAGAGAGCGCGAAAGAGCGGCAAAGCAACAGGCGCAAGGAGGGCAACATGGACAGAGAGCAGCTGCAGCAACGCCTCCTGCCGCGTTTGATTGAGGCGGAGGCGGTTCACAAATCCGGGCGCTCCCCGGAGGAACTTGCCCTCCTGGCTGAAATTTTCGCCGATGACCTGGACGGCGAGAACCCTGAAGCCATAGAACGGGCCTTTGCCCTGCACCGCAGGGAATCCTCGCGATTCCCCACCCCGGCGCACATTCTGGCCTTGCTGCCCAGATGCAGGCAGCCCGTGCAATCGCTGCCGCCCTTGCCGATGGAAGTCTCCGGCCGCAAGACGCCGGGCCTGGGGCGGCTGGTATCCAGGGCTCTGCGCGGGGAAGCCGCGGCCAGAAACGCAATGGAAAAATTGATCAGGCAAACGCGCGCGAAGTGATGGAGGGCGAAGCGATATGAGCAGAATCACCGGCGCGAAATGCGAGGATTGCGGCAAGGTCGCCGGAGGCGCGGGCAACTGGTCCGCTGTGTGGCGCGCGCTCAAAAACATGGGCTGGACTGTGGACCGGAGAGTCCATAGGTGCCCGGCCTGTTCCGCAGCGTGGCAGGCAAGGCTTGAGAGAGAGGCGCGACGTGGCCCGGCTGACCGCTGAGCAGTGGGAGCAGGCGCGGGCCGATTACGAGGTGCGCGGCATAAGCCTTGGAGACGTGGCCCGGACATACGGCGTGGCCACGTCCAGCGTTTCCAGGCGGGCGCGGGCCGAGGGCTGGACGCAAGGGCGTTTGCAAGACCTTGCGGCGCGGAAAGTCGCGGCAGTCAAGGAAATGGCTGAGGTGGAAACGCAAACGCAAGACCTGCCCTTGCGTTTCCAGCACACCTTGCAAAGCGTGGTGCAGGAGCGCCTGCAAGCCGAGGGCTTGCTCGCCAGTCTGGACGTGGCCCTGGCCGCCAAGGCCATCACGCTCGCCCATCAGGCCACGAGCGCGGCGGACATCGAAACACTTTCCCGCGCCCGCAAAAATCTTGCGCCAGCGCAGCAGGCCCCGGCCCAGCAGACCACCGTCACCGTCAACCAGCAGGCCCAGGCCGGAGCGGCGCTCATGACGCCAAGGGACGTGTTGGAGGACATCCGCAAAGGAGCGGCGCTCCGCGCCTGGGACGAACATGCGAATCCTGCCGACTCTTGAGGAATTTTTTCTCGCGCACGGCGTGGCCGTCATGGCGCCGCGAGTCGTCCTGCCCTTCCACCGGCGGATATTCGACGCGCTTACATTGTGGCTGTTGGGCGACCTGCCGGACGGCAGGCGCAACATGGCAATCTGTATGCCTCCTCGCCACGGCAAGACATTCATTGCCCGCGATTTGGTATCCTGGGGACTGGCCTGTTTTCCTGACTCGGAATGGATATACACGTCCTGCTCGGCCAAGTTGGCCGTGACCCAAACCATGGCCATCAAGGGCACGGTGTCCGCCGACTGGTATCGCAGGGCTTTCCCGTATGTCGGGGTGCTTCCGGGCGAAGGCCGGCAGGATCAGTTTTCAACTCCGTCGGGAGGTTCGGTGTACGGCGTGGGAGTAGGCGGGACAATCACGGGTTTTGGCGCCGGGAAGAAACGGCCCGAGTTCGGGGGCGGCATCGTCATCGACGACCCCATTCAGGCCAAGGATGCGTACAGCATGGCCGTGCGGGAGAGGTGCAACGCATGGTATACCCAGACGCTTTACTCGCGCCGCAACAGAGACACGACGCCGGTTCTGCTGATCATGCAACGTCTGCATGAACAGGACTTGGTGGGCTATCTCATGGAGCGGGAGCCCGACTTGTGGCACATACTGCACATCCCGGTTCGGGACGAGAGCGGGACCATGTTGTGGCCGGAGACGTTCGGCAAGGAGAGCGCGGCACGGATGGAGACCATGGATCCCTTCGCGTTTTCCGCACAATACATGCAGCGGCCCACGCCTCCGGGCGGAGCCATGATCAAGACGGACTGGATACAGCAGTACGCGAGCCCGCCCGGAACATTGCATACCCTGCTGTTTGTCATGGATACCGCGCTCAAGACGAGTGAGCGCAATGACTACTCCGTCCTCTCGCTGTGGGGTTTTGACGGCGTCAGCGTCTATCTGCTGGACGTGGAGCGCGGCAAGTGGGAAGCCCCGGATCTGCTGACGGTCGCGGTGGCCTTTCTGGCCCGGCACCGGCCGCGGCGGCCCTCTCCGCTCAGGCTGCGCGGCGTGCTGATTGAGGACAAGGCCAGCGGCACGGGGTTGATACAGAGCCTGCGGCGTGACGAGACGTTGCGGGACATGCCGATCATTCCCGTGCAGCGCGGCACGGACAAGGTGAGCCGCGTCAATGACGTGTTGCCGTTCATCCGGGCCGGACGCCTGCGCGTGCCCGAGTCCGCGCCGTGGCTAGCGGCCTATCTGGGCGAGCTGGCGGCGTTTTCGCCGGCCATGACGCACAAGCACGATGATCAGGTGGACGTGACCTGCGACGCGCTCAACGAGTTTTTACAGGCAGGCGGCGGCGTAAGCCGGGGAATGGATCTGTCGTAGGAGGCGGCATGGCACGGCTGAGACTTTTGAGAGACGCTCTCACCGGAGAGCGATATTACCGGGAGGCGGCCACAGGCATGGCTTTCCGGCGCATTGTCGGCTCTCTGGTGTGGCCCTGCGGAGAGCGGCCGGGCTGCCTTGTGGTACTGGGGGAGACGCGCTCCCGCCAGAACGTCCTGGGCGCGCTCAGGCACGATGTGCACAGGCTGGAGGAGATCCGCAGCGACGACGTGTCGGTCTTGCTGTCCCGGATGGCCCGCATGACAGAGGATTGGCTGGTCCAGTACTGGGCCACGCCCATGGCGGACAATCGCGTGTACCTGCTGGACGACGCAAACGACAAGCAGCGCAGACTCCGCCGCCCGCTCCTGCACTATGGCGACCCGCAGGGGTGGCAGGGCCGGGGCGAGGGGCTGTTGCTCTTTTACCACGCCCTGGCGCAGCGCCGCACCAGGAGCGAAAAGACCCTGTTTCTGGGAGACGCCTGCACGGGAGCCGACGAGATCGCCAAGTTGCAGGAGGAGGACATGGGCAGAAAGCCCACGGACTTCCCAGGCGCGGCGGCCTTGTGTTTCGCGCTTGCGGAAATCGACGTTGACCCATGGCCGGAATGGGGCGAGCGCGCCAAACTCTACGGGGGGCCTGCCGACGAGCTGGGAGGCTACTGATGGAGCGTGTCAATGCTGTGTCGTATACCCCGAAAATCCTGAAGAGTATGCGGGAAATCTGTGGGGAAATGGGCGTCGGCGCGAAAGTTGTGCGCCGATGGGCCGCCTGTGGCGCCCCCATTGCCGTGGAGGGGAGCAAGAGAAATGCGCGGTACAGTGCCGAAGCGGTTCGCTTACAGCTCTGGCGCGAGTCGTTCGGTAAAGGACAGGCCGGGGATTTTCCCCGGCCCCTGAGTTCGTCAGCCCGCCAAGGCCGCCCGCACGGTGTCCGGCGCTTTTTCGATGACACGCAGGTACGCGCGGACGGCCGGGTCGGGCTTACGTTTGCCCTGCTCCCAATTCCGCAGCGTGCTTACCGAAAAGCCGAACTGCTCGGCAAACATGGTCTGGGAAAGCCCCATACGCCGCCGAATGGCTCTGATGTCCACGTTTTCGACGCGAATCGTATGCGCGCGATAGGTGGAAGGATCAGCCTTGCCTTGGGCGATTTCCAAGGCGGATTCCAAGCCCTCGATAATTTTCTGTCCAACTTCGCTCATGGTTACACCCCGTAACTCTGCCGAAGCAGCGCAATCAGTTTTTTGAAGGTGTTTTTTTCTGCTTTCTCCACTGTTTCTTTGGCATTTTTGGCGTAGATGCCCAACATGAAAAGCGGAATACGCTCCGAATAGTAGTAATACAGCACACGGTAGCCGCCACTTTTCCCGCAGCCCTTTCGTGCCCAGCGCAACTTTCGCACTCCGCCGGTGTCCTCAATCAGGTCTCCGGCCTCCGGGTTTGTCCCCAGAAACAGCACCAGTCTCGCACGCTCCTCATCCGGTAGGAGCCCCTTTGCATCCCGCAAAAAAGGGACGGTTTCCACGACTGTCATCGGCGGTATGTTCATGGAATAAGTATACTTCATTGAAGTAGTCTTGTCAAGACTCCAAACCCTGTCAACCCCTTCCCGCGATATGCCCTCGATATGCCCTCGATACGCCCGCGTATGCCCAGGCCGAAATCTCCATGCTATGCTTCCGGCAAACCGGGAGCGTTTTTCATGGTGCATACCGAGTTCATCCGTCACTTTTTGGTCCGCTGGGAGACGCGGCAGCTTGTCGCCTATATCCCATGCCGCAAACGCAATTTCACGGGCCGGGAAAACCCGGCCGCGTGCGGGGAGCCCATTGGCGCGTCCGGCGTGACGGTCGGCGCCGGTCTGGACCTGGGCCAGCAGGCAGAGGCCGATCTGCGGCGCATGGGGATTCCCGACGCGCTCATGGAGCGGTTCCGGCCCTATCTCGGCAAGCGCCGTCAGGATGCGCTTGCCGCCCTGGCGGCCGCGCCCCTTACTCTCACCGATGCACAGTGCGAGGCCGTGGATGCGGCCGTGCATGGCGACTATATCCGCAGGGCCGCAGCTCTTTACGACCGGGATAGCGCGGGCCTGCCGTTTGTGAACGTGCCGCCCCAGGCCCAGGCAGTCATTGTCTCCCTGTTTTACCAGTTGGGCGCGCCTTCCGGCTACCCCAAAACATGGAAATATCTTTGCGCCGGGGACTGGGCCCAGGCCGCCCGTGAACTGCAAACCGGGTTCAAACGGTACGCCAACCGCCGCGCGGCCGAGGGGCGGTTGCTGGCGGAGGTTGTGTGATGATCAAATTTTTCACGTCTCTTTTGGGTCTGGGGGGAAAAGCCCTGGACAGAATCCTGCCGGATCGGGCCAGGCTCCAGGAAAAGAATCTGGAAATCAATGCCGAGACGGAACGGGCCAGCGGCGGACGTCTGACCCCGCGCAGGCTCATGATGTACCTGCTCTGTCTCCTGTTCGCATGGGAGGCCGTCGCGCGGCCCGTACTTGTTACCTACTGGCCCGACCTCACCTTGCCGCCCAGCATGGGCAAGGAAATATGGCTGGCCGTTTCCGCGCTGTTCGGCATGGGGTTGTAGCGTGAGCGTTGACCGCGAACTTTCCGAATATGACCTGAACACAGCCGCGAGTATCGCGCGCCTGGAAGCCAAGGTTGACGCCCTCATCATCCGTTTTGACGAGGCCATCACCACTCAGGTCAAGGATCACGGCAAACGCCTTGGCGTTCTGGAAAGGCGCGCGGTCTGGCAGGCGGGATGGATTGCCGGAGCCGGTCTTGCCGGATCGGCAATGACCGCGGTTATTTTCAAATTTTTGGGCCTGTGAGGGATACCATGCCCTACATCTTCCCCAGCCTCGAAGAGCAGATGGAGCGGCTTGCGCCGCAGCCGGACAAGCCGCCCCTGGACATCGGAACCCTGGCCGTGCAGCTCCGCGCCGAGTACGACGAGGCCGAGCGCGCCCGGAGCATGGTCAATCTGCGTTGGCTGGAGGATTTGCGCCAGTACCGCGGCATGTACGCGCCGGAGGTGATCGCGCGGCTGAAGAAAACCAGGCGCGCCCAGGTCTACTACCGGATGACCACGGCCAAAATCAACACCATGACCGCGCGCCTGATGGATCTGCTCTTTCCGCAGCGCACGAAAAACTGGGCCATTGAGCCCACGCCGGATCCCATGCTGCCCGACGACGTGATTATGCAGGATATGCAGGACGAAATCGGCGCGGCCGCCGAGCAGATCATGGCGCGGACCATGCAGGACCTGCAGGCGCAAAATATCGTCCCGGATCTGTGGGCTGCCCAAAACCTCATGGCCGGGGCGTGGCAGCAGGCATTTGCCCAGGCGGACACCGCGTCCGCCCGTGTGCGGATAGCCAAGGACAGGGCCACGGCCATGGAGCGGGTGATCGATGACCAGCTTCGCGAGTGCAACGCCAACGGCCAGCGCCGGCCAAGCTGGCAGCAGAACTGCCGGGCCGTGGTCAAATCCGCCTGCCTGTACGGCATGGGCGTGCTCAAGGGGCCGCTGGTGGAGCGCGTGGAAACACGGCGTTTTGCGCCGGCCAGGGATGAAAACGGCCACACGGTCTGGCGGGAACAGGTCTTTTCCACGGATCTGCGCCCGTATCACGAGGCCGTGAGCGTATGGGACATCTTTCCCGATCCCGGCGCCCGCCTGCCCGCCGAACTGCGCTTTGTCTGGCAACTGCACATGATGACGGACAAGGATTTGCTCGAACTGTCCAACTTCCCGGGGTTCAACGGCGCGAGCATCCGGCGCTACATCAACGAGCACCCGGACGGCGACGCGCAACTGAGTTCGTGGGAGAGCCAGGTCCGCGATCTCAACGAGGACAACGCCACAGGCGGATCCGTGGCCCTGAAAAACCGCTACCGCGTGTACGAGCGCTGGGGCTTTCTCGCGGGCCGGGATCTGGCTACGGCCGGGGCGGAGATCAACGAGGACAAGTACGGAGAGGTCTACTCCTCCAATGTCTGGATGCTGGGCGACGTGATCGTCAAGGCCATGGTCAATCCGCTGGAAGGCATCGACATCCCCTATTTCTTCTACCCCTATCAGCAGGACGACACATCTTTCTGGCCCGAGGGCATTGCCTGCGCCCTGCGCGCCCCGCAGGCGGGCATCAATGCGTCCGTGCGCGCCATGCAGGACAACGCCGGGGCCTCTTCCGGCCCTGTCTATGGCATCAACATGGCCTGCCTGGCGCCCGGGGAAGACCCGCTGGAGATGCAGGCCAACCGGATTTTCCTGTTCAACAAGCACGGCATCAACCTCTCCCAGGCATTTCAGGCCGTAACCGTGCCCTCGGCCATTGAGCACAATCTGGCGCTCGCCACATTCTGGCAGAACGGAGCCGACGAGGTGAGCGCGCCGCGTTTCAACGCCGGCGACGGCAATATTGCCGGGGCGGGCAAAACCGCCTCCGGATTGTCCATGCTCATGGGCGCGGCCAACATTCTGCTCAAGGATCACATCAAGGACTTTGACGACTGTATCGTGGCGCCATTTATCCGCGCCATGTTTCGTTGGAACATGCAGTGGAATCCCCGCGAGGACATCAAGGGCGACTTTGAGGTGGTGGCCTCGGGCAGTCAGAGCATGATCGCCAAAGAGGTTCGCGCCCAGCAGGTTCCGGCCCTGATTTCCTACATGGGCATCCCGGCCTTCGCGCCGTTCATCCGCGCGGAAAAACTGCTCGAAGTGGCCCTGGAACAGACCGACCTGCCGGCGGAGCGCATTTTGCGCAGCGAGGAAGAGGCCAGGCAGTACGAGGAGCAGCAGATGCGGGCGCAGGCTCAGGCCCAGGCGCAAGCCCATACTGAAGCCCTGATGGAACAGTTGCAGCGCCAGGGCATGACGCCGGAGCAGATACAGCGGCAGATGGTGCTCTTGCTGGCCCAGCTCGCGCAGGCCGCCGATGGCGGACAGCCGGGAGCCCCGTCTCTGCCGCCGGGTGGGCCTCAGTCGGGCGGCGCGCCCCGGCAAGGAGTTGGGGCATGAACACGGATAGTCGCTCCCGCAGGGCGGATGCCGTGCGCGCCCTGCAAAAAGCGCACGGCCAGGGCCTGCACTCGGCCCTGATCGACCTGCTGGAAGCCGAGATAGCCGAGGCTCAGGAGGAGATGGAATCGGCAAGCGACAACATCACCATCTGGCGGGCGCAAGGCCGGGCCGCTGGGGCCCGGAGCCTGCTTGCCGCCATAACCCCGCGCAACGCGGGATAGGTGGAATCATGAGTCAGTTGCAGGAAGAGACGGCGGCCCGGCCCGAAATGCCGACCGGGGAACAGGCTGAAGCCCAGTTTGATGAAGGTTTCGAGCTGGGCGGGGAAGACGAAGGACGGGATACGGCCCCTGCGAAAGAGCCGGAGCAGCCCGGCGGTGAACAGGCCCGGCCGGAGGAACAGCCGCGGGCGGATACGCCGCAGACGCCTCCCGTCATGCCGCAGACGAGCCCGGAGCAGCTTCACGACTATGAACCGCAATCCGATCCTCCGTCCGCGCCTCAAGCGGCGCCGGAACCCGCTCCCGTGAAGACGGTGGAGGCGCCGGCAGAAATCGCGGACGAGCTGGAAACGCTGAAAACCCTGAACCCGGCCGCCGCGGCTCTGGCCCTGGAGGATACGCCGGAGGGCGCCAGTGTCCGCGCCCGGCTTGAACAGTACGGGGCGGAGCTGGCCCAGGACCGGGCGGAGCAGGTGTTGTACCGGCGCCAACAGGCCCAGGCCCGGCGTGAAGCGGAAGCGGCCCGTTACGAGCAGGCGCGGGAAGCGCACAATGCGGCGTTCAAAGCCATGTTCGAGCGGGACCATCCCGAGTACGCCGCCATGCTGGCCGACCCCGGCCGCAGGGCCGAGGCCGTCAGGTATCAGCAGGACGTGTTGGACTGGATCGGGGCCAAGCCGTATGCGGAGGCCGCCAGGCTTATGGAAGTGGCCAGATACGGGCGCGACCCGGCTGAGGTGTCCGCCCTGTTGGCTCAATATAAACGCGAGCGTGGTGGAAAGCCCAAACAGCCCGACCCCACCGGCGCGCTCGCCGTACCGGGACGAGGCGCGCCTGTCGCGCCCGCCGGCGTCGGAGACAAGGACGATTTCGACGCCGGGTGGAACGCACACCCGTAATATGTCCAAATGAGGTTTCAGCCCATGCCTATGACAAGCACAGGTAACATCTCGCCCAGAACCGCGGGATACTTTTCCAGGGAACTGCTTGAGCGCGCGCAGCCGTTGCTGGTTGTCTCGCGGCTTGGCCAGGCCAAGCCCCTGCCCAAAAACGTGGGCAAGGTCATGAAGTTCCGCGGGTATCTGCATCTGCCCAATCAGCCCAAGCCGCTGACCGAAGGCGTGACGCCCGCCGCGTCCCAGCCCACCTTCCGCGACATTGAGGCGAGCATTACGCAGTACGGCGATTATGTGGAACTGACGGACGTGCTGACCGACACCCATGAAGATCCGCTCATTGCCGAGTTTTCGGA